>JAZUFZ010000034.1:0-3108 GCA_045640985.1 Bacteroidales bacterium
GTCTGTATGGGTCACGATCCTAATCTGAAGGCGATGTTCCTTGAAGAAATGCAGAAAATGGGTTTCAAGGTGGATCTCGAAATAGTCGACATCCTCCGCGACAAAAAGGATTTGACCTTCAAGCGCGATGCCGATGCTAAAATCAAGATTACAAAGGATAAGCTCACCGTCAAGGAATTTTATCCCATGAATCTTCTGCAAAAACTGAGCATCGAGAGCCAAGATGTTGAAGATTGGAAGGAACTTGTGGATTCCATTATGATTGACTGGAATTATGATGGTGTCACCTTTAGCCCGGCAACGACAGACATTCCTGAAAAGAATGAAATGGTGAAGGGCGAATATTCAATTCCAGAAGATGCCGGAACCATTCACGTAAAGATCACGGATTTGCTCAGTGAAAGTTGGGAAGGCTCCTTTGAGGTAGAAAATGGCTAAAAAGCAAAAATCTGTAGAGGTTCCATTTTACAAATACCTCTGGAATTTCTATTCGGCAAATAAATCAATGATTAAGGCTGAGTATAAGGATTTAACCAAGAGAATCCTTTCTCACGCCAATCCCGAAAATCCAGGAGCATTCCTTCGCAAGCCTCAGTATGAAGCTTTTGAAATTTATGTGTTCCTTAAGGAATATCTGAATAATCCTCGTTTATCAGATTTGTTCGATGATTGGTGTCATGACGAAGGTAAGTTTTGCTTAAAAGATACCACGTTGGAATCTGGCGCCCAGGACCTTTTTGCGGAGGAAGAAGCTCACAGGAAACTTTCTGATGCCGCTGTAATTGGCCCCGCCATTCAACAGTTTGAAAATCTGAGACAGGGTTATTCTAATTACATTTTCTCCTTGACTATGGGAACGGGCAAGACTATTTTAATGGCTCTTTGCATTTTCTATGAGTTTCTGTTAGCAAAGAAATATCCTAAAGATGAACGCTTTTGCCATAACGTTCTTGTTCTTGCCCCGGATACAACGGTTCTTCAATCTTTGAAAGAAATCCAGACTTTTGACAAGTCCAAAATTTTTGCACCTGAATATGCTAACGTGCTGGACTCAATTTTGAAGTTTCATTTTCTTGAAGATGACGGAATTAGCCTTTCAACAATGGACGGCTCTGATTTCAATGTCATCATTTCCACAAGTCAAAAAATCATTCTTCACAAACGTCATAAAGATGATTCCGCCAGTATCCAACTATTTAAAGACAACTGGAACGCTGCAATGGAAAATGACCCAAATGCAGATTTGTACCAGATTGATGAAACAGAATTGACTGCAAACCAACGCTATATTAAAATTACCCGATTAAAACAGTTGGGTATCTATGTGGATGAAGCTCACCATGCTTTTGGTAAGTCACTGAAAAGTGATATGCTTGATCGCAGTAAAGAGACTAGCTTACGTTTGACTATTGATAATTTGGCTAAGGAATTGGAACGGTCCGGGTCTAAGGTGGTTGCCTGTTATAACTTTACAGGAACGCCCTATGTTGATAACCAGATTATGCCAGAAGTTGTTTATGAGTACGGTCTCCGCAGTGCCATAGATAATCGTTATTTGAAAGAGGTTGAGGTTAAAGATTTTAAGAATGTCAAGAGTGGAACTTTTATTCAGCGAACCATTGATGAGTTTGTAGAAATTCATCGTGGAAATAAAAAGCATTTTAAACGCTACGAGGGTATGCTGCCTAAGATGGCTTTTTTTGCAAATACTGTTGATGAACTTACCAATGAGTTAAAACCTGCTGTTGAAAAGGCTCTTATCAGTAACGATATTTCTCTGGATTCTATTTTAGTGAATGTTGGAGATGAAAAAATTACCAAGTCTGATGACTTGCGTGAATTTAGACTTCTTGATACACCAACCTCGGAAAAGCAGTTTATTCTGTTGGTGGGTAAGGGTAAGGAAGGCTGGAATTGTCGTTCTCTCTTTTCTGTAGCTCTTTATCGTGAACCTAAAAGTACAATCTTCGTTTTGCAGGCAACTATGCGTTGTCTCCGTTCCATAACGGATATGCAACAGCGAGGAAATGTTTTCCTCTCGGCCGAAAATCTTGAAATCCTCCAGAAGGAACTGGAAAGTAATTTTAGAATGTCTGTTTCTGATTTGACTCGGAAAAATGCGGAGCCGACCAAGGAACGTCGGATTTTTGTACGCAAGAAAGTCCCTGTCAAGATGATGGAACAAATTTCAACTTTCAAGGTGGAACCGAAAAAAGTCGGTGCTTATACGATTTTTGATGAGACGTTTGATTTTGAAAAGTATCGCAAAACGGAAGGTAAACATTCTCTTCGAAACATTGATTCAGCTACAATTCGTAAAGAAATTACCAGTACGGTAGATCGTAAGTTTACGGCTTACAGTCTTGTTGCTGAACTTTCTCTTTACTTGACTCAGCATGAAAAAGATGGAATTCTTTTTTCGCCTTCGGAAATCCGTGAGTTGATTGAAAAGTCTTCTGATGGGATGGATGCGATTTTAGAAAAAGTGAATTACGCGAATGAAATTCTTTACGACTTTGTGATACCAAAGTTGTTTGAACAGCTTTATTCTGTGAAGTATGAACCTGGTGAAGTTAGGGAAGTTGTAAAGTACATCGTAAAAGATCCTCCACAAAATGGAGCCGGTCCAGAAGCAGCGTATTATACAATGCACTTTAGCGATGAAATGTTTATCTCCGACTCTTCTGCGAAATATTGCGCATTTAACCAAACGGAATCGGGTAACAAAAAGAGCTTTGATTTGTCGGGCTACGGCTTTGATTCAAATTCCGAAAAAGATTTCTTCATTAGAAACCTTGTCGGCAACAATGAAATCAAGCACATTTGGTTTACGGGTATGCTGACCAATGGACAGTCAAATTTCTACGTTCACTATATTGATCCAGAATCTCATTCACTCCGTTCTTATTACCCCGATTTTTTGGTTGAAGATAAGGATGGCAAATTCTATATCGTTGAAATCAAGGGACGTCATTTAATGAGTGCTCCATCTACACAAGCAAAGGTAGAATATGCAAAGCAAATGGCTGCTCTAAGCAAAATGGAATATGTCTTTATCCCTGATGATCTCGCTGATATGATATTGCAGGAATTCGTGAGAGAAAGCTA
>JAZUFZ010000035.1:0-17960 GCA_045640985.1 Bacteroidales bacterium
AATCCCGACCAATATGAGCGATCTGACGAATGATGCAGGCTATCTTACCTCAGAGACTCCTCAGGTGCTCAGTATCAGTAACGATACAATCTATTTGTCAGATGGCGGCTTTGTGAAACTGCCTTCTGGAGTGGTGGTTCCTACCAACGTAAGTGAGTTTTCGAACGATGCGGGCTATCTTACCTCAGAGACCCCTCAGGTGCTCAGTATCAGTAATGATACGATCTATTTGTCAGATGGCGGCTTTGTGAAACTGCCTTCTGGAGTGTTGGTTCCTACTAATGTAAGTGAATTTACCAACGATGCGGGCTATATCACCAGTTCCGACATTCCTACCAACGTAAGTGAGTTTACGAACGATGCGGGCTATCTTACCTCAGAAACCCCTCAGGTGTTGAGCATCAGTAATGATACAATCTATCTGTCAGATGGCGGCTTTGTGAAACTGCCTTCTGGAGTGGTGGTTCCTACCAACGTAAGTGAGTTTACGAATGATGCGGGCTATCTTACTTCAGAAACCCCTCAGGTGCTCAGCATCAGTAATGATACAATCTATCTGTCGGATGGAGGCTTTGTGAAACTGCCTTCTGGAGTGGTGGTTCCCACTAATGTGAGTGAGTTTACGAACGATGCGGGCTATCTTACTTCAGAGACCCCTCAGGTGCTCAGTATCAGTAACGATACAATCTATCTGTCAGATGGCGGCTTTGTGAAACTGCCTTCTGGAGTGGTGGTTCCCACTAATGTGAGTGAATTTACCAACGATGCGGGCTATCTTACTTCAGAGACTCCTCAGGTGTTGAGCATCAGTAATGATACGATCTATTTATCAGATGGCGGCTTTGCAGTGTTGCCTGCCGGCTTCAGCGGAGATTATAACGACCTGACCAACAAGCCTACAATCCCGACGAATATGAGTGATCTGACGAATGATGCTGGCTATCTTACTTCAGAGACCCCTCAGGTGCTCAGCATCAGTAATGATACGATCTATTTATCAGATGGCGGTTTTGCAGTGTTGCCTGCCGGCTTCAGCGGAGATTATAACGACCTGACCAATAAGCCTACGATCCCGACGAATATGAGCGATCTGACGAATGATGCGGGCTATATCACGACGGAAACTCCTCAGGTGCTCAGCATCAGTAATGATACGATCTACCTGTCAGATGGCGGCTTTGCAGTGTAGCCTGCCGGCTTCAGTGGCGGCTATAACGACCTGACCAACAAGCCTACGATCCCGACGAATATGAGCGATCTGACGAATGATGCGGGCTATCTTACCTCAGAAACCCCTCAGGTGCTCAGTATCAGTAATGATACAATCTATTTATCAGATGGCGGCTTTGCAGTGTTGCCTGCCGGCTTCAGCAGCGATTATAACGACCTGACCAACAAGCCTACTATCCCGACCAATATGAGCGATTTGACGAATGATGCGGGCTATCTTACTTCAGAGACCCCTCAGGTGCTCAGCATCAGTAATGATACGATTTATTTGACCAATGGCGGCTTTGCAGTGTTGCCTGCCGGCTTCAGCGGCGACTACCACGACCTGACCAACAAGCCTACGATCCCTACCAACGTGAGCGAGTTTACGAACGATGCGGACTATATCACCAGCTCTGATATCCCCACCAACGTAAGTGAGTTTATCAACGATGCGGGCTATCTTGTCGCAGAGTCCCAATCCTTGATGGATGTGGTGGCAAACAACAACTCCGCAGGACATTACCAGATCAAGGATGTCGAGGATCCTACAGATTCTAAAGATGCTGTGAATCTTCAGTTCCTGATGGCGCAGGTGGAGCGTCTCCAAGCCCAGTTGGATTCCATAAGCCAGCTGATTCCGCAGCCTGTCGGTCTGCCGACTGTCACCACGACCGCGGTGTCTGGTATCACCGAGACTTCCGCTGTTGGTGGCGGCAGCACCACCTCTTCGGACGGCGCTATGATTTTTGCCAAGGGCGTCTGCTGGAGCACCAATACAGCTCCCACCATCAGCGACAGCTATACTTCGGATGGAATGGGAGAAGGTGCCTTTACCAGTTCGATTACCGGTCTCACAGCGGGCACCACCTATTATGTCCGTGCCTACGCCGTCACCGCTGCGGGCACCACCTACGGTCCGCAGGTGTCCTTTAAAACCAAGCTGTACAACGACGACATTACCGTCAACGGATACACCTTCAGGATGAAGTATGTGGAAGGGGGCACTTTCAACATGGGTGCCCAGAAGTCCAATTCGGGTGCTGCCAATTATGATGCGTCAGCAGAAACTGGCGAGTCTCCCGTCCACAGTGTCACCCTCAGTAGTTTCTATATGGGCGAGACCGAGGTTACCCAAGGCTTTTGGGATGCCGTGATGGGATCGGGCAGCTCGTCGCATGGCGACTGGACGGAAACAAACGGATTGGGCAGCAGCTATCCCGCCTACAGTATCAGCTACAACGACGTGCAAGCCTTTGTCACCCAGCTCAACACGCTCACGGGTCGCAACTTCCGCATGCCCACAGAGGCAGAATGGGAGTATGCTGCCCGAGGCGGCAGCCAGAGCCATAACTACATCTACAGCGGCAGCAGCACCATCGACAATGTGGCGTGGTATAGTGGTAACAGCAGTTCTGTGTTGCATACCGTCAAGGGTAAGACTGCCAACGAACTGGGACTCTACGACATGAGCGGCAACGTGATGGAATGGTGCAGCGATTGGAATGGAAGCTACAGCTCTGATCCACAGACCGATCCTACGGGTCCTGCCAGCGGGACTAAACGCGTATTCCGTGGTGGCGGCTATGCCAACCCTGCGGCAAACTGTCGTGTCTCATACCGTTCCAATGCAACCCCGACCAGTCGGGCCGGAAGCAGGGGCTTCCGTCTCGTTATGGACACCGTGGGGCAGGTGAGACCTTCTTCAGCCGTCTTGCCTACCGTCACCACGTCGGGGGTTTCCGAAATTTCAAAACGCAGAGCCTCATGCGGAGGCAATGTCACCTTCTCGGGCGGCGCCGAAGTGACCGCCAAAGGTGTCTGCTGGAGCCTTGCTCCGAATCCCACCATCAGCGACGACCATACCACGAGCGGTACCGGTGAGGGCTCCTTTACCAGCACGCTCATCCAACTTACGGGCGGTACTACCTATTATGTACGGGCCTACGCCACCAACAGCGTCGGAACGGCCTACGGACCCCAGGTAAGTTTCACGACACCATCACCTGAGACCAATCTCGACATCCTCGTTAACGGATACACCTTTAGAATGAAATTTGTGGCTGGCGGCATCTTCAGCATGGGCGCCCAATCTACCGATCCGAGTGGTGCCAATTACGATGCGGATGCCTACGGCGATGAGAAACCTGTCCACAGTGTCGCTCTCAGCGGTTTCTACATCGGGGAGACGGAGGTTACCCAGGGCCTTTGGGAGGCCGTGATGGGTTCAAGCAGCTCGTCGCATGGCGACTGGACGGCGACCTATGGTTTGGGCGCCAGCTATCCCGCCTATAATATCAGCTACTACGATGTGCTGACCTTTATCAGCCAGTTGAACAGCCTTACGGGTCGCAATTTCCGAATGCCCACAGAGGCAGAATGGGAGTATGCCGCCCGAGGCGGAAAACAAAGCCAAGGCTATAAGTACAGCGGCAGCAACACCGTCGGCAACGTGGCATGGAATAACAGCAACAGCGGCGGCAAAACCCATCTCGTAAAAGAAAAGTCGCCCAACGAGCTGGGGATCTATGATATGAGTGGAAATGTATGGGAACTCTGCAGAGATTGGGATGGAAACTATAGCTTTGATCTTCAGATTAATCCAACGGGTCTGGACAGCGGATCCAACCGTGTCCGTCGTGGCGGTGCATGGAACTCCTCTTATGTGAATGAAAATCGAGTAACGCGGCGTGACGGTGTTGTCCCATCCGCCAGAACAAATTACATTGGCGTCCGTCTCGTCCTCACCGAGTAGGCTTGATCAATGACTCAGCCTGCTTAGGCAAGGAGTAACCGGAATTTGAAAAAATGGATATATAATACTTCTTTATACCCGTTGGCGGAATTAATCTGTTAATGGCTCTTGTAAAGAAACTGGCGTTTCCCTTGCTGTAATACAGTCACTTGTAAGGGAGTTACCACTGAGCGGAGCCCCCGGTGGTGGCTCCGCGCCAAACGCAGCGGAGTGACCGCGTGCAGGCTCAATCCGGAGAAACAAGCCCTTGAGGAAAGAATTATTACTGATGTTTCTGGCTGTGCCCGTCAGCCGAAAGCGGCGGAGTCTCTCCCGAGGCTCCGCTGTGGTATCTTTGTGGTTGGGCTGTCTTTGGAGCGGGAAAACCACACCGCAATCCCTGCCTTACCGGGGAGGTAAGTCGCAGCAATGGGGGAGGGTATGACTATGTTTTATCGCTTCACGACTCAAGCTGCGCTTTCTCCGGTTGTGTCTCCGTTTTGGCGGCTGAGGACTCGTATGCCTGAATGATCTGTGTTACGAGTTTATGTCTTACGACATCGCTGTTGTTCAGCTCTACTACGCTGATGCCTTGAATGGAACTCAGTATCTGTGTCGCTTGAATCAGTCCTGACTGCTGGTGGCGCGGAAGGTCGATCTGGGTAACGTCTCCGGTTATGACGAACTTCGCATTGCGCCCCATTCGCGTAAGGAACATCTTGAGCTGTGAGGCTGTGGCGTTCTGGGCTTCATCAAGGATGACAAAGGCGTTGTCCAATGTGCGGCCGCGCATGAATGCGAGCGGAGCGATTTCGATGGTATTGTCTTCCCAGTAAGAAAGCAGTTTCTGTTGGGGAATCATGTCCCGCAGGGCATCATAGAGCGGTTGCAGATAGGGGTCAAGCTTTTCTCTCATGTCGCCGGGAAGAAAGCCGAGATTCTCTCCGGCTTCGACGGCGGGACGGGTGAGAATGATACGGCGGATTTCTTTGTTCTTCAATGCTCTTACGGCGAGGGCGACTGCCGTGTAGGTTTTGCCTGTACCGGCGGGACCGATGGCGAAGACCATATCATTGGCTTTTATGGCCTCTACGAGTTTCTTCTGGTTGGGCGTGCGCGCTTTTACGAGGATTCCGTTGCGTCCGTGAACCAGTATTTCCTCGTTGGTCTCGGCTTCCGGTGTGGTCGCTCCGTTTTCCATAATCTGCATGATGGCATTCTCGTTGATGCGTCCGAATTTATCGTAGTAAGTCATCATGGCGTTGAGTTTGCCTTCAAAAAACTCAATATCATCGGCATTTCCGATGGCTTTTATCATCTCGCCCCTTGCCACAAGCTTGAGTTTCGGAAATAGCAGTCTTACGAAATCCAGTGTGCGTTCATTGGTGCCCCAGAAACGGGCATAATCAATGGTCTCAAGTGATATGATCTTTTCAATATTATTCATTTCCATGATGCAAAAGTACTGATATTTTTGGAAATAATAAAAAAAAAGTGTATCTTTGCATTATTAAAAGTTTATGTTATGCGTAGATATATTGTTGCTATATGCTTGATTGTTAGTGCTTGCACGTTGTTCTGGAGCTGTAATCGCGGACCAGTGAAATGGGTAAATCCTATGGTGGGAACGGATTTGCACGGGCATACAACTCCCGCTGCAATTCTTCCTTTCGGTCAGATTCAGGTGGGACCGGATACCCGTCTGAACGGCTGGGACGGCTGCAGCGGTTACCATTATTCGGATGATACCATTTACGGGTTCAGCCATACCCATCTGAGCGGTACCGGATGCGAGGATTTGGGCGATGTGCTGGTGATGCCTGTGGATGCTGCTGAAACGGGCATGGAGGGTAAGGAGTACAGGTCCCATTTCAGTCATGACAAGGAGACGGCAGAACCCGGCTATTACAGCGTACTGCTGGATGAGGAGCGGATATTTGTGGAACTGACTCTGAACGAACGGTGCGCCTATCACCGGTATGTCTATGCCGACGGGACGGATAACGGATTTGTGATTGACCTGGACCACCGCGACAAACTGCGCGACTGGAAACTCAACTATGACGGCAAGACCATTACCGGTTACCGTGTGAGCAGTGCCTGGAATCCGATGCAGAAATGCTGTTTCGCTCTCGGCACGAGCGTTCCTCTGGAACGGGTGGAGATGAACGAAGAGGGGACAAGGATGGTATGCTACTGGCCTCAGGGCACAAGAATGGCGGAGGTCTATGTGGGTATATCCGGAGTCGATGAGATGTATGCGCTGGGCCATCTGATGGATTACGGGTTTAGGGACTTCGAGGAGGTCCGCGGCTATGCCCGTGATTTGTGGAACGAGGCATTGGGTAAAATAGAGGTGAAAGGGGGTTCAAGACAGGATAAGGCGGTGTTCTATACAGCCTTGTATCATTGCATGACTGCCCCGTATGTGTGGAATGACGCCGGGGGAACTTATCTGGGACAGGACGGTCTCAGTCATGTTTGCGACAGCGGACGGACCGTATATACGGTATTTTCGCTATGGGATACCTACAGAGCTCTGCATCCGCTAATGGCGCTGATAGACAGCGCGCGGACGGAAGATTGGATTTATACCATGATGAAACATTACGAGCAGGGCGGAGAACTGACTATGTGGGAGCTGTGTGCATACGAGACCCATTGTATGATTGGCTATCATTCTGTTCCTGTGATACTGGAGGCTCTGGAACATGGCATACTTGACGGCTGGAGCCAGGAAAGAAAGGAATATCTGCTTGAAGCTATGCTGGCTACCGCAAATATGGCAAAATACGGAAGAATTGAATATGCGAGAGACGGATATATCGGAAGTGAGTATGATAATGAATCGGTAAGCAAGACGCTGGAATATGCATACGACGACTGGTGTATTGCCCAGTATGCTCATCAGATCGGTAACGACAGCATTTATAGGGAATATATGCTCCGTTCCCAGAACTGGAGAAATATTCAGGCCCCCGAAGGTTTTATGCATCCCCGGCGGAACGGAGGCTGGCTGACACCGTTTGATCCCGCTGAGGTGAATAATCATTATACAGAGGCGAACAGCTGGCAGTATTCTTCGTATGTTCCGCATGATATATATGGCTGGGTGGCTTCGCTCGGCGGTCCTCGGAAGGCAGAAGAGTTCCTGGATTCGCTGTTTTTTACCCATAAAGGGACTTCCGGTAGGAATCAGGCTGATATCACAGGAATGATTGGAATGTATGCCCACGGAAATGAACCGAGTCATCACGCCGCATATCTATATACTATGCTGGGACGGCCCGAAAAGACTCAGCAGATTGTGGATAAGATATGTTCGGAGTTGTATGGAATCGGGGCTGACGGATTGTGCGGAAATGAGGATTGCGGTCAGATGAGTGCCTGGTATGTCATGAGTGCGATGGGCCTGTATCCGGTGTGCCCAGGGAGCGGAGAATATGTTACAGTGAAACCCAGATTCAGGAAAGTCCTGATCCATGGAGACCGGTGCGAATGGAAGATAACTGCGCGAAAATGGCAGAACGGAAGGTTTGTAGAAATGATGAATGACGGGACGTACCGTTTCTATAACGAAAGTAAATTACATTTTCCTTCAGCATATTCTATTGTGAAGGCTCCAGTATTCAGTACTTGGAATGCAGACAGCGACAGTATAGAGATTCTTTCAGATAAGACAGTCTATTATACTCTGGATGGCTCGCTTCCGGACTTGAATTCCACGCGGTACGAGTCAGCCATTCCGACGGACCGGGATATGGAAATACGTGCCGTTGCGTATGATGAACATTCGGGATATAGTCATATAGTATGCCATAAAGTCAGGAAATTCATACAGGATAAGACGTTGAAATATATCATTCCGCCCGCTCCCCAGTATAGCGAAGGGGGAGAAATGCTGCTTATCGACCGTCAGGAAGGATCTGTGAATTATAAACTGGGCGGATGGCAAGGCTGGCAGAGCGACATGGAGGCGGTGATAACTCTGGAAAAGGAAAAGTATGTCAATAGGGTAGTAGTGGGATGTCTGAGTGACCAAAGGGCCTGGATATTTCTGCCTGCGCAGGTCGAGGTGAACGGACAGACGGTAAAGGTGGATGCAATGCAGGACGGCGTGAGATTGGCGGTATCCGTACCGGTACACAAATCCGTCAGGGAACTTCATGTAAAAGTAAAGAATTTTGGAAAGATGCCCCAGTGGCATGTGAGTGCAGGTGAGCAGGCATGGCTTTTTGTGGATGAAATAGCTGTAGAATAATGAGAAAGTTGGCAGTTATTGGAGTTATTCTGATACTCCTCGGATTAAATGAGGCCTGTTGTCAGGAACCTCGTCCAGAAGCCTCTATTGCTACGGATTCTGTTGCAATCGTGGATGCCCATTGGCAGACCGATACCCTGGAGGGATTTTATCTCAAGCGTCATCATTTCAGGCATCATCAGATATTCGGAGCCAACCAGTATATCTGCATTCTTGAAATACCCGCGAAATCCCACTGCCGTCTGGCATTTGCTACGGATACTGTCCTGACTTCCACATCCAGTCTGGCAGGAAAACATAATGCGCTGGCAGCCGTAAACGGAAGCTATTTCGATATGGACAAAGGAAATCCGATATGCTACCTTCGGATTGACAGTGTTGAATTCGGTGAAAACACACCGGGCAAGACGGATTCTGTCAACCGCAAATATTATCAATACGGAACGCTGGCATTAAAGGACGGAGTCCCGCGAATACTCCATACGGACAGCAACCGTTTTTGGGAGCGTCAGTTGTCCTGTAAAGATATTATGACAGCAGGTCCTCTCCTGATCTATCGTCAGGAGATTCAGCCCTTGCGGGACGACAGAACCTTTGTTACGCGCCGGCATAACAGAACAGCCATAGGGCTCCGACCTGACGGTACGATATTGTTATTGACTATCGACGGGCGCTTTAAGAATGAAAGCGAAGGTGTGACGCTTCCAGAACTGACGAAACTACTGAAATGGTTAGGCTGTTCGGATGCCTTGAATCTGGATGGAGGCGGTAGCACGACGATGTATGTGCAGGGATTCAGTCATGATGGTGTGGTAAATCATCCGAGTGATGATAATCGATATAACCACGACGGACAACGCCCCGTATCGAATATTGTAATGATAAAGAAGTAAGATACTTTAGATCTTATTTTATCCGGCATTGCAGGATTTTCCGGTCTTCAAGAACCCCTTCGAGAACGTCACCAATTTTTACAGGACCAACCCCTACGGGCGTTCCGGTATAGATAAGGTCTCCGGTTTTGAGTGTCATATATTGTGAGACGTAGGATATCAGCTGGTTTACGCCAAACAACATATCGCCGCTATACCCGTCCTGTGTCAATTCCCCGTTCTTGTATAAGGAAAAGTGAATGTCCTGGATATCCTTTCCGAGGTCTTTGAGTTCCACAAACTGGCTGAGGACGGCTGCCCCGTCAAATCCTTTTGAAAGCGCCCATGGCAGGCTCTGCTGTTTGAATTTCTGCTGCAGGTCTCTCGCGGTGAAATCAATTCCCAAGGCTATTGATGAATAATAGCGCGGTGCAAACTTCTCCTGGATACATTTTCCTACCTTGTCAATCTTCACAACAAGTTCAATTTCATGCTGGATGTCCTCCGAAAAGTCAGGATAGAAAAACGGCTGATGCTTTTGAAGCAGTGCGCTGTCCGGCTTTAGAAAGAATACGGGACTTTCTGTTGTATTCACGCGCATCTCCTGGGCATGTTGGGCATAATTACGGGCAACACAAAGAATTTTCATTATGAATTACGAATTAAAATGCTCCTGTAATTTCTTGCGCTGGGTCTCTTCCCAGATGGATTGAACTACCTGTTTTGTTGATAGCGGAAAGTCTGCTTTCATCATCCAGTCGTAATAAGCAGGTTCTTTTTTGAAGACCTCTTCCAATACTTCCCCTTTGTGCTTTCCGAAATTCAGAATCGGCCGACCTTGCTTGTCTTTTGAAATGTGTCCGACCAGATCAACCCATTGAAACTGCGTGGAAAACTGACTGAGTGCGGCAATGTCATTTACCACAGGATAAATCGTAGTTCCATGATCATCAAACGGAGCATTCTGATATCGGTCCAGTTGAGCTTTCAGAACTTCGTAAGTGGCCAGAGTATCGGCATCAGCGCTATGGGCATTGTCAAGGTTTTTGTTGCAATAGAACTGATATGCAGCTTTAAGGGTTCGAGGCTCCATCTTGTGGAAAATGTTCTGTACATCCACCAGATGTCTTCCCTTCAACGAAAAATTGAATCCCGCCCGGAGCATCTCTTCCACCAGCATTGGAACATCAAATTTATTTGAGTTGTAGCCGGCAAGGTCTGCATCTCCGATAAACTTGATAAGCTCTGGGGCTATCTGTTTGAATGTCGGTTTGTCTGCCACATCCTGGTCTGAAATTCCATGAATGGCTGTGGTAACTTCGGGAATGTGAATAGTCTGTCCCTGAGTGTCCACAGGCCGTATCCGGTGAACAAGGGTCTCTTCTGTGTTGTCGGGATTTACCTTGTGAAGACATATTTCAACAATATGATCTGAACCCACTTGTACACCTGTGGTTTCAAGGTCAAAGAAGACCAGTGCTTTTTTTAGTTTCAGTTGCATAATCTTGTGGCTTGATGTATGATAAGTAGATTTTTCAGTAAGTTTTCTGCCTGTTGTAAAGGAAGCATGTTCGCTCCGTCGGATTTTGCGTTTCTTGGATCTGGATGGGTCTCTATGAAAATTCCGTCACATCCAGTTGCCACCGCTGCCCGGGCGATGGTCTGAATCATTTTTGGGTTTCCTCCCGAAACTCCTGATGGCTGGTTGGGCTGTTGCAGGGAATGTGTGATGTCCATAACGACAGGAACATTGTTTTCCTGCATTGTGGGAATCCCTCGGAAATCAACAATCAGATCCTGATATCCGAAGAACGTTCCGCGGTCGGTCAGCATGATGTTATCATTTCCGTAATGTCTCACTTTCTCCACTGCATGTTTCATTGCGTCAGGAGCCAGAAACTGCCCTTTTTTGATATTGACGGTCTTTCCGGTTTCAGCTGCCGCTTTCAGCAAGGAGGTCTGACGGCATAGAAATGCAGGAATCTGGAGCACATCCACGACCTCAGCCGCCATTGATGCCTCTTCTTCTGAATGAATGTCCGTCACGACTGGAACTTGAAATTCTTCCTTTATTTTGCGCAGAACGGCAAGTGCCTTCTCATCGCCTATTCCGGAAAAGGAATCCAGGCGCGATCTGTTTGCTTTGCGGTACGAAGCCTTGAAGCAGAACGGAATCTGCAGCTTCCCGGTCAGTTCTACAAGATGTTCCGCAATTCGTATCGGACTTTCGGTATCTTCAATAACGCAAGGTCCTGCTATGAGAAAGAAATTGCCTGTGTGAGTGTGTTGGAGTTGTGGAAGGGTAGGGTACATTATGTTATTTAGAATTTGAGTATGTCCAGATCATCTGTTGAGTCCTGTGCTCGGTCATCGCTTTCAGGTTCGTTTGAACGGCGATGGTTGCGGGTAAGCGACAGGATAAGAGCACCGAGCATACGGGTGAGTTCCATAAGCGATTCGCGTGACTGGTCGTGCTGTTCCTCGGTAAAGAGTCCGCAGTTGAATGCAAGTTCCGTATAAACCACGCATTCCCGCAGCGCCGTCTTCGACACTTTCAGAAATTCGTCGAAATGGCTCTTGGGATGGGCTGAACCTTCTGCTATGTTGAGCGCAATATCGTTGGCTGACCGGCAGAAGGAAGCAATAAGCTGTTTCTGCACCTCTGTCTTAGGCTCTGCCAGATTTTCAAGCAGCCATGAACAATAGTCTATAGACTTGTCATAAACTCTCAGGTCTTCAAAGCGGAAGAAACTGCTACTTTTTTCTTGTGTGTTTTCCATGATATAAGGGGTTAAGGTAAATAATCATTATAGAAATAACGCATCAATCTCTGTTTGGCAACGTTGGCTTATCACGCCGCGTTTGAGTTTCAGGGTAGGGGTCAGACATCCGTTATTGATGTCCCAAGAGTCGTTGAGAATTTTGAATCGCTTTATCTGTTCGGTTGCACCGAAATAGGTGTTGTATTTATCTATAACTGCCTGGTATCTTTCGAGTGTCGCCTTGTCGGCTATCATCTCGTCGCGGGTCTCGCATTTGATTCCATGACGTTTCTGCCAGTCTTTCAGCATGTCGAAATCGGGAATAATCAGGGCGGCTGCGAATTTCTGGTTCTCGCCCACCACCATCATGTCATGTATGAATGGCGATTCTTTGAATCGCTCTTCAAGCACTTCAGGATTGACATATTTCCCCATGGAAGTTTTGAACATTGTTTTGGTCCTTCCTGTAATTCTTACCTGTCCTTCCGGCTCAATCATGCCCGTATCTCCCGTATGGAACCATCCGTCTTCGTCTATGGCCAGGGCAGTAGCTTCCGGATTCTTGTAATATCCCAGCATCACGTTCTTTCCGCGGCAGAGAATCTCGTTATTCGCATCCGATATGATTACCTCCACTCCAGGAAGCGGCAGACCGGCTGTGCCCAGTTTTATGCCGTGTGGCTCTTTGGAACTTACCGCTATCACCGGCGATGTTTCGGTAAGGCCGTAGCCCTCATATATCTTCATACCCACGCAGGTAAAGAATTTTGCCAGTTTCGGCTGCATGGCAGAACCACCGCTTACGATAATTTCAAGATGACCACCACAGGACTCTCTTATGGTTTTGTAAACCAGTCTGTCGGCAATCTTCCGGCGGATGTCAAACCAGGTGGAATTTCCTTCCAGTTGGAATTCCTTGGCAAGGTCGATGGCCCAGAAGAAAATCTTCCGCTTCATTCCTTTCAGCTTTTCGCCCTTCCTGTAAATCCCGTCATACAGTTTTTCCACAAATCGAGGAACTGCGGTCATGATATGGGGCTGGGCTATCTTCAGGTCTTCCACCACGCGTCCCAGACTCTCCGCATAATAGGTCTCATATCCGATGTACTGGTAGAAATAATTCATCATCCGTTCATAGATATGGCAGAGGGGAAGAAACGACATGGCTCTTGAAAAATAGGGCTCCGGGGTATTCTGGACTCCGAACACGCATGTCAGGATATTCTCGTGGCAGAGCATAACCCCCTTGGGATGCCCGGTCGTTCCCGAAGTATAAATCATCGTGGCGCAGTCTCGCGGCTGTATCTCACTTCTCCGGGCGGCAACCTCTTCCGGATTGGCGGCATTCCTTCCAATCTCCAGCAGGTTTGAAAGCGTGTTGAACTCCATACCCTCCGGCAGTTCAGGAACCGCTTTCGGCTCAACGAAGGTATAGATACCCTCTATCTGCTTTATCTCAGCAATGAAATTGCTCACCTTGCGGATCATTTCTGCGTTTTCAAGGAAAAGCATCTTGACCTCTGCATTTTCAAGAATGAAGTGATAGTCTTCCTCGCTTATGGTCGGGTATATCGGCACCAGGATTGCCCCAATCTGCTGCACGGCCATATCCAGATAGTTCCATTCCGGACGGTCTGAAGAGATAAGCGCTATCTTGTCCTGTTTCTTTACGCCCGCTTTCAGAAGTGCGTAGCTGAGATTATTGACCTTTTCTATATATTCGTCAATCGTAATCTTGTGCCATTCCCCGTTTTCCTTGGCGCAGAAAACCGGGCGGGTACGCTGTGTCTCTTTTCTGTAGTCTAATATATCAAATAGTCTGGTAACGTTCATGATAGTCTGGTTAGTTATTGGTTTGAGGGTCGTTGTTGAGTGCGTGTTCTATGTATTTTGTCCGGAGCTGCATCGAAGTGTTCGCATTGCTTTTTATGCTCAGTTTGCCTTTGAAGTCTCCGAGTTTTTCATATCCTTTCTGTTCCATCCAGCGCTTGATGCCGTCATTCATTTTGGTAATCTGTCCGATACCGTTCTTGTACAGGCTCGACACCACCTGTATGGAATCAGCTCCTGCCAGGATCATCTTTATGGCATCCTCTGCCGTATGAACTCCCGTAGCTGCTGATATCGGGCATTTCAGTTTCTGGCTGAGAATAGCAACCCAGTGCAGCGTCTCGTACATATCCGACGGCGAACTGAATATCGGCGATTCCGCAAGTTCTTCCTTTTCTATATCAATATCCAGCAGTATCGGACGGCTGAAAAGCGAAAGTCCCTGAATACCCATCCACGAGAGCTGCTGCATGAATTTTGCCATATCCGTAAACTGCTTGTTTACCTTGATGGAAATGGGAAGCGTAGTCACTTTCCGCATCGTCCGGATAATGTCGCCATACACACGTTCCACGTCATCGCAGCTCAGCGAAGTCTCGTACGGGAACAGATCCATCGTCAGTTCTATCGCGCTGCAGCCCGCCTCCTCAAAGTTCCGGGCGTAGGTAATCCAGTTCTCATGGGTGTAGCAGTTGATGTTGCCTATGAGGGGAATTGATACGCGCTCTTTCGCTTTGCGGATAAATTCAAAATGCTGTTCCAGATAATCCTGAACCGCATGTGCTGCCACAAAATGATAACTCTCGCCGTAGTTCTCTACCGGAGCTACAATATGGGTGTTTTTTTTGATGTCGTATATGATTTCTTCCTCAAAAACAGGTTTCACGATTATGGCGCCAGCTCCCGCATCCTCAATCCTCAGCACATCGTCAATGTTGCCCGTAAGCGCACAACTCCCTGCTATTATGGGACTTTTGAGTTCTAATCCGAGTACTTTTGTACTGATATCCATAGCCAATATATACTATATTGTTTGAAAATGCAAAAGTACAAATTATTTTCGATTTACCAAAATTTTTAACATATTTATTTTTATATAGTGTCAGAAAATCCCTCAATATTACCCATACGGACACTCCTCCGATAAGAAGGAATCAGGGCATTCCTGACGGAATTTTCCCCATTGCGCGCTCCCTATTTCTGTCAGAAAAGGTCCGGATATCGCTATCCAGACCTTTCCCCAAAAGAATTAAAACAAGAAAATTTCTTCCTGCTATTTGTTTATCAGCTTGTTGTCGCTTCCGAGCACATTCACGATCTTGTGGATGTAAAGTTTCTTCATGCTCTCGCGGGCGGGCTTGAGGTATTTTCTCGGGTCAAACTCGGCGGGCTTTTCTGCAAGGGTCTTGCGGATGGCGGCGGTCATGGCAAGACGGCTGTCGGAGTCGATGTTGATCTTGCATACGGCGCTCTTGCTGGCCTTTCTCAGCTGTTCCTCGGGAATACCTACGGCAGCCTTCAGGCATCCGCCGTTGGCGTTGATAGTGTCCACCTCTTCCTGTGGAACGCTGCTCGATCCGTGAAGCACGATGGGGAATCCAGGCAGCTGCTTTTCTACGGCTTCCAGCACGTCGAATGCCAGTGGAGGAGGCAGCAGACGTCCGGTTTCGGGATCAACGGTACATTGTTCCGGAGTGAATTTGTAGGCGCCATGGCTGGTTCCGATGCTGATGGCCAGGGAATCGCAGCCGGTCTTGGTTACAAAGTCGATAACCTCTTCGGGTTTGGTATAGTGGCTTTCGGCAGCGCTGACCTCGTCTTCTACGCCTGCCAGCACACCCAGTTCGCCCTCTACGGTTACGTCAAACTGATGGGCATATTCCACCACCTTGCGGGTGAGTGCCACGTTCTCCTCGTATGGAAGGGATGATCCGTCAATCATCACACTCGAAAATCCCATATCTATGCAGGATTTGCAGGTCTCAAAGCTGTCGCCGTGATCCAGATGGAGCACGATTTCGGGATGCTGGCAGCCCAGTTCCTTCGCATATTCCACGGCGCCTTCTGCCATATAGCGCAGGAGGGTCTGGTTTGCGTATTCTCTCGCGCCCTTCGATACTTGGAGTATCACAGGACTTTTGGTTTCCACTGCCGCCATGATGATGGCCTGCATCTGTTCCATGTTGTTGAAATTGAAAGCGGGAATGGCATATCCGCCGCTCACAGCCTTTGCGAACATTTCGCGGGTGTTCACGAGTCCGATTTTCTTGTAGTCAACCATATATTGTATATTTTGTGTGCTTTGTATATATAAACTCATCAGCCGACATCTGCCGGCTAACGAGTCTTATTTCTGTGAAGCGTTGCCGCTGGCTTTTATTTCAGGCGGGATGCGTATTCGATGTCGCCGTCGATGGTGCGCCACTCGGTAGATTCAGGATAGTTGTCCTTGATCTGCTGGAAGCAGTCCTGAGCCTTGGCTCCGTTGCCCATGCTGAGGTAAACCTGACCAGCCTTGTAGAGCGCTGCAGGGGTAACCATGAAGTTCTGCTCTACCTTGGCGGCTTTCTCGTAATAGCTTACTGCCTCTTTGGCGTTGCCGAGTTCCAGCTGTGCATCGCCGCAGAGCATCAGCGCCTGAGCCTTGGTGAAGGTGTCCTTGCCCTTGTAGGATTTCAGATACTTGAGAGCTTCCTGATAATTTCCGAGGTTCATCTCGCAGATGCCGGCACAGTATTTTGCCAGTTTTCCAGCCTTGGTGTTGCTGTATTTGTCTGCCACTTCTGCAAATCCGAGGAACTGCTCGTTGCCGTTCAGCGCCAGTTCATATTCCTGGGCACCCAGCCAGTTCTCTGCTGCAAACATTTCTTCCGATGCTGCCACCTGTCGGGGCTGGAAATAGAACTTCTTCAGTCCGAAAATACCGAAAACTACCACCAGAATTGCAATTATTGCAATCGTGAGGGTCTTTTTGTTCTGTTCAAAAAACAACTCGGATTTGGAGATAACGTCCCCAATTTCAAGATTTTTCTCTTCGTTAGCTTCTTTCATTCTTCTGATGATTTATATATTTTTGAATTTGCAAAGATAGTTACATTTTTTGAATCCGCCAAATTTTTTTTTCCACATTTGCGATTTCTTTCCCGAAATCTTCCTCAGCAGGAACTCAAAAGGTCCGGCGGGCGGGTCCGTATGGGGTAAGGTCTTTCAGTGAGAAAGACGATCAGTTGAAGTCGTAGCTGTATTGTCCAGGCCAATTGTCCCAAGTGGTGCCCTGGCAACTGGAGGGACGATGGAGGACGGCGGAGGTGGGAACGCTAGTAAAAGCGTACTTTTTTACAGTTGGATTTTTCGTATTGCTGTAAACATCGGATAGCCTGGTGCAACCTCTGAATGCTTGCCCTTCAATTGTGGTAACATTTGGTATGGAAACGGAAGTTAAATTACTGCAATCTTTGAATGTTTGTCCATCAATTGTGGTAACATTTGGTAAGCTAACGGAGGTTATAGCGGAACAACCACAAAAAGCACTTCCCGCAATAGAAATAGCAGCTGATAGGTCAACGGAGTTTAACTGGGAACAATTAAAAAAAGCCTGATCCCCAATAGTGGTAACGGACGACATGTTAATGGAGGTTAGATTTACACAATCCCTAAAAGCATTTCCTCCGATAGAGGTAACGCCAGAAGGCAGGGTGATAGAAGTTATATGATCTTCTCCAAAAAATGCATCTTCGGGGATGCTGATGATATCAGTAGCGAGAGTAACAACACCTTTTCCGTTGAGATAGGTGTGGTCTATTACTGTATAGACGAATTCCAAATCAGTTAGCATTACCTCTTGGGTGGAAGTGTAGAGTATCTGGTTGCTCTTAGGGGCATATTGCACGGGGCTGTCGCTCGTGGCTATAGGGGCGGCGTAGCCGTGGCTGGCTGCCATTGTGTGGGCTGATGCCTGGGTCTTGGTATAGGCGTAATACTGGTCATACACCTTGATGGTGAGCTGTGCTTCAACCGGCGGCATGGCGATATAGAACGTCTCGGTATTGCCGGCTGTGATGCTCACACCGTTGCATTTGAGGGTAGTGGTGGTGCTGCCGTTTGAGAGGCCGCCGAGGTAAGGGGCGCCGGTGGTAAGTCCGTTGATTGCGCAGGTGCCGTTGATGAGGGTGGAACCCTCGGCGCTGACCTCAATCTTCTGTACGCTCATAGTCTCGCTGCTGCTGTTGGTCACCTCCACGGCGAGGAGGGAGCCGAGGTTGTGGAACGTCAGCGTACCGCCGTCGCTATAG
>JAZUFZ010000036.1:0-26150 GCA_045640985.1 Bacteroidales bacterium
AGCTTCCAGCCTGCGAGCGGTCGCTGAGGCTGCTGTCGAAGCGCCACTACCGGAGACTCCACTCTGTGGTAACTCCCTTCTATCTTCTTTTTATCTCCAGTTTATCTTTTTTCTATCTCTTATTCTTAGGAAAGGAGATAAAAAGAAGTTAATATGGAGATAAAAAGAAGATAGAAGGGAGTTACCCTATGCAAATAGCAGTATTACATGCAGAAAGAAATTCTGAAAAAGTAATTCATCCAACAGGTTTCTAAATAGAAAAAAGTAAAAAAAAATGCGCATTTATTAACCATAATAAAAAAAATGTGTATATTTGCAACGTCTCCTTGCACGGCACTTTACGCACAAATAGCTGCAAGACAAAGAAATAGCACAAAAACTAAACAAGTCAATAAATACATCTATATTTACAAGCTCATCCTAATATGACAAAGAATTTAGTAATCGTCGAGTCACCAGCCAAAGCTAAGACCATAGAAAAATTCCTTGGTAAAGACTACACCGTAAAGTCAAGCCAGGGTCATGTGCGCGACCTGGCACAGAAAGAAATGTCCATCGACATTGAAAACAACTACGAACCTCAGTACCAGATATCGGAAGACAAGCACAAAATCGTCACCGAACTCCAGAAAGCTGTAAAGAGTGCAGAAATGGTTTGGCTCGCATCCGATGAGGACCGTGAAGGAGAAGCCATTGCATGGCATCTGCACGAAACCCTCAAACTCAACCCCGCAAACACCAAGCGCATCGTATTCAACGAAATTACCAAAAACGCCATTCTCAACGCCATCGAGAATCCCCGCGATATAGACATGAACCTCGTGGATGCCCAGCAGGCACGCCGTGTTCTCGACCGTCTGGTAGGCTATGAAATCAGTCCAATTCTCTGGACCAAAATCAAACCCGCCCTCAGCGCAGGCCGCGTCCAGAGCGTCGCCGTCCGCCTCATCGTGGAACGTGAAAATGAAATCAAAGCCTTCGAAACCCAGTGCTATTTCAAGGTGGTAGCCTTCTTCTCAGCCCAGAACAGCGACGGTTCTCCAGTCAAGGAACTCAAGGCAGAACTCTCCAGAAGATTCGCCACCGAAGATGAAGCAAGAGCCTTCCTTTCCAGCATCAAAGGCGCCAACTTTAAGGTAAAATCCGTTGAAACCAAGCCAGGCAAACGTACACCCGCACCACCTTTCACCACCTCCACCCTCCAGCAGGAAGCCAGCCGCAAACTCGGATATAGCGTTGCACGAACTATGCAGATTGCACAGCAGCTCTATGAAAGCGGTTACATTACCTACATGCGTACCGACAGCGTGAACCTTAGCGAACTCGCCCTCCAGATGGCCAAAGAGGTTATCGACAAGGAATACGGCGAAAAATATGTAAAGGTACGCCACTACCACACCAAAATCAAGGGAGCACAGGAAGCCCACGAAGCCATCCGCCCCACATACATGCAGAACCTTACCATCAACGCCGATATCGCACAGCGTAAGCTCTATGAACTCATCTGGAAACGCGCTATCGCAAGCCAGATGGCTGACGCAGAAATGGAAAAGACCACCATCAGCATCAGCATCGACAACGTTGAGGAGACCTTTGAATGCCAGGGCGAACAGATTCTTTTCGACGGATTCTTGAAAGTCTATATGGAATCCACAGATGACGAGGAGGAAAACACAGAACAGGGCGACAATCTCCTGCCCCACCTCACCGAAGGACAGGCCCTGCAGCTCGACCTCTGCGAAGCTTCCCAGCACTACACCCAACATCCTCCGCGCTATACTGAAGCCGGACTCGTAAAGAAACTCGAAGACCTCGGCATCGGCCGTCCTTCCACCTACGCTCCGACCATCAGTACCATTCTTAAACGCGAATATGTCATCAAGGAAGACCATGAACCTCAAGTTCTGGAAAGTACCGTCCTTACCCTGAACCACAATAACATTAGGAAATCTACCCGCACCGAAAAGGCTGGCGCCGAAAAGGGCAAACTCGTTCCAACTGACATTGGAACCGTTGTCAATGACTTCCTTATGAACCACTTCAACAACATCATGGACTACAACTTCACCGCCACCGTGGAGAAGGACTTCGACGAAATCGCAGCCGGCAACAAGGAATGGCGCACCGTGATAGACCAATTCTATGTGCCTTTCCACCGCAATATACGCCTCACCCAGCAGACCAGCCATCGCACCAGCGGTTCACGTCTCCTCGGCCAGGAACCCAAATCCGGAAAAAACGTCTATGCCAAAATCGGTCGCTACGGCACACTCATCCAGATCGGCGAAACGAATAACGAGGAAAAGCCCAAGTTCGCCAGCATGAAACGCGGACAGACCATCGAGACCATTACCCTCGAAGACGCACTCGCGCTGTTTGAACTTCCCAGAACCCTCGGAAAATTTGAGGACAAAGAGGTCATCATCTCCATCGGAAAGTTCGGCCCGTACGTCCGCCACAACAACAAGTTCTACTCGCTCTCCAAGACCGATGATCCATACGACATCGAACTCAAACGCGCTATCGACATCATCATCGTGAAACGTGCCGCCGAAGAAGAGAAGGAAAAACTCAAGGATCATTACCCACATGAAATCGGCATACTCGACGGAGACGCTGTAGTTTCCAACATCGGCCGATTCGGACCATACATAACCTACCGTGGCGAGAACTACCGCCTTGAGAAGACCGAAGACCCGCTCACCATTACCCTTGAACAGGCTTCTGGAATCATCAACAATCCCGCCGCCCGAAAGAGTACCCGCGGTCGCAAGAAGAGTACGAAATAATTCTTACACACATACCAAAACAGCCTACCCCACCCGTAGGCTGTTTTTTTACTACAACATTATTTTTGATATCCACTCATGGCGCACATCATAGAAATCAACAACATAGACTCCGAAGACATAAAAATCTATAGTCGGCTGACCGAGACACAACTGCGCAACAGACTGGACCCACAAATGGGCATTTTCATAGCCGAAAGTCCCAAAGTCATCCGCGTAGCCATTGAAAACGGCTGCCAGCCACTGTCCTTTCTGATGGAGCGCCGCCATATCGACGGTCAGGCCAAAGACCTCATCGCGCAATACCCAGACCTTGACATCTATACCGGCGAACGGGAAATTCTCGCCCGAATAACGGGTTTTGAACTTACCCGAGGCATACTGTGCGCCATGAGGCGTCCCACGCCCGCTGATCCCGCAGAAATATGCCGGAATTGCCGCCGTATTGCCGTACTGGACGGAGTGGTAAACGCCGAAAACACGGGGGCCATCTTCCGTGCCGCCGCCTCACTTGGAATGGATGCGCTGCTGATTAACCGCAATTGCTGCGACCCGCTCAACCGTCGTTCCGTACGCGTCAGCATGGGAACCGTATTCCAGATTCCCTGGGCTTATCTCCAGCCGGACGAAGGGCTAATTCCGCAACTGGAATCTCTCGGATTTGCCACCGCCGCCATGGCGTTAAGCGACAAGGCCATAAGCATCGCCGACCCGCGGCTGAAACAGGAGGATCGTCTCTCCATTATCCTCGGTACCGAAGGTGACGGCCTTCCGCAGGAAATTATCGGAAACGCCCGCTATGTGGTCAAGATTCCAATGCAGAACCATGTGGATTCGCTCAATGTGGCGGCCGCTGCTGCCGTGGCTTTCTGGGAAGTTCTCCGGTAGTATCAGAAGCGTTACCAAAATACGTCAGGAGACAGACTGCTGATTCCGCCGTGCTGACTCCGAGGAAAAGCCGTATATCGGCCGTTACTCCGCCGTGCTACACACGGCCCCACCAGGGAGATACCAGAGAGATACCACGGAGTTACATGCAAAAAATAGCCAGAACGATGAGCGGATTCCGTTCCGGTGTATCACTCGGCGTGAACCGGAAAAACCTTCATTCGGAGAAAACTTATATTGTTTCATGAAAAGCAGCCCAAATCGCTACCCGAAACATCGTTTTCCGAGGAATACTGAAAGAAGAACCGTAACATAATACAGAAGGAAACCACAAAGAATATCAAGGGACAACGATTTGATTTTCACAATATAATGATGAGGACTTTTCCCCTCCGGAACGGCGGTAGATAAATTTGTTGATAAATTATTGGAAACAGAAGGCGTGGATTGAAAAAAAAGTCGTATCTTTGCAGTTTGAATATATACGGTACTTCTTAATATAAATATATGGGAACGACAAAAAAACTCTGGATAAAGATAGTGGAGCTCTTCGGGTGGAAATTCGACATACCCGAAAGGAGTACCCGTCCGGAACTGGAACATTGTGTGCTGATAATGGCGCCCCATACAAGCATACTGGATTTCTTTGTGGGAGCGGCATGCGTGTGGAAACTGGAGGTGAACAGCAGAATATTCATGAAGAAGGAATTCTTCAACTGGTTCACGAAGCCTTTTCTGAACCATTTCGGAGTGGTCCCAGTGGACCGCGGTAATAAAAAGAACCATCTGACGGAATATGCTGTGGATCTCTTCAGAAAGAACGAAAATTTCTCGCTGGTGATTACCCCGGAAGGAACCCGGAAATATGTGCGCAAATGGAAACGCGGTTTCTATGAGATAGCCATTCAGGCGGAGGTGCCGGTGGTGATGACCTACGTGGATTTCAAGAAAAAGACCATGGGAATAGGTCCGACGTTCCATCCTACGGGAGATTTCAATGCCGACATGATAGAGATGATGACATTCTACAAGGATATTACGCCCCGCCATCCGGAAAAGTTCTGCACCAGCACCCAGGCCTATGAAAACCGTAGCGCGCGCACCGCTGCAGCGGATACAAATCAAGAAACAAAAAAATAAAAATATACAGACATGGTAAAACGAATCTATGTTGAAAAAAAGGCAGCCTACGCCGTAAAGGCTAAGGAACTGCAGGAGGAGATGAAAAACTATCTTGGGATTTCGTCCCCTAAGGTAAGAGTACTTATCAGATATGATATAGAGAATATAAACGAGGAAACCTACCGTATGGCACTGGGAACAGTGTTTTCGGAGCCGCCGGTGGATGACGTGTATGAGGAGACCTTTCCTTCCAATGGGAAGGACTTTATCTTCACGACCGAATACCTTCCCGGGCAGTTCGACCAGAGAGCCGACAGTGCCGCTCAATGTCTGAAACTGCTCAATGACACGGAAGAACCCGTGATAAGAACCGCTACGACTTACATCATCAGCGGTGAACTCACCAAGGAGCAGCAGCAGTCTGTGATAAAGCACTGTGTGAATCCGGTGGACAGCCGCATAGCCTCCGAAGAGAAGCCCGAAACTCTCGCTGACACATTCGAAGAACCTTCGGATGTAGCCGTCATCGAACGATTCATAGAAATGCAGGAGGAGGAACTCGCAGCACAATACAACGCTCTGGGCCTTGCCATGACGCTCGCCGACTTCCGCCACATACAGAACTATTTCAAGACCGAGGAAAAACGAAATCCGACCCTGACCGAAATCCGAGTACTGGATACCTACTGGAGCGACCACTGCCGCCATACGACTTTCGCTACCGAACTGAAGAACATTCAGTTTGACGAGGGCTATTACAAACCCCTGATAGAAGGCGCCTTCAAACAATATCTGGAAGACCGCGCTAACCAGTACAAGGGCCGTACGGACAAATATATCTGTCTGATGGATATGGGCACGCTGGCAGGCAAGCGCCTGAGAAAGGCAGGTCTGCTGGACGACCAGGAAGTGAGCGATGAAATCAACGCCTGCTCCATTGTGGTGCCCGTAACGATAGACGGAAAAGAAGAGGAATGGCTGGTAAACTTCAAGAACGAAACCCATAACCACCCGACCGAAATTGAACCTTTCGGCGGCGCAGCCACCTGTCTGGGCGGATGTATCCGCGACCCGCTCAGCGGCAGAACCTATGTATATCAGGCCATGCGCGTGACCGGCGCAGCTGACCCGACCCGTCCGCTGGACGAAACCCTCCAGGGAAAACTTCCCCAGCGAAAGATCGTGACCACGGCAGCCCACGGCTACAGCAGCTACGGAAACCAGATAGGTCTCGCCACAGGACTGGTGAATGAGGTATATCACCCCAATTATGTGGCGAAACGTATGGAAATCGGAGCCGTAATTGCGGCAGCTCCCCGCCGTCAGGTAAAACGCCTGACCAGTGATCCGGGCGACATCATCATACTTCTCGGCGGCAGAACGGGCCGTGACGGATGCGGCGGCGCAACAGGCGCATCCAAAGCCCACAACACCCAGAGCCTCACCACCTGCGGAGCCGAGGTTCAGAAGGGCAACGCCCCGACCGAAAGAAAGATACAGCGCCTCTTCCGCAGAGAAGAAGTCTCCTCACTCATCAAGAAATGCAACGACTTCGGCGCAGGCGGCGTAAGTGTGGCCATCGGAGAACTTGCCGACGGACTCAACATCAACCTCGACCGCGTTCCCAAGAAATATGCAGGCCTTGACGGAACGGAACTCGCCATCAGCGAAAGCCAGGAACGTATGGCCATTGTAGTAAGCCCCGGAGACGTGGACCAGATGCTCAGATATGCCGATGAAGAAAACCTTGAAGCCGTAGTGGTGGCCACCGTCACGGAAGAGCCCCGCATGGTTATCACCTGGCGTGGCAAAGAGGTGGTAAACCTCAGCCGTCGCTTTATCGACACCAATGGCGCTCATCAGGAGACCAGCGTCTCCATCAAGATGCCTCAACACTGCGAGGCCCCGACCCCAAAAGAAACCGATGTAAAAAAACTCTGGACAAGTACGCTGTCCGACCTTAACGTGTGCTCGCAGAAAGGTCTGGTGGAGATGTTCGACAGCAGTATAGGCGCAGGAAGCGTAGTAATGCCCTACGGCGGCCGTACCCAGATGACTCCTACCCAGTCCATGATAGGAAAACTGCCCCTCCTCACCGGGAAATGCGATACCGTTACTATCATGAGTTACGGTATGGACCCCTATATGCTGAGCTGGAGTCCATTCCACGGTTCCGTATATGCAGTCGTGAACTCCGTAGCCAAGATAGCAGCAGCCGGCGGCGATGTATCAAGAATACGCCTTACATTCCAGGAATATTTCAAACGCCTCGGAAACGACCCCTACCGATGGGGCGAACCCATGAGTGCCCTGCTGGGAGCCTATAACGCCCAGATGGGGCTCAAGCTCGCGGCTATCGGTGGCAAGGACTCAATGAGCGGAACGTTCAACGATATTGATGTTCCCCCGACACTCTGCAGTTTCGCCGTGTGCGTAAGCGACCTGCAGCATGTGGTTACTCCGGAGCTTAAGAAAGCAGGCAACAAACTGGTGCTCCTGACTACAAACCAGAAGCCTTACTGCATGCCCGACTACGACGACGTGATGCTGCAATACAAGAACCTCCGCAAGGCTATTGAGGCCGGACAGGTGAAATCGACATACGTTGTGGGATTCGGCGGATTGATTGAGGCAGTCAGCAAGATGGCTTTCGGAAACCGTCTCGGCGTAAGACTCAACAATGTAACCCTCGACGACCTTACCGGGAAATACTACAGTCACATAGTGGTAGAAGTTGAATCCACCGACAACCTTCCGTTCCGCTTCAAGGAAATCGGCGTAGTAACTGAAGAAGAATGCTTTGAATACAACGGCGTAAAAATCTCAATGGATGAAGCCCTTGAGGCATGGACCGCCCGTCTTGAAAACGTATTTCCTACCCGAAGTGCCCACACCTCAACCGAAGCCGTACGCAACGAACTCTACAAGGTCGACAGCGTATATATCTGCAAACAGAAGACCGCAAAACCGAAAGTTTTCATACCCGTATTCCCCGGAACCAACTGCGAATATGATTCTGCCCGCGCCTTCCTGCACGCCGGCGCAGAAGTGGAGACCATCGTATTCCGTAACCAGAACGGCCAGCAAATCCGCGAAAGCGTTGAAGCCTATACAAACGCCATCCGCAACAGTCAGATTGTGATGATACCCGGCGGCTTCTCGGCAGGCGACGAACCGGAAGGAAGCGCCAAATTCATCACCAGCGTCTTCCGCAATCCGAAGATCAGCGCCGAGGTAATGAACCTCATCCAGAAACGCGACGGTCTTATGATAGGTATCTGCAACGGTTTCCAGGCACTTGTAAAACTCGGACTCGTTCCCTACGGCGAAATCCGCCAGCAGGGCCCCGACTCCCCTACCCTTACAATGAATACAATCGGTCGTCATCAGAGCAAGATGGCCTACACCAGAGTGGTAAGCAACAAGTCCCCGTGGCTCCAGAAAGCTCAACTCGGTGGCACATACGTCGTGCCAATCTCCCATGGCGAAGGCCGCTTTGTTGCCCCGCAGGAATGGATTGACCGCCTCTTCAAGAACGGTCAGGTAGCAACCCAATATGTAAATCTTGAAGGTATTCCGACCATGGACGAGGATTACAATATGAACGGAAGCTTTATGGCTATCGAGGGTATTACCAGTCCAGACGGCCGCATCCTTGGAAAGATGGCGCACAGCGAGCGTCGCAGCAACGGTTCAGCCATAAATATCTATGGCGACCAAGACCAGTTGATTTTCGAGAGTGGCGTGGAATATTTCAAATAATACCAACACGAACCTCAAAAAGAGGGCATCCTTCTGGAGCCCTCTTTTTTTTTGTTTTTCATAAAAATGCGTATATCATAGTCCTGATTGTCATACACACCTTCCTTTCTTTTCAAAAGTCGTTTTCTTAGGTCTTGTTTCTCAGGCTTTTCACTGGGGTAACTCCCTTCTATCTTCTTTTTATCTCCATATTAACTTCTTTTTATCTCCTTTCCTTAGAATAAGAGATAGAAAAAAGATAAAAAGAAGATAAAAAAAAGATAGAAGGGAGTTACCACTTACAAATGTCTATATTACAACAGGAAAACGGCTCTTGAGAAGGAACGGTCTCTATGAGTTTGACCCGTGGGTCAAAGAACGGGAGCAAAGACTGCCATGCAGGCTCTTCCGAGACGAGAAAACCCTCCTTCGGGAGGTCATAAACCCCTCTTGAAGAAAATCAAATAAGCATGAATTTGAACCGGTGGGTCAAAGACTGTCTCTTGAAAATGAAACCTTTTATTTGATTACAAACGAACTACAGAACGTCCGCGAGAAGCCACATCTTCGTGCCGTTGCTGCCTTTCAACAGTATGGTTGCACCGTCAAGCGGATGTGCCTGGAAATAATCTGCGGCTTCCCCGCTCGTTTCAAAACGATAGACCTCACAACTTGGGGACTTTACATCTTCCCAGTTTTTTCCAACCAGCACCAAGGAATTCAAACCAATTGTCAAAGCCTGTTCCAGCACATTCCGGTGTTCGGCCTCACTTTCGGCTCCGAGTTCCTTCATCTCGCCCAGCATCGCGACTTTGCAGGAGCCGTCCATACCTGCAAAATTCTCAAGCGAAACTTTCATGCTTGAAGGATTGGCGTTGTAGCAGTCCATCACCAGCCGGTTACGGGAAGTCTGCTTGAACTGTGAACGGTTGTTCTGTGGCACGTATGATTCAAGGGCCTCCTTGATGTCAAACATTTCTACACCGAGTCTCCGACCCACACATACAGCCGCCATCGCATTGGCAAAATTATAATTGCCTATCAGATGTGTCTGTATATTATAGACGTTATCCCCTTCTTCTACATAGAATTTCATCTCAGGATTACTGCCAAGACAATGCCCTTTTACCGTCCCGTTTTCGCCATAGGTATAGCGATAGGGAACAATCTGGGATTCCTGCATCAGCCGTTCATTTGAAGCATCTACGAATACCGTTCCGCCCTTTCCTGCAAGATGACGGTAGAGCGCCGTCTTCGTATTCACTACTCCTTCAAAGCCGCCGAAACCTTCCAAATGTGCCTTTCCAACATTGGTTATCACGCCCATATCAGGGTCTGATATTCTGCAAAGGTCAGCAATCTCCCCCGGATGGTTGGCGCCCATCTCCACGATTGCAATCTCAGCATCCTTAGGAATACTCAATATCGTGAGTGGAACCCCTAAATGATTGTTGTGGTTTCCAACCGTGGCACAGGTCTTATATTTTCTACTCAGGACCGCGTACATCAATTCCTTGGTTGTGGTCTTTCCGTTAGTACCCGTTATCCCAATAAAGGGGATCTTCAGATCTTTGCGATAAAAGATTGCCAGTTGCTGCAACATTCCCAGCACATCCGGCGTCACTACACAACGCGGATCTCCTTTGTAGGCCTCATTTTCGGTCACACACATAGCGGCCCCTTTTTCCAGAGCCTGTCCGACAAACTCTCCGGCATCAAAATTCTCACCCTTGAAAGCGAAAAACACACAGCCATTCTCAATAATCCGGCTATCGGTGAATATTTTACCCGAAGCCTTGAAGGCTTCATACAAACGATTGATTTCTGTAGTCATAATAAATTAATTCTTTTCATTTTCATAGTTTCTCCCGCAAAACTTACCGCAAATCGTAATAAACCCTGCCATTAAACTCGCTATTCCAACTGCTGTAATCACTTCCCTTCTTCACATGAAGTGAAGAACCATCAGCAATACTACCAAACGCAGCATATCCAAGAACTGGCGCCACAAGAGCATAACAGTTTACAGTAGCCAATGTAGCACATCCCCAGAATGCATATTCACCCATAGTACTAAGATTTTTAGGGAACGTAATGCTGGCAAGCCTGCTACACCCTTTGAACGAATAATCACCTATGGTCATAAGCGTGGATGGAAAATTCACGGATGTGAGTTCTGTACAACCTTCGAAAGCATGTTGTCCGATTGAAACCAACCCTTTGGCGAATCTCACACTATCCAGACTGGTACACGAACGGAAAGCGAATTCTGACACCGAATCCATTCCGGCAGGAAACGTAATACCCGTGAGGTTTGTGATTCCCTCAAACGCATGTTCACCTATTGCACCCACAGGCCCCGAGAAAGTCAATACTCCATGTCCATCACGATACGTATTATTCAATAGCATTGTGCCGAACCCCTGTTCATAATTAGGCATAATCGTACTGCCATCACTGGTAGTGTACCATATTTCTTTGGAGAGAGGGGCATATTGCACCCGTTCAGCATCTTTCACAGGGAAAGTTACCTGGTGTATCTCATTTGGTAATATAGTTATTGTATGGTTTTGCTGCGTCATACTGTAACAATAACTATCATCATACACTTGGATATTCATCCGGGCATCAACACAATAAGGTATCACGATATAAAAGAGTCTCCTGCTGTTTGCCTCTACCAGTTCACCATCACAAAGCAGTTGGGGATGAACCCCGTCTCCGTATGTGAGTTCCATACCATTCATATCCTGTAACATAATACGTTGGATATGCATATCATTGTCCGTTGTGTTATTAATGACCACAGCTAACAGGGCATTATGATTATGAAATTTCAGTGTGGAACCTTGAAACATAGATGCCGCCATCAGACCATCTACCACCTGTTCTCCAAACGCATTCTCCCGATAATGCTGAACAATCTGGGCATGCGCACTGTAGTATGGTTCGATCAAATCGGCACACCGGGCAGGATACCATGCGTGATAATAATCAGCCTCTGCAACGTCATTTATGTACGCCGTATGGGTAACAGGATCCACAGACACCACATAATCCACGCCGTTTATACTTACCGAATCACCATCATCCCACACCGAATAATGAGCCTCATCAATATGGACCTTGGACTGTGTGACGTAGTCTCCTGCAACCAGAATTAAGACGTTACGTTCCTTCTGACAGGCGCACAACACCAACACTAACATTACCGCATATAGCAGACATTTCTTCATAACGATCAAAACTTTCAGTAACCGAGGATTTTCAGCATGGACTTATGACTTTGCTCTTTCGCAAAGAGTTTTGTGGTATATTCACCATTTTCATCCTTGTCTATAATAATATGTTTGGGTGCGGGAATAAGACAGTGCTGAATGCCGCCATATCCCCCAATACTCTCCTGATAAGCACCGGTGTGGAAGAATCCGATATAGAGAGGTTCATCCTTCTGGAGTTTGGGCAGGAAGATAGCATTGGCATGAGAATCGGCATTGTAGTAGTCCTCCGAATCACAAGTGAGTCCCCCAAGGAAGACCCGTTGATACTCGCAATTCCAATGATTTATAGGAAGCATAATGAAACGCTGGTTGATGCCCCAAGTATCAGGTAAAGTCGTGATAAAAGAGCTGTCGATCATATACCATAACTCACGGTCATTCTGCTGCTTCTGGTCAAGGATACTGTAGAGGGTTGCGCCACTTTCGCCTACAGTAAAGGAACCGAATTCACTAAAAATATTGGGTTCTGGAACCCCTCTGAGGGCACAGATGTTCTTGATCTGAGCCAAGAGTTCTTCCGCCATATACTCATAATCATAGTTTGAAGCAAGAGAATTCTTAATGGGGAAACCGCCTCCGATGTTAAGACTATCAAGTTCCGGACATACACGCTTGAGATCGCAATAAACATTCACACACTTGGAAAGTTCATTCCAGTAATAGGCTGTGTCGCGGATGCCCGTGTTGATGAAGAAATGAAGCATCTTGAACGTGAACTTGGGATTGTTCTTGATCTGATCCTCATAAAAACTAACAATGTCATTATAGCGGATTCCAAGACGCGACGTATAGAAATCGAACTTAGGTTCCTCTTCTGCAGCGATACGGATGCCGATTTTCATCGGTACATCAGGATTTGAGAGTAGCTCATCGAGCATATAGTATTCGTTCTTGTTGTCAAGAATAGGAACCACATTATGAAAGCCATCCGAATACAGCGATGCAATATTCTCGACATACTGCTGCTTCTTATATCCGTTACAAACAATGAATATATCTTTATCAACCAGGCCTTGAGCATAAAGTTCCTGTATGAGATTGATATCAAAAGCGGATGATGTCTCAAGATTAATATCATTTTTGAGTGCTTCCTCAAGCACGAATGAAAAATGACTACTTTTTGTGCAATAACAATAATTATAAGATCCTTGATAATCTATCTTCGCAATAGCAACATTAAAAAGCCGGCGCGCACGCTGTATCTGCGAAGTAATCTTAGGCAGGTAAGTAATCTTGAGCGGAGTCCCGTACTGCTTGATAATTTCCATTAAAGGGATGTCATGAAAGTAAAGTTCACCATCCTCCGTACGGAATTCATCCTGTGGAAAATCAAATGTTTGGTCAATCAGATCATAATATTTATTCTTCATATCGATTAGTTTTAATTAATCCAACTCAGTTATATTATAAATTTATGAGCAATCCAGCTCAGTCAAATCCGATGCAAAAATACAAAGAATATTCAATAAATCCGACAAAAACGAACAACATTTTTTACACACACATAAAAATTAATGAGCAGAATAGAAACATCCTGCTCATTAACAACAACTTAATATCTGTATCATTCTTTAACTATTACCTTATCAAAAGTATCATTACGTGTAATAGCTTTCATATAATAAATACCTTTCGCGAGGTTTGAAAGAGAAATTCTACAAAAATCATCTTGAACCATAATATTTTCCACCAGTATTCCAGAAGCATTATAGAGCATTACTCTAACAAGCTCAGGGCTTCTAATCTCCACGTAATCACGGGCTGGATTAGGAGCTACAGAAAGTTTCCCCTCAGCGACATCCTGGACACCTACAGAATGCAGATCAAGTGTACGGAAAGCCGTCTTATACCCCATACTGGAAACTGCAAGTTCATAGTTACCAGACTCAGGATTGGGAATTTCCAACTGAGCAAATCCCGTAAAATCGGCAAATGCTGCCGTTTGAACCAATCCATCTTTAGTTAGTGCAACATAACCATAAGGAATTGTCTGAACAGTGAATGATGGATTTTCAACAGTAAGACCTGCCCGATTGATCGTCACATACATATCTTGTGGTTGGGTAAGATACGGCTGAACCGAGGGATCACCCATAATATGATATATCTCCCAATAATATTCTTTCAAATCGGAATTAGAACCTTGAACCGCCATATTGCCAGCCATCATAATTGCACCTACAGAGGTAGCCCAGTCGGACTGGTTCTCATTGTGGATATGAAACAACTGATCATACATACCCAAACGGTTGGAATTATACTGGAACTGCGTGGTGGAATTAATGGATGAACGATATCCGGCAGACCAATAAACATCTTCATTCCAATAGGTATAGTTAGAACCTCCGATATAATTGACAGCTCCACAATACCCATCCTTCCGCAACAGGGATTCACCAAAACAAACGCTATGCTCGTCAAACTTATTGGAGAGGCAGCAGTTGCCAATCATAAGGCCAAACTTCTTGGTGTTGGTCATAGATGCCACATTGGAGGTAGTAAACTCTGGATCAGTCCACTTATTAATGTCCCCATGTGCTGAATAATTAATCAAACCGGCACCCACACTATATTGTTCTGCCACTTGGGATCTAGAATTATTACGATAAACCGTAAGGTTTTCCATAGAAGGCGTATTGGTATTGCTTGGGTTGTTCTTGAAATAAACAATAGAAGCATATCCATTATTACTATTCACATAATTGCGAGCGATATAGTCCATTGTCGGATCGGCATATTCATAGCCGAAGTCACCCGTGCGGCCGCCGTCTCTACCGGCTACAAGCACGGCATTATCGAGAAATGAAGGATCTGGAAAGGTGTATTGCTCATACATGAGCGTTTTTTCAATCTGAGGCATCAATTGTGCAGTATTTTCGGCGGAAAAACGGCCATAGTAACAGTCTGGAAGATTGTCACCATCAGACCAGGTAGCATAGTAGAGGTCAGTTGGATGATGCTCTTCGTACCAGTAAGCATCGGCTGGATGCTGATCGTCACAGGCTGGAATCTGTTTCACATCACCGACAATCAACACAAAAGTTGGTGCAGGATTTTCAATGGTAGCCTCAGTATATTGTCTTTTAAGATAGGCTGCGATAGATTGTTTGGTGCGTCCCATCTCAGGATTATTATTCAAAACCACATCGACACGGAAACCTTTACGTCGTTTCCAAGCAACATACTCACTGATATTGTTACGGAAAGTACTGTCGCTGACTATAAGCATACGCACTGGTGCGGAATTGGATACGCTCTTGCAAGAGAAATGATTCAAGGTGTTAGCACAAGGCTTGAAGGCATCCGAATGGTAAAGTTGTTTCATACGTTCAGTAGCGGAAACATCTGAATCTTCAAACAGTACTTCAACAACTGCCTTTCGACAAACAATAATAGTTGAGGTTTGGGGATTATAACGTACAGGAGAAACCACCAGACGTCCAAGAATAACATCACGTGCAATGCCATAATACTCAAAACGAGCGAGGTCAAAACCAAAATATTCATCTTGACCATATATATCTTCATTCACGACGAGCGGATGAAAGGCCGTATCGGACTTACTACGCGATGGCTGAGCAGGATATAGAGGAATATCCGAGCCAAGGCTCATTGTGTCATACTCTACCTGAAGAACATTCACTTTCACCTGACTACATACAGGAATTTCAATCATAGTTCCGCCCACGGGAATGGATGGTGCTCCGACCTGCGTTGCCAGAAGGTAACCGGGCATGTCAAGGAGGGCATATTTTGTATCTTGACAAGAGACCTCTGAAACCGTGAAGTCAGGGGTAACAACATCTACGAGAAGATGATTATAATCATTTTCAAGAAGCGAAATGTTTGCTGTTTGAGAATGTAAATGAAACAACGGGAATAAAAGAAATGCTAAAATATATAATTTCTTCATGTTGTATAGTTTTTATATTATAAATCTATATTATTAGTACCTATATCTGGTATATTATTGTATGTATCTTTGAAAATATCGAAATCCTTAGGTGCGGGAGCCACCACTTTACACCACTCCTTCTTGACGGGATGTAGAAATTCCAGTTCCCGAGCGTGAAGACTGATGCTTCCATCTGCGTTGCTACGGGGAGCGCCATACTTGAGGTCACCTTTGATGGGGCAACCAAGATGAGCAAGTTGGCAACGTATCTGATGATGCCGTCCGGTATGAAGATTTACTTCAATGAGATGATACCCCCCACGAGAGGTTGAAATCATCTTGTAATCAAGAATTGCCAATTGTGCATTAGGATGCGAGGAATTTACGATAAAAGACTTATTTAACGCCTCTTTTCGATACATCCACTCTTCAAGATGGCCTTCTGACATTGGTGGGAGCTCCTTGGTAATCGCCCAATAAGTCTTTTTCAATTCATGATTTTTCACAGCCTCATTCATCCGGGAAAGAGCCTTGCTTGTTTTGGCGAACATAACAGCACCTGAAACCGGACGATCCAACCGGTGAATAACCCCACAGAATACATTACCCGATTTATGGTCGCGAATCTTAAGAAACTCCTTAATTTCATCAGCCATGGAGATATCACCCGTTTTGTCCCCCTGCACAATCTGTCCAGAACGTTTATTGATAATAATCAAATGATTATCCTCGAACAATATTTGATCTGTAGATATCATTTAATGATGGCTATTGGAGAAATTGCATTACGTACCACATCCTGTAAATCTACGCACATTTCAAAACTCTTTGGAACAAAGATATCCACACGGGAGCCGAATTTAATGAAACCCATCTCCTGGTTTTGTTTCACACGCTCACCCTCTCGGGCATAGCAGACAATCCGTCGCGCCATAACACCCGCCACCTGTCGAAGAAGTATCTTCTGATTATTATCTAACCTGATACCTACTGAAGATCGCTCATTCAACGTTGAAGACTTGGGATAGGACGCCACGAAATAATTTCCACGATGATATTTCACATATTCAACCACTCCACTCACAGGATATCTATTCACATGCACATCAGTTGCACTCATAAAGATACTAATCTGCAAACACTCACCTTTGATATACTCCTTCTCTTCTACCTCTTCAATCGTAACAATGGTTCCGTCAGCCGGTGCAATCACCTGCATTTCATCTTCGGTAAATATTCGCCTGGGCATACGAAAAAACATACATACCGCTACCACAAACAGCAACAGTATAGTCATAAAAAGATAATGGAAAAAGGTCCAATGCTGGACCATAAATATCATGGCCGCATATATTATCAATACAACAGCCGATACCCAGAAACAGATTTTTTTACCTTCTTTGTGAAATTTCATAATGCGAGCAATGTTAATACAAAAATAAAGGGCATTATTGCCAAAATGGAATCGAACCTGTCAAGGAAACCACCATGCCCAGGCATGATATTTCCACTGTCTTTCAATCCACAGGAACGTTTCAACATAGATTCTGTCAAATCTCCCAAAGTACCAATCACACTTGTGACAAATGCACATACCAGCCAAAACCAGATAGGAATTTCAGGAGCCATCCACGGTCCCAGAAACGCAGCTGCCACAAAAGTAAAAATCAAACCGCACACACATCCTTCCCATGTCTTTCCGGGGGAATGCCGAACCCACAGTTTGTGTCTGCCCAACAGAGAACCGCCCATATATGCAAAAGAATCATTAATCCAAACCATCAGGAATAACAGCATCACTCCCTTCGAGCCTAACGCGTTTGAACAAAGAACTGGTATCATAGCGAGTGGTACCGCTACATACAGAACTCCTAAAACAGTTGCACCAACTCCGGCAACTGGATTTTCTTCATTACTCCATAATTTAGAAATCATAAAGAGCATCACCAGCAACGGACAAGCAAATATTAAGGAGTATATGATGTCGATATGTGGTGCCTCTGACATACCATTCATACTAACGCTACCAGCCAGACAAAACAGAATTACCCCCAAGAGATAACCCACCACACGATTTGCTTTGACACCTTTAATTTCGGACATACGGTAAAACTCAAACATTCCGCCGATAGCCACGAAAAGCATGAATGCCGACAATATTACTATTCCTAAAAATTTATTATGCAACAAATCACCTGCAAATGTACAGAAAATCATCAGAGATGCATATACCGCACCCGATGCTGTTCTTATCCAAAAGGTCTTCATTACTGTTCTAATTTAGGTTGTTCTGATTGGGTATTTTCTTCGTCAGGCTTTACCGTCTCCGAATCTGACTTGGTAGATTCATCATTCTTTTCAAAAGGTCTTGGTCCATATATCCGTTCCAAATCATCGCGGAAAAGCACCTCTTTCTCATATAACTGACCTGCCAACTGATCAAGCTGTTCACGATGGCTTAAGATCAATTCTTTGGCTTTAGCGTATGCCTCTTCCACAATACGTTTTACCTCTGCATCGATCTTCTCGGCAGTTTTCTCACTGAACGGCTTTGTGAAATTCCAATCGCCCTGGCCTGTAGAATCATAAAAACTGATATTTCCGATTTCCGGACTCATACCATAATAAACCACAAGAGACTGAGCCATTTTCGTAGCGCGTTCCATATCATTCAACGCCCCGGTTGAGATTTTTCCAAATACCACCTCCTCAGAGGCACGGCCTGCCATAAGACTTACCATCTCATCGAACAGCTGTTCGTATGTTGTAATCTGGCGTTCTTCTGGAAGATACCAGGCAGCGCCCAGAGCCTTTCCTCTCGGCACAATGGTAACTTTTACCAAAGGACTTGCCCACTCCAGAAGCCAGCTTACAGAGGCATGTCCGGATTCATGATATGCAATAGTACGTTTTTCGTTGTCTGTCAGCACTTTTGTGCGTTTTTCCAAACCGCCCACAATACGGTCAATTGCATCCAGGAAATCCTGCTTTTCTATCTGACGTTTGTTCTTTCGTGCAGCACATAGGGCGGCTTCATTGCAGACATTTGCAATATCGGCACCCGAAAATCCAGGAGTCTGTTTGGAGAGAAATTCCTTATCAATATCGTTTCCGAGCTTGAGATGCTTCATGTGAACACCAAAGATCTGCTTGCGTTCTTCCAGATCCGGCAATTCCACATAAATCTGACGGTCGAAACGTCCCGCACGCAATAATGCCTTATCCAGCACATCCGCACGGTTGGTAGCAGCCATCACTATCACATTAGTACCACTTGAGAAACCATCCATCTCGGTCAGCAGTTGGTTCAAAGTATTTTCACGTTCGTCATTAGCGTTACTCAAACCGGCATGGCCACGCGCACGGCCAACCGCGTCAATTTCATCTATAAAGATAATACACGGGGATTTTTTCTTTGCCTCATCAAACAAATCTCTCACCCGGGAAGCACCAACGCCCACAAACATTTCCACAAAATCACTACCGGACATAGAGAAGAATGGTACATTTGCCTCCCCTGCTACGGCTTTCGCCAGAAGGGTCTTACCTGTACCTGGAGGACCTACAAGCAACACTCCTTTTGGAATCTTGCCACCCAAGTCCGTATAACGTTTGGGATTCTTCAGGAAATCCACCACTTCCATCACTTCTTCCTTCGCGCCAGCCAATCCTGCCACATCTTTGAATGTAACATTTGTCGGTGTCTTTCCGTCATACACTTTGGCCTTGGACTTTCCCACACCGAATATGCCGCCGCTTCCACTGCCGCCGCCCATCTGCTTACGGGACACGAGACTCATCACCCAGAAGAAAAGCATCAGCAGCAACAACGGTCCGAAGATTATACCGATTTCCTTCCAGGCATTGGCCCGGCGTTCAATATTGTAACTGATATGACTGCCCGTCTGTTCTTCAACTATAGAAAGTTCCTTGTCGAAATGTTCAAAATTTCCAATGTTATACTTGTAAAATGACGGTGTAGAGGTCTGTTTTCCCGTCAAGGTCAAACTGAAAAGATCTTTATATTCGTCTTTTCCCAATGCCTCTTTTTTGATATGGATTTCGGCATATTCCTGATTCACGACTACGATTTTCTCATAGTCATGATTCAAAAGAATAGGTTCCAGCCTATCCCAGGATATGTCTCTCGGCTGGGTACTGTCTTTGCCACCGAGAAGCATACTTCCAAGCACAAGAAACAATAGGAAATATATCCCATACATGATTTTGTTTCCTTTAGGCTTGTGTGTTTTGTTCTTATTTCCTGAAGGAAACTTGGGGGTATTCTTTTGTGGATTATTAGAGTCTTTATTTGAATTTGATGCCACGTTTATAATTTTATATGTTTATACTTTATTTCACTTCAACTCCGTCTTCCCACAGCTGATCCAGACGGTAGAATTCTCTTTTCTCTTTCTGGAAGATATGCACAACCACATCAAAATAGTCCATCAGAATCCATTCTGCGTTCTGATAGCCTTCTACTTTGGACGGATTGACGCCTGTGGCCTTCTTTATCACCTCAAATACATTATCACTCATAGCACTCACATGTGAAGGCACATTACCTGAGGCTATCACAAAGAACTCCGCCGGAGCCGAAGGTATAGACCGCAAGTCCAACACCTTTATATCTTCACCTTTTTTATCATCAAGTGCTTTGGCTGCCAGTTTCGCCACCACCTCTGATTCTGAAAATTTCTGTCTCATATAGTCAATTATTTCTTATTGATGCTGTTAGTATTCTGTTTCCATTTAATTCAGTAATTTCTACCCTTACATATTGTTCCGGCAGAAGGTTTTCCACTTTCTCTGTCCATTCCGTAAAACAATAGCCGTCGCCGTAAAAATATTCTTCATATCCGATATCATAGGCCTCTGCTTCCGATTTTAGTCTATAGAAATCAAAATGATAGACCGGTTCTCCCTCGCCTGTTGTATATTCGTTGATGATAGCGAATGTGGGACTGCACACATTATCCTTTACCCCTAATTGATTACACAATTCCTTTATCAGCGTTGTCTTACCCACCCCCATCTTTCCGAAAAATGCGAAAAACCGCTGTTCCGGAAACTCACCGAGCAGCTGTTCCGCCACTTTCGGCAACGCCTCTATTTTATTGAACTCTATTTTCATCTCAGTCTGTCTGCCGCTCTTACTTTTGCTTCGTCTTTCTTGATTCCCCTCTGTGCCATCATCAGCAGGACTATGGTCACTAATGGCAGCCAAGTACCTAACGTGTAACTCATCGACGCCCCGTCACACCCCATCTGGGCAGCAAATGCCTTGAACGCATCGTCGAATTTGTCAATACCCCAGAAAAGGAGCAAGAACACATAAACCACATTTACGAGGAATGACACAGCTACCATCCGCATCTGAAGCACTCTGTTGCGGAACATAAAGATGCACACCAGCGCCAATACTGCTGCCAGACCTGCCAATACTGCCAATGGCCAGGTGTGGATATACCCGGACTGATCCATCACCACATCTCCACCGCTTTCGATCTGGGCAAGCATATCCGGATTATGTTTAGGTATCAGATTCAATGCGCCATCTACTGCGTATCCGGCCGCAGTCTCACTATGAAACGTTACAGCAGGAAAAACAAAAACCATTGTCAGCCCGATAAAGGCCAGCAGCAACCATAATGTCTGTATTCGTTGTATCATTTTATGTTATTTGTATTTTAGAATTCGTATTCCAATATCTTTACGGCCTTATTATAGTGCCATTTACCCATCACTTTTGAATCTTTCAGCAGCACAAATCCCGGATTACTTCTCATCATAGCCTTGATTGCCGTCTCGTCAGCCATGAAATAGAGCAGGTCCTGCATATCATTTTCGTACAGAAACGCCTCCACATCCTCCTCAAGTGCAGAAGTCAGCAGCACCATCTCCACACCATTCTCGCTGGTATATTCACGGACCATCTTCATTGCACGCGCACCGGATTCATCCACATCATTAATATGATGAACCGTGCAGATCATCACCGGGTCTTCTGAGCCGACAAACTCCATCGCTCTGTCTTCTCCGTATAGATCCAACATTGAAAATCCGTCCGCCTTGATGAGATAAGGATCAACGACCCTGCTGTCCACAAATTCCCACTCTTCACTGAATCCCGGCTGGTTGTAGTAATCCATAAACTCCTTTGAATCAAACTCGCGGACCTCCTCTGTTGATTTATTTCTGTAAGTCAAATAACTCTTCACCTCAAATGTCTCTCCCTCCTGAGGTTCGTTTATCATCTTGTTGCCCACCTTCCACGATCTGAAATCTATGCAAGGCTCATTCTTGATATTCCACACACCGAACACCACCATCACGGCAACAGCACCTATCGCAATCAGCGTATCGCGCTCTGTACGTTTCCTGCGTCCTACATTTCTTGTTATCAAAATCCATGCCATAGGGACATCCAGAATGACATTTTTCCAGAATGTCTGCCAATTTGTCAGTTTCACAGCATCGCCGAAACATCCGCAGTCCGACACTTTGTTCGTAAGCGCATCTACGAAAGTCGTTACCGTAAAGAACACCATCATTACGGCCAAAGTCCAGGCCGTCAAACGCTTGAAACTGTTGGTAATCAGCATCACCCCTACCAGAAACTCCAGCACAATCAATATCATAGCCAGCGTTCCAGCCATCGGTAACGCCCATTCAAACGTCAGACTGCCAATATTCCAGGCAGTCATATAATCCTCAATCTTGTAGGTAGTACCCAGCGGGTCCACCCCTTTCACAAAACTGGAAAACAGGAAAACCAGCCCCACAAACCACCTTGCCACCAGATTCAGAACCGTATTGATTTTATTATCTTTCATCTTCTTGAAATTTTTAATCGTTATTTACCCTCATGCAAACGGATCAGGCAGAACAGCGAATAGTTGATAATATCCATATATCCGCCTTCTACCCCTTCGCTGATCAAAGTCTTGCCTTCGTTGTCTTCAATCTGCTTGATACGGCGCAGTTTCATCAATATAAGGTCCGTCATCGAACTTACACGCATCTGACGCCAGGCCTCGCCGTAATCGTGGTTCTTGTCGAGCATCAGCTTCACCGTACGGCCGATATGACAGTCATAGAGTTCCAAAGCACGGTCAAGCGGAAGTTCCAGCTCGCCGTCAGTCCCGAGTTCCTGCTGTATCAAAGCCATGACCGCATAATTGACCATAGCCACAAACTCCATATCGACCCCTTCTCCCACCTTGTTCACTCCGCTTTCCTGAATACTTCTGATACGATTGGCCTTGATAAAAATCTGATCGGTCAAAGAAGGCATACGCAATATGCGCCATGAAGTACCGTAGTCTTTCGCTTTTTTCTCATATATCCCACGGCATTTCTTAATTTCTTCTGCAAATTCTTGCTCTGTATTCATTTTTTTTCTATCTTTGCATTATTATAGTGATACGCGATTTTCAATGTATGCACTGATTATCAACGTATAAATGTCAAACCCTATTTCTATGACGACGTACAAAGATACAAAATTTTCTTCATTCTGCATCAATGTGCAGCAAAAAAATATCACTTTTTTTCAACCGGCGATCTTAGGAATACTGAATATCACTCCCGATTCTTTTTACGACGGCGGCCGATATACCCACGAGGCCGCTATCATTAAGCGGGCCCATGAAATCATCGACCAAGGGGCTGACATTATCGACATAGGAGCCGTAAGTTCCCGTCCGGGCGCCACGCTTCTCGCTCCGGAAATGGAGCGGGACATTCTGGTTCCCGCCATCAAAAGCATCCGTGCAGAACTGCCCCACGCAATTCTCTCGGTAGATACCTGCTACTCTCTCCCGGCAGAAGCCGCCGTCAATGCAGGAGCCGATATGATAAACGACATTTCGGGCGGACAGTTCGACTCTCAGATGTTCCCCACCATCGCCCGCCTCCAGGTGCCTTACATACTTATGCACACCCAAGGAACGCCCGACACAATGCAGCAGAACGCGCACTATAATGACATCATTCAGGACCTCATCCTTTACTTTAGCCAAAAGCTCGAAACGCTGTATAAATTAGGGGTAAAGGACATCATACTTGACCCCGGGTTCGGCTTCGCAAAGACAACCGCACAGAACTACGAACTTCTCAACCGGCTTTCTGAACTCAGTCAGATATTCCCCCAGCCGATTCTTGCCGCATTGTCCCGCAAGTCTATGATCTATAAACCGCTCAACATCACCCCTCAAGAGGCCCTCAACGGAACCACTGCATTAAATACCGTCGCCCTCCTCAACGGCGCCAGACTTTTGCGGGTTCATGACATTCCCGAAGCCCGCCAGACCATCAAAATCATCGAAAACCTTAAACATTAACAATTACCAATATGATACCAGGACTTCCCACATTCCGCATTGTTGATATCCTCGACATAGCCCTCGTAGCTCTGTTTTTCTACGAGCTGTACAAACTTGTCAAAGGCACCAACGTAATGAAAATCTTCTGGGCCATCGTCGTATTTTATATCACATGGCGCGTAGTAAGTCTCCTCAACATGAGACTTTCAACAGAAATCTTAGGACAGTTCATCTCCATCGGACTGATTGCCCTCATCATCGTATTCCAGCCCGAGATACGCAAATTTCTCCTCATGTTAGGCACAAAGACCCAGATCGGAGGCGACAGTTTCTTCAAGCGGCTGCTCTTCTGGCGGCACAACATCAACACCACTCCTACCCTCAATCTTGACCCCTATATCCAAGCCTGCATCCACATGTCCCAGACCAGAACCGGAGCCCTTATCATATTCAAACGGCAGAACGAGGTAGATGAGTTCACCAAAACCGGAGAAGCCATCAACGCCAAAGTCTCCGCACCGCTCCTTGAAACCCTTTTCTTCAAGAATTCCCCGCTCCACGACGGAGCAGTCATCGTAAACGGGGACACGATCCTCGCCGCCCGCTGCATTCTTCCCGTCTCCGCCAACCCAAACATCGACCCGAACCTCGGTCTCCGTCACCGCAGCGCCATCGGAATCAGCGAACAGCTCGATGTCATTTCCGTTATCGTAAGCGAAGAAACCGGAGCCATCAGTTATTCCGTTGAAGGCAATATCTACCACAACGTAACCCCAACCCAACTCCACCAGTACCTCTCAAAGAACCTCGTTTCCTGACCACTCGACAGCCCATTCCCGCGTGATGCCTCCCGTATAGGGGCGTGATAGCTATGGCGAATGGCTGTGGTTCTGCTGTCCCGCAGAGGGCTCTACCAGAGAGATACCAGAGAGATACCAGGGAGAGCGGAGCCTCCGGTGGAGGCTCTGTGCCAAGCGCAGCGGAGCGCCCGCGCCCAGGCTGATATATAACTAATTATATATTAATATATTATATAGAATATAGAAGGGTCGTACGACATAGGATATGGCTTTTTTTTAACTGAGATTGAGATTTGAGATTGTTTAAGCCTATTACTTTTCAAGTGACATTTCCTCGCCTCAGCATAATCAAAAATAGATTTTGCTTCTGCCCTCAGCTTACGGAAACGTTTCTTTTCAGAGACATTTCCTCGCCTCGGCATAAACAAAAATAGATTTTTGCTTCTGCCCTCGGCTTACGGAAACGTTTCCCTACGAAGCCGCCGAGTGACTGGAAGAAGGCCTAATGATATTATGATAAACCGGTTTTTTCCGACATTTCCGCTATCCTGTTGATTTATAGCGAGAACCATCCGACATCCAACCGACATGAACCGACATTGATGTCGGTTCATATCGGTTCGATGTCGGATGCTATCCACAGACTACCAGCAAGATACGCAAAAAGTCATCCGAAATTGCAATTTCACTCTCTCAATCATCCAAGAACAGTTTTTTGCCATATCGGGTCATACACGGCTTCAGTTCCGAAAGCTTCAACCCCAATACGACTTCGCCATCGGCTCCACAGCCGATCTCATATTTCTCAAAAACAAAATAACAGATTCCGCTGTCTATATAGAACCTTTCAGGTACTCTTTGGGGTCAATCGTGACAACCTTATTGTTCTTGTAGTCAAATATGATGTCATCTCCTCTGAAGCTTGTGCCGGCTCCCACGCCGCTTCCACCATCATAACCATAGTCGCGATGATATACGATAATGCCCGGGACCTCACGCTGCCGGACTCTCGTCACCCTCATTGCCACCTCCATACATCCGAATCCCGTCTCACAATACCCGTTTTCAGCAGGTCTCTGGCCTCTTTAGATCCATACTCGATAAAGACATCCTCTGCCGTGTCCACAATCTCCCACAGCCAAGGTTCGAAGTATATGGCTTCAAATGAGGCGGTTGGCGGCGTCGTACTTGTAAGTTTGGCTGATGAACCTTGACTCTATTCTATGTGCGGACGAGTTCAATTATCGGTTTGATTTAGGGTGTTGTCTCATTTGTCAATCTAGTTTAATTAACGGGCTGTCGCA
>JAZUFZ010000037.1:0-69169 GCA_045640985.1 Bacteroidales bacterium
TATCTGCTGAAGGCGGTATTCCTTCAGACTTGTGTCATAGTAGTCGTTCACAGAGTCCAATCCGACAATCTCAATGGGAGACTCTGTTTTCAGCAGTCTGAGCACCAGATTGGAGCCTATGAATCCGGCTGATCCTGTGACAAGGATGGTCTTGCCTGATAAGTCAATATTATACTCTACCATATATTTATCTATTAAAGAACACGAATTGCACGAATAAAACTTCGTACGATAACTAGAGTCTACAAGTCTACGAGATAACCTGTGGTCTTGATGACTTGTTTTATCCATTCTTGTTGACTCGTTGACTCAGTACCTTGTTGACTTTAGAATTTCCGCCAGACCATCTTGTTGACAACGCCAACGTACGACTGAATTATTTTTACCACCTTATCAGATACCTTGTCGGTATAGTTAGGTACTGGGATACCGTGGTTGCCGTCGGCTGTCATCTGTACAGCCAGATCAACGCTCTGGAGAAGGCCCTTGGTGTCGATGCCAGAGAGGATGAAGCAGGCTTTGTCGAGTGCCTCTGGACGTTCGGTACTTGTGCGGATGCAGACGGCAGAGATGGGTTTGCCAATGCTGGCATAGAAGCTTGACTCTTCTGGGAGTGTGCCGGAGTCGGACACTACACAGAAGGAGTGCATCTGCAGACAGTTATAGTCATGGAATCCTAATGGTTGCTGTACTTGTACACGCGGATCGAGTTTGAATCCTGTCGCTTCGAGGCGCTTGCGTGAACGCGGGTGGCAGCTGTAGAGTATGGGCATGTTGTACTTCTCTGCCATGGCATTGATGGCGTTGAAAAGGCTGAGGAAGTTTTTCTCGGTGTCGATATTCTCTTCGCGATGAGCAGAAAGCAATATATATTGCTTAGGTTTAAGGTTTAAGGTTTCAAGAATCTTAGAAGATTCTATTTGTTTCAGGTTTTCGTGGAGCACCTCGGCCATCGGACTGCCGGTAACGTATGTGCGCTCCTTGGGGAGGCCGCATTCTGCGAGATAGCGTCTTGCGTGCTCGGAGTAAGCCATATTGACATCGGAGATGATATCGACAATGCGACGGTTGGTCTCTTCGGGGAGGCACTCGTCTTTGCAGCGGTTTCCTGCTTCCATGTGGAAGATGGGGATATGGAGTCGCTTGGCTCCGATAACTGAGAGGCATGAGTTGGTGTCGCCCAGGACGAGGACGGCATCGGGTTGGGTTTCGACCATCAGTTTATAACTCTTGTCGATGATGTTGCCCATGGTCTCGCCGAGGTCTGCCCCCACGGCATTCATATACACATCGGGGTCATCTAGTTTGAGGTCCTTGAAGAAGATACCATTAAGGTTATAATCATAGTTCTGGCCTGTGTGAGCCAACAAACAGTCAAAATATTTGCGGCACTTGTTGATGACTGCCGCCAGTCTTATGATTTCGGGGCGAGTGCCGACGATGATTAATAATTTTAATTTTCCGTTGTTCTTGAACATAGTTGTAAAATTCAAATTAAGAGACTAAGGGTCTAACAGACAAAAAGTCTAAAAGGTTTTTCGGGAGATTGTATCTGCAAGATTAACGATTCCTGCAGTAATCTTTCTAAGTTGCGATTGCAGGTTCTCACGTTCCATAGATGTACAAAAACCAAGATCCTCACATAGATAAAGCATAGAACGAACTTCACCACAAGAACCTCTTGATATATTAAGGAAGTTGACGAATTTGGCATCAGATCCTGATTCACACCCCTCGGCAATATTGTTCATAATGGATACAGACGCCCTTTGAATTTGATCACGGAACCCCCAATCATTGCAATTAGCCATCATTTTATATATGGCATTCACAAAAGAACGACTCTCGTTCCAAACATAAAGGTTTTCTATACATCTATCCATACTTTTTTGTTTCCGGGTCTAAGTGTCTAAAGATCAAAAATTCGAAGATATGCTTTGACTTTTGGACTTTACTCTACCTTTTGACTCTTTGACTTTTCGACCTTTTGACTTAATTTTTTATTTCGCTAAATTAGCGATTCCTTTCAGCTCGTTCTGGATGTATTCGAGGGAGGCGATCTTCGCTTTGGTTTCCTCCACGGTCAGGCGCTTCGTGTTGTCAGAATTGAATTCCGAGAGTGTCACTCGTTTGGCGTCACCTTCAGTGAAGAATTTATCATAGTTCAAGGTGCGGTTGTCGGCAGGAACACGATAGAAGTTGCCCATGTCTTCGGCTTTGGCACATTCTTCGTTGGTTAGCAGAGTCTCGTACATCTTCTCGCCGTGTCGGATGCCGATGACTTTGATGGCTTCTTTCAAACCTTGGGCACCTTTGCCTTTCAATACGCCACCAGCCTGCTCTCCAAAGAGTTCACATACCGCCTCGGCCTGGGTTTGAATGGTGCAGGCAGGAGCTTTCTGGACAAGGATATCTCCGTTTTGACCATGTTCGAAGGCGAACAGTACCAGATCGACTGCCTCCTCAAGACTCATGATGAAGCGGGTCATCTTGGGTTCGGTCAGGGTGATGGGATTGCCATTACGAATCTGGTCAATCCACAAAGGAATGACGCTGCCACGAGAGCACATCACATTGCCATAACGGGTGCAGCAAATCTTTGTATCGAGAGAGTTGCGTGATTTGGCAACTGCAATTTTCTCCTCCAATGCCTTGCTGATTCCCATGGCGTTAATGGGGTAGGCGGCCTTGTCGGTGGAGAGGCAGATGACGCATTTCACATGGGCATCGATAGCTGCATCGAGCACGTTGTCGGTTCCGATGACGTTGGTCTTGACGGCTTCCATTGGGAAGAACTCGCAGCTGGGGACCTGTTTCAGAGCGGCTGCATGAAAGATGTAATCCACACCACGCATGGCGGTCTTGAGGGTGCTCTTGTTGCGGACATCGCCTATGTAGAACTTTATCTTGCCTGCCACCTCTGGCATCTTGGCCTGATACTCGTGGCGCATGTCGTCCTGTTTCTTCTCGTCTCGTGAGAAGATGCGAATCTCTGCGATGTCTGTCTTCAAGAAACGATTCAACACTGCATTACCAAACGAACCGGTACCACCGGTGATCATCAGGACTTTGTCTTTAAAAATTGACATACTTATATTATTTTTTTGTATTCTTCTAATTTAATTTGGTATAGAAAGTAAAGATTGGAAAGAGAGTAGAGAGAGTTACTATTGCAGAGACGGGGAAGATAGGTATTGTTGTATTTTATATAATTCTATTTTTCTCTACTATTCAAACTTGGAACCTTTAGACTCAAATGATTTTAACGATTTTATAAAACCAAGTATCCCTGCACTCAACTTACGACAATCTGCATACATCTGATTGTATACTTCTTTGCTAATATACTGAGCATCATACGCCCTGTTAATCTGTGAGCGGAACTCTCCACATGAACCTTTTGCAATATATAGGAACTGAATAAATTCTTTATTTCCTTGTCTCTCAAACCCTTCAGCGATGTTATCGCTAATGGATCCTGAGGATGCACGTATTTGCTGAACAAATCGAGTATCGTACTTGAAATCTCCCTTTCGGGTTATCTCATATACTTGTTTTGCAAGAACTCGGGACTGCTGATAAATTGCGAGTTCCTCGAAATCGTTCACCATACGAACTCTCTTTACTATCTATACTCTCTTTACTATCCCTACTCTCCTTCCACTGGATCGGAATACGTATCCGGTCTATTGGGATTGAAGATCTCGTTGCAGTACATGACGGTGACGAGGTCTTGAGTTTCGGAGAGGTTGATGATGTTGTGGGTGTAGCCAGGGAGCATGATTACGGACTGGATGTGGTCGCCTGAGACTTCGAAGTTGAGGACTTCGGCTGACGGGTCGGCTTCGTTCCTTAACTGGATGAGGCCGTGGCCGCTGACAACGGTAAAGTATTCGAACTTTGAATGGTGCCAGTGCTCGCCCTTGGTGATCCCGGGCTTACTGATGTTTATGCTTACCTGACCGCAGTTAAGTGAGTGGACCAATTCGGTAAAACTTCCACGCGGGTCTACGTTCATCTTGTGGTCATATATGGCCTTCTCTTTGGGGAGGTAGCTCAGGTAGGTTGTCATCAGTTTGTAGCGAAGGCTGCCCTGAGGAAGCTCTATCATATTTATTCCGTCCTGATTGGCTGCAGCCCTGGCACATTCCTGAATAATGTCAACAATCTCACCAAGAGTGGTCTTGTGGGTAACCGGCACGTAATAGTAGCGGCCGCCTTCAGTTGGCACTGTATCAACACCATTGAATTCGCAACGGCTGCCTTCGCCCTTGAGTGAATTTATGAGTTCGTCAACAAGGTCATCAATATAGAGCAACTCCATCTCAACAGAACGGTCGTTCACCTGGATGGGCAGGTCATGGGCAATGTTGTTGCAGAAAGTGGCTATGGCACTGTTGTAGTTGGGACGGCACCACTTGCCGAAAAGGTTCGGGAAACGGTAGACCAGCACTTTGGCACCTGTCTCCTGACCATACCGGAACATGAGTTCCTCGCCTGCCTTCTTGCTCTTGCCATATTCCGATGTTCCGAAACGGCCGGCAAGTGTAGCCTGTATGGAACTGCTTATCATGACGGGACAGCTGTTGTGGTGCTTCTTGAGGGTGTCGAGAAGCTTGCTGGCAAAACCGAAGTTGCCCTTCATGAAGTCTTCCTGGTTCTGCGGACGGTTAACGCCGGCAAGATTGAAGACGAAATCACACTCCTTACACCATTGGTCAAGTTCCTCTGGAGTGGAGTCGATATCGTATTCATACACTTCAGAGATGGTAAGGTCTCCATAACATTTTGCCTTGCCATCACGGATATTTTTAAGTTGCGAGCACAGGTTCTTGCCTACAAAACCCTTTGCTCCGGTAACTAATATTTTCATTGCGAATACTTTTCTGTTCAACAAGATATTTCTGAACTAATCTCTTCTAAACAAATCGCGGGTGTAAACCTTTTCTTCGCAATCAGAAAGGCACTCGTCAAAACGATTTGCGATAATAGCATTGCTTCTCTTTTTAAACTCTGTCAGATCGTTGACCACCTCTGAACCGAAGAAAGAGGTGCCGTTCTCAAGAGTTGGCTCGTAGATAATAATCTGAGCACCTTTGGCTTTAATGCGCTTCATCACACCCTGGATGGCGGATTGGCGGAAGTTATCGCTGTTGGACTTCATCGTGAGGCGATAAACGCCGATGACAACCGGAGCAGCTGAAAATGATGACGAAAACTCGTTATGCACACTATAATCGTACCAACCAGCTTTTTTCAAGACAGCATCGGCAATGTAGTCTTTTCTGGTGCGGTTGCTCTGCACGATGGCGGTCATCATCTCTTGGGGTACGTCCTGATAGTTGGCAAGGAGCTGCTTGGTGTCTTTGGGCAGACAATAGCCACCGTAGCCGAAGCTGGGGTTGTTATAATGCTGTCCGATTCTGGGATCCAAGCCGATTCCGTTAATGATGCTGATGGTATCGAGCCCTTTCATCTCAGCGTATGTGTCGAGCTCGTTGAAGTAGCTGACGCGAAGGGCGAGATAGGTGTTGGCGAAGAGCTTGACAGCTTCAGCCTCTTTCATGCCCATGAAAAGGACGGGGATGTCTTCTCGGGTTCCGTTCTCTTTGTGGTGGTCGGGACTGGGGGCGATGGCGGCATCTTGCAGGAGTTGGGCAAAGATATGTGCCTGTTTCTCCATATAGTCCACATCGGTCACCTGAAGGATAGCTTCGTTCTCTTCCTCAAATTCTGCACGATTGATGATCTTGGGATAACCTACAATGATGCGGCTGGGATAGAGGTTGTCGTACAAGGCCTTGGACTCACGCAGAAACTCGGGACCGAAGAGAAGGTTGAAGCGCATAACTCCCTTGTTGGCATATCTGAGATAGAGTCCGCGGGTATAGCCTACGGGGATGGTGCTCTTGATGACCATCGTGGCGGTGGGGTTTACCTTGAGGACTTTTTCTATCACATCTTCTACGGCACTGGTGTCGAAGAAGTTCTTCTGGGTGTCGTAGTTGGTGGGGGCGGCTATCACGACGAAGTCGGCATCCTTGTAACCGTTCTCCCAATCGAGGGTAGCTTTGAGGTTCAGCGGTTTCTGAAGGATGAAGTCGGGCTTTAGCTCACCTTTCTGAAGTGCGAGGTCTTCACGGAAGAAGCGCTCGATATAGTCGTCCTGGATGGGGGACTTGCGATTATTGACCATCTCGACACGTTCGGGAACGATATCGACGGAGGTAACTTCATTATGTTGTGCCAACAAGGTGGCGATACTCATACCGACATAGCCGGTACCTGCAACGGATATTTTCATGATTGTATTAATTTCGGAAATACGAATTGTTCAAATATTTTATTTGGCCACGGATTACTTGTCTTATTTTGGAACACGAATTGCTCGAATTGCACGAATTTATTTAGCAACATCTTTTGATTCGTTTGATTCGTGAGATTCGTGTTCGTTTTGTCACGAATCGTGTGTTTTTTTATTAGGAACACGAATTGCTCGAATTGCACGAATTCTTTTTCTAACACGGATTGCACGGATGAGGGGCTTCGTACGATGACGGTTTGTATTTAGAACACAAATTACCAAAAATCAACCACGAATTAGTTCATAATCATCAATTAGAACGAACACGAATCGCACGAATTGAACGAATAAATATGATAATGTTCTTGTCAGACTTCGTCCTTGTTGCTGTGTTGTTTCAATGCCTTATGTTAACAAGTTCACAACGCCATTGATTCACCACATCATCACCACAAATGGGGGTTCACAAACATCATTCGATGACCGAGATAAATCTACGAGGCGACTGCCACTATTTGTACAGCTGGGTGTATTTGTCGAGGATGCCTTCGAGGCGGGTCTTGTCTTTGAAGTACTGGTAGGTGCTGATCTTGAGTTCGGCACAGGCCTCTTCGTCGCAAGCAACAACGCCGTGGGGATGCATCTGGATCATGCTGGAGGTCCACATGTGGCTGACGCCGTTCTCGATCATGTGGTGCAATGCACGAGCTTTCTTGGGTCCGTTCACGAGAATCAGGACCTCACGGGCGTCCATCACGGTGCCGACTCCTACGGTAAGGGCCTGCTTGGGCACCTTGGCTTCATCGTTGTCGAAGAAGCGGCAGTTGGCCTGGATGGTGTTGGTGGTGAGGGTCTTCATACGGGTGCGGGAAGCCAGACTGCTTCCGGGTTCGTTGAAGGCGATATGGCCGTCAGGACCTACGCCGCCCATAAAGAGATCGACTCCGCCTGCCTCAGCGATCATCTGTTCGTAATGGTCGCACTCGGCCTGAAGATCGGGAGCGTTGCCGTCGAGGATATGGACGTTCTCTTTCTTAATGTCGATATGGTTGAAGAAGTTATTCCACATGAAACTGTGGTAGCTCTCGGGATGCTCGACAGGAAGACCTACGTATTCGTCCATATTGAAGGTAACGACGTTCTGGAACGAGAGGATTCCTTTCTTATTGAGCTCTATCAGGTGCTGGTAGAGGCCAAGCGGGGAGCTGCCGGTGGGACATCCCAGGACAAAAGGATGTGCTGCTGTGGGATTAAAATCAAGGATACGTTTGGCCACATAGTTGGCAGCCCATAACGACATTTCGTCGTAATCTTTGGTAATGACGAGTTCCATATTATATTTGGTTTTTAATTGCAAATCGACAGACCTATGGATGGCAATCCCATAAATCGAATAGATGAGATATTTTTCAAGGTATATATAACCACAGGGCACGGCTACGCCGCGGTCAGTCCCATTGAATCGCCTTAAAATCGGACAAAACTGACCTATATTACATCTGCAAAGATAAACTATTTTTTTGAACTGACCAAATATTTTATATTTAATAATATGAAGTTATTCATTATTCATTTTGTAACTTGTTTAGTATAAGTTTATTTCATATATTTGAAATCTTGTTGATTTTTGAAGGAAACAGCTTCCCATAGCTATATATTTTTGAAAATAAGAACATTTTTTTTTGAATTTTTAACCTAATCGATGTTGGTTTCATTTACCCAATTTACGATGACGGAAGTTGCCAGATTCCGTTGGCTCGCCAGATTAGGATGAATAGAAGGTAGTCTTGCTTTTCCCTTTTTGCTTCGTGGTACCTCACAAGTAAGGTCGAGACTTCTATATCGTTTTGCCGTCCCGCATAGGGCCGGAACACGGAGTTACCACGGAGATACCAGAGAGATACCACGGAGATACTAGCCATACAGAGGTGGAATCAAGCTACGAAAACGCCACCAGATAGACCATCATTCCGGTCGATTCTTTCCGACTTTCATCTGGATGACGAATCGAAAAGAAACACAAAAGTTACCTGAAATTTGCGTATGTGAGATTTTTTGTGTAATTTTGCAATTTGTATGGAAGATATTTTCACCAATAACGAGGGTCCGAGCCTTGGAGAGTCTCACCCGCTGAAACCTTTTCTACCCAAGGAGGGGAAACTGCTGATGCTGGGGTCGTTTCCGCCACAGAAAAAGCGATGGTGTATGGACTTTTTCTACCCGAACTTCTCGAACGATATGTGGAGGGTGATGGGGCTGGCGTTTTATGAAGATCCGCAGCATTTTGTAGATACGATGCAGCGGTGCTACAAACTGACGGAAATAACAGAATTTCTTGTAGCGAAAGGTATCGGTTTGTATGATACCGCTTGTGTCGTCAAGCGGCTCAAAGACAACGCTTCCGATAAAGAACTTGAGGTGGTGGAATACACCGATATCGAGGCCTTACTGGAACAGATGCCTACTTGCCGCACACTTGCCACCACAGGACAGAAAGCCACAGAAACCCTTTGCGAGCATTACGAAATTCCGCAACCTAAGATTGGTGTCGCCTGCGGATTTATGCTGCACGACAAGCAGATGACGCTCTATCGGATGCCGAGCACTTCCAGAGCCTATCCGCTTCCGCTGCAGAAGAAAGCGGAGGCCTACAAACGGATGTTTGAAGCAATAGGAATACTATAAGCAACTTCTAAGAATCGTTTTTAGAAGTCACCTTAAGAAACCGCTAAAAATGCTTGGTGACTGAGATAAAATTGGGAGCCTGGCCGAGGTGATAGTTGTTGCGGGCGTAAGCAAAATCGAGCCCTTTTACCCGAAATCCGATACCAAATGAAAAACCGCTGGTGTTGAACGCCTCGTAGGTGAGAGATTTTATTTCACGGGCCTGACGGTGGTTATAGCCCACACGCGCATAGAAGGCCGATCCGAGATTCATTTCTAAACCCAGCTGAATATGTCGGAAAAGATTATCCGCAATCAATGCCGCCTTACTTGTCCTATGCACTTCTCCGAACATGTCGGTTGTTTCGGTGGGCTGCAGCGGATCATCATACATCAGGTTCCACCGTTGCAGTTCGGTAGCAGCCACAAAGACCCTAAATGGGGCGTTTTCGAGTTTATAGCTCATCGCGGCGCTCAACTCAAACGGTATCGACTCTACACTTCCGTCAAAAGTCAGAATCTGGGCTCCGATATTGCGTGCCATCGCGGTAGCGGAAAACCTCCGGCTGTCATTCACATAACTCGCTGAAACATCCAGCGCAAGTGCCACTCCCGCATATATATAGTATTGAGAAAGGACCGGTTTGAAATTTGCCCCTATGCTGAAATTGGGATTGACAGCCATCCCCCACCCTACCGTCAAGGCATAGTCACCTGCCGAAAAACGGCCTGTAGGATTTTCGTATTCATCGTATCCTTCAAAGGATCCGTAGCTCATGAAACGCATACCAACCAGAAACGTGCCCACTTTCTTGGTGCTGAAGCCGTAAGCCAGCGAGCCGAAATTGGTTCCCTGGAACATGCCGACATAGTTCAAGGAAAACACCTTATCGAAGCGACTGTCTATCAAGGAAGGGTTATCCAGCACAATATTGATATCACTGTCATAGAGCGAGATATAATCCATACCCAAACCGGCAGAACGTGCCGAAGTGGTCATATCCAATACCGACAACGTGCCGAGACCCGCCACCTGTGCGCGAGCCAATCCACAACACAGCCAAGCAGGAATCAAAACCAGCAGTATGGATTTCAGCAATCTCATCTCCTGAACGGATATCAGTTATCCCAGATTTCATTTCCGCCGGCATCCAGATGGCCCGTGCGCATCTTCTTGCCTTCGCGGATTTTCACCACATATTTTCCGTTATAAATCATCACCTCGTCATACTTGAACTCGGTAACGAAGCGGCCCTGCACATTGATGAAAGCCCACTTGCCCTTCTGACGCACGGCGGCGAAGTTATAGGTGTAATGATTCTTGGGATAGTCGATTTCGCACACACAGGCATCGTAAATGATGTCGGTAAGTTTTTCGCCACTCACACCCACGAAACCCCATTTCCCATTCTGGGAAACCGGATACATGCCACCGTTGGTTTCATAAAGCACCGCCGAATATTTCGGCAGAATCACCCAACGGTCATTATCGTCCACGTAGCCCCATTTGCCGTTGTCATCCTTCATAGGATAGTAAAACGGATATGCGTCCTGCGCCAGGAGCTGACTCAAGGAAAGCAACAAAACGGCTACCGTAAAAAGTTTTTTCATGACTTGTTTTGAATAATAAAAACGGGGAGGCGGCCCAAAGACCATCTCCCCTATTTTATGGTGAAACAATTAGTGTTTCTTGTTACGTTCGTGACGCATCAGATGACTTGGTTCGAGGGACATACGGTCGGTCTCGAGCAGAGAAGCAACACCTTCGTCGATTCTGCGTTTTGCTTCGCAAGCCGGGCAATGGCATTCTTCCTTATAGTCGGTTGGTTCAGTATAGGTAGTGATAACGCCTTCGAAGTTACGCAGAATAACCTTGTTAGGGCTCTGTGAAATTACGTAGTTAGGCATTACTGGGGTCTTTCCGCCACCACCGGGAGCATCCACTACGAAGGTTGGAACTGCATAGCCTGAGGTATGACCACGGAGCGCTTCGATGATTTCGATACCCTTGCTGACAGGAGTACGGAAATGAGAGATACCCATGCTGAGGTCGCACTGATAGATGTAGTAAGGACGAACACGGTTCTTAACCAATGCGTGCATCAGGCTCTTCATTACATGAACGCAGTCGTTTACGCCACGGAGCAGTACAGTCTGGTTACCCAGAGGAATACCAGCGTTAGCCAGCTTAGCGAGAGCTGCACTTGCGTCAGGAGTCATCTCGTTAGGATGGTTGAAGTGGGTGTTGAGCCACAGTGGGTGATATTTCTTCAAAGTCTCGCAGAGATGATCGGTAATACGCTGTGGGCAAACCACAGGAGTACGGCTGCCGATACGAACTACTTCCACATGGTCGATCTTGCGCAGACGGCCAAGAATATAGTCAAGTTTTTCGTCGCTTACCATGAGTGCATCACCACCGGAGAGCAGCACGTCGCGGACACATTCGGTCTTTTCGATATAAGCCAGGCACTTTTCGATGCGCTCGTCTGGACTTTCAGCATCCTTCTGACCTGCAAAACGGCGACGGGTGCAGTGACGGCAGTACATAGAGCACATATCGGTGATCAGGAAAAGCACGCGGTCTGGGTAACGGTGGGTCAGTCCTGGAGCAGGGCTGTCTTCGTCTTCGTGCAGAGGGTCAAGAAGATCGCTTGGATCGATATAGGTCTCAGCATCGGTAGGAACGCACTGGCGACGAACTGGGTCGTATGGGTCGTTAGGATCGATCAGAGAGATGTAGTATGGAGTGATAGCCATACGGAATTTTGCCAAAGCCTTGGCGCAGCCTTCTTCCTGTTCAGGGGTAAGGGCCACATATTTCTTGAGCTGTTCCAGAGTCTCGATACGGTTATTTACCTGCCATCTCCAGTCATTCCACTGTTCGTCGGAAACTTCCGGGAAAAGCTCTTTTCTTCTGTTTACTTGCATAATTAATATGTATTTGGTAAATTCAAATACTCACAGATGGGCGAACCCACCTGTGAGCATAATGGTCTTAAGCGTAGAGTTCTTCGAAGATCTTGCGCAGCTTAGGAGACTCGCGGAGTTCCTGAAGGGTGAACTCGGCATGACCCTTGGTGTAGCCGTTACCCATAATCATGTTCACGTCTGCTCCGATACCTTCAGCACCGAGGGAAGCCTTGGTGAAGCTGGTAGCCATAGAGAAGAAGTAAACGGTACCGTCATCCTTGGTGCACAATACAGCGGTCATTTCCTGATCTGGAACGTTTACGCAGTTGATGGTAACGTCAGCCATCTTACCGTTGGTGAGTTCATAAACGAGTTCGTAGATTTCTACTGGGGTCTTGCCGGCAACAGAAACAACGACATCGCAGAATTCGAGGTCTTTCAGACGGTTGGTTGATTTTGGGCTGTTGGTCAGACCGATAACCTTACCGGTAACGCCGACACGTTTCTTAGCCTCGTAGCAGCAGAGCATACCGCTCTTTCCACCAGCGCCGAGAATAACTACATTCTGACCATACTGGCAGAGTTTTGCAGTCTGTGCAGGAGCACCGGCAACATCGAGTGCGCTCAAAGAGAGTTTCTCCGGGAGGTCGCTTGGGATCTTGGCATAGATACCGCTTTCGAAGAGGATAGCTTTACCCTTGATGTCCACCTGGTCGATTTCAGGACGGATTTCGAGAATCTCGTCGATACGGAGAGGAGTCAGTGAAAGGCTTACGAGGGTAGCGATACGGTCACCTTCCTGGAGGTCGATTTTACCCTTCAAAGCGTCACCAATCTTTTCTACCTTACCGAGCAGCATACCACCAGAACCGGTACGACGGTTACGATGTTTGCCCTGGAGTTCCACATTCAGAAGCATCTCTTTCTTGATTTCTTCCATAATCTTTTCTTGAGAAGCACCTTCACCAGCCTGCTGTTTAGCATAGTTGTGGATATCGGTAAAAGAAGCAGAATCGATATTCAAAGTCTGAACGTCAATCAGGATTTCATTGTCATAGATTTCATCCATGTTGTTATCCAACTTGTTTGCTGGCTGTGGCAGCACGCCCTTAGGCTCAATTACACGGTGTGTACCGTATTTGTTACCTTTTTTCTGCATAATATTATACTTATTTTAATGATTATTAATTTATTATACTTATTATTCGGAATAATCCGAGTTACAAAGATACGAATAATTTTTGAATATTAAAGAAAAAAATCAAAAAAAAGTTATCAACAGCGTGAGAAATCCGCCCATAATGGGGTTCTGATGTATGGAAACCGTCCTGCTTAAGAACTAAAAAAGGAACAACGCCTGTTGTTCCCTTCTTTAGTGACTCCGGCAGGATTCAAACCTGCAACCTTCTGATCCGTAGTCAGATGCTCTATTCAGTTGAGCCACGGAGCCATTAGCTCTGCGGGACTTCTCTCGTCCCTCTCTTTATAATCACCCTCGCATATCTTTTTGTGACTCCGGCAGGATTCAAACCTGCAACCTTCTGATCCGTAGTCAGATGCTCTATTCAGTTGAGCCACGGAGCCAAATCCGTATTAGATTTTTATCGTTTCCAGGGGTTTCCGAAACCTCGAAAACGGGTGCAAAAGTACACACTTTTTCCCACCCGACAAAATTTTTCTCACTTTTTTTTTCTTTACTGCTGTACAACAGCCACATTTTCAAGCATTACCACACTCAAATATTTTGGAAATCAGTCCTTGTAACCGTACACATTTTCGTATAAAACATGACGGATTTCGTCAAATTCGTCATCATCCAATTCGTATTTTGACATGATGTACATCTGCAATTCCAGGGCATGTTTTCCCTTCTTGTAGGACGGCTGCCAATACTCCTGCTGGTTCATAAAAAGGCCCATGCTTCCATAGAACTCAACCCTATGGTCAGATTCTTCATTGTGAGGAAGTTCCACCTCCAGAACCACTTGTTTTGTCTGTTGGGAAAGGAAATTCAGGAACACAACCTTTCCGAGTCCCTGATTTCGCAATTCTTCGTCAATTGCGAAATGCTCCACATATACAAAATCCTCGAAATCCCAGTAGGTCAGGATTCCGATCGGTTCGCCATCGCCCAGCGTGGCAACCATAAAATGAAATTTTTTCTGGTCTCTTTTCTTCAACTCCCCGAAAGGAGGTCGCTCTTCGTCCGGAAAAGCCGACTCAAACAATTCTTTGGCAAAATGCGGATGGTCCGAGTCCGCTAAAGGGGTTAATTCTATCATTTTATATCTTTATATTTTTTTATTCAACATTAATTAAAGAAACTGAAATCGTTTACCACGAATCTCACATACACCGCATTTTGTGGAGCATAGCTGTCGTAGCCCTCCAGCATCACCTTGGTGCGGTACCAGGTGTAGCCCAGATCCACCTCGGAATGTCCGATGGTGTAGCCCAGCGACAGTCCGGCGAACTCACCTACGCCGATACCGCCCTGATTGATATATTCATATTCCGGTGTGTAAGCCGACGGTGAATGCCCGTCCCACACATCCAAAATGTTATAATACACGCCCGCGATTTCCATCTTCTGGGAAAGCACCTTGACATTGCAGACATTCACTCCGCCGCATATCTCCAGATTCCACACGTCTGCCAGACGGAACCGTTTCAGCAGACCGAAATCGAAGTTGATTCTCTCCTCTTCGCCGAACATACCGCATCGCACATACTGGTCCCGGTCGCTCAATATACCCGTATGGTTGTTGGCGCTCAGGAGGAACGCACCGGCCGCCGTCAGTTTGGCATAGTCGAAGCGGAACATCCAGCCCCAATGCTCATAATCGTAGCGGAACCCCATACCCAGCTGGACTGCCAGTCTGTATTCGGGATGTGCAAATTCATCAACCGTGAGTACCGAATAGCTGCCCACCGCTTCCGTAATCAGATTCTGTGTAGTCAGATTCTGCCATATTCCCAGCCCGTATTGTTCGCTGCGGAGTACCCTATAGATAGTATTTGCGTTATCGTCCCTGCCGCTGTAGAAATCAGCATGGACATCATTCGCCATAAAAGCTCCAGTGTTGATAAACACCGATAGACCTGTCAAACCTTCAGCCCTGCGGGGCCTGTGCACATCCCAATCCTCAGCCAGCAACGCTCCCGTCGCCATCATCAGCATTACAATTATGGTGCACATTCGTTTCATCGGTGATACTATATTATAGTTTTTCGCGCTGGCCCGCCATGATTTCCCCCAGAAGGGTACGGGCACGCAGAAGTCTGATTTTCACTGTACCTAAAGGTATATTCAGTTTTTCGGCAATTTCGTCATACGACAGTTCCTGGAAATAGCGCATCTCCACCAGCTCGCGGTAACGGGGCTTCAGCTGACTCACCACATAGCGGAGCATCTCGGCCCGTTCCTCTCCCATCATCAGCTCTTCCGGCGTAGGGTCGCCCGAAGGCAGCGGATATTCATACACCTCGTCCTCGCTGTTATGGGTGGACATCTCAGAAAGCGAAATCACTTCCATACGGCGTTTCCGCACATGGTCGAGGAAATTATTGGTTGCGATGGAGAAAAGCCAGGTACTGAAAGCATTGGTAGGATTATAGAGATGCAGCTGGCAGAAAGCCTTACCGAAAGTCTCAATCACCAGATCGTCCGCCTCCGTGGCATCGTTGGTCAGTTTCAGCAGCATCGCATACAACGGATCCCTGTAGGCCTGCATCAGCGAAGTATAGGCCTGCTGGTTACCACCGTCGCGTGCTTCGCACACCCAGTGATAATCCCGTAGGGCTTTTTCTGTGTTCAGGTTTACCGTTGCTTCCATATTCATTATTTATAGACTGGACACCCGTCGCCTAACGACGGCTGTTCTTCTTAGGTAACGGAGAAATTGCCAAAATAGTATCTGCAAACAGAAAATAAATTTCCATCAGCGGCGACCACCAGCATAACGTGTTCATTTCAAACGCCTTGCCTGCACTCCAAACTGCAACAATTTGCCAGGCATTCTTCACCACGAACAGTCCGAGCGCCAGCGGCCACAGGTACGGATGCAGCAGAATCATCAGCACCAACGCCGCATAGAACCCCAGCACAGACAGTTTCACTCCCACCCTTCTCAAGCGTTCGCCAAGGCTGTGCCATCTCCGGGTAGCCACCCGCTCCCGGCGAAGCTGATGCCATTTCCGGAACGACTTCTGCGCATCGGTCATCATCCAGCCGTGCTTATCCACACATACCGCCGTATTGCCCTTGGCGGCATTCTGGTTCACGAACAGGTCATCCTCGCCGTATTCCTCGGTGTACATACGGGTAAAAGCACCTTTTTTATAAAAGAAATCCTTTTTATAGGAAAGATTCCGCCCGCATCCCGTTTCGGCCAATCCGTTCAGCGCCCGCGCAAAATAATCGGCCGAATAGCTCATATTCTCGTAACGCTGCATCAGGTTCATCAGCCCCTTCTCCTTCCTGATGCCGCAATAGCCCAGCACCATCTGCGTGCGGGGCGAGGAATAGTTCCGCGTCATCGAAGCCAGCCAGCCGAAATCCGTCGTCACGCAGTCCGGTTCCGTAAGCACCACCACATCATATTTTGCCGACTTTATACCCATTGAAAGCGGGAATTTCTTGCCCTGGAACATATTCACGTCATGCGGAAGGCTCACCACCTTCAGGTGGTTATATCCCTCGGCGCAGACCTTCAGTACAAATTCCGTATCGTCCGACGACTGGTAATCCACCACCACCACCTCGTATGGCTTCGGATAATCCTGTTCCAGAAGATAGACCAGATTCTCACGCATCCAGTCCGCCGCATTGTGCGCCACCAGCACCACACTCACGGAAGGCAGATCCCCATCCGGAGCCGGTTCATTCGCGTCACACTTATGCTTATACCGGCCCACACGCCAGTAAACCAACCCATAATGCAACGCCAGCACGACGAAGCACACCACCGCCAGAATCAGCAAACCCAAAGAGTATAAATCACTTAGCAGAAATGAGATATTCATGAAGTACTTGTTTTTTCAAATTGCAAAGATACGCAATTCTTTCTATATGGCGATAAATCTATCGAAATAGTTATCAACAACTAATTCACACCGCCGAAATTCCTCCTTGGAACGACATTCTCTCCCCAAGATTTCCTATCAGACAACTATGAGGTAAGGAGCGAGTAGGGAGCGGGTAAGGAGCCTATAGGGAGCCCTAACCGCAGTTTCCGACACGGCCCCATCCGGGAGATACCAGAGAGATACCAGGGAGATACCAGCCGGAAAGAGGCGGTATCGGGTTGCTCCTTCTGCCTCTTTTTTCCTCCCTTAGTTCTCCACAGATCGGCAGATTTTCCACCCGAAACCCGGTTATTGAGCATAGTTGAAATACGGTTATTGAAAATTTCCAGCCTCTGAGATTTTCCCAAAAATGTAGAAACCGCCTCTCAAATTGTGTTTTCTCCCTTTAATCAGGCCTGAAAACACCCCCAAATAAGGCTTTTTGACCCCTCTGAGAGCCAGATTTTCTTAGAAAGAGAAAACTTGATAATTTGTATCTTATTGTAGTTGTGCTTCTTAGGGAGAATACAAAGCATTGAAAATCTCAAATCTCAAATCTCAGTTGTTTTTTCAAAGGGTATCCACATCCTGACTTTTCCTATTATTATACTTATAATTAATTATATATTAATAAGTTATAAAGAATAAAGAAGATGTATTCGACATGGGGTATGACTTTTTTTAACTGAGATTGAGATTTGAGATTGTTTAAGCCATTTTCTCTAATAGGCCGACGGGGGACTGGCTGGGTTATTCGACTATCGTCTCAAGACTTTTTTATTCCAGCCATAAGTTGGTTCTCCGGAACTCCATTGCAAAAGACCTTTGATGACATCGTTGAAAATAAATTTTGCCATATCCGGAAATTTTCATATCTTTGCATTTTGCTTTATGGAGAGCACGATTCGCCGCATAGGTGTATTAAGTGTTTTATCTGCAGAATGTTAAATATAAAATAAGGTTGTAAGAAATGAAACAAAATAATTCAATAATGAAGAAGCTATTATTTTTTCTGACTTTGATGGCGTGTGGCATGTCGTTGTATGCCTATAACTATCACTTCAGCGCCACAACGTCTGGCAATACCCTTTATTACAGCATTACTGACTATGAGGAACATTATGTCATGCTCGTCTCCCCAAGACCATACGGGATGTCTGTCCCTTATGAGGATACAGAAAAACCTACGGGCAAAGTGTTGATACCTTCAACTGTGACCTATAATGGTGTCACCTATACGGTCACCAGTATCGACTATTGGAGTTTCGGCGGCTGCAGCGATATCACAAGCGTCACAATCCCCAATACGGTGACCTCCATCGGAGCGTGCGCTTTCCAGGATTGCAGCGGGCTTAAAAGCATCATTGTCCCCAGTTTGGTGACCTCCATCGGGGAGTATGCCTTCCAGAATTGCAGCAGTCTTACAAGCATCTCCATTTCCTGTCCCATCACCACAATCAGCAATGGAGTCTTCTCTGGCTGCAACCAGCTCTCAAGCATCAGCCTGCCAGGCTTTGTCTCCTCCATCGGGGAGTATGCCTTCCAGAATTGCAGCAGTCTTACAAGCATCAGCATACCATTATTGGTCACCACCATCGGGAGTTACGCTTTCCAGAATTGCAGCGGCCTCACAAGCATCGCTATGCCCAGCTATGTATCTTCTATCGGAGAGTATGCATTCCAGAATTGCAGCAGCCTCACAGGCATCACCTTACCCAGCACTATCACCTCTATCAGCAATGGTGTCTTCTCAGGCTGCAGCCAGCTCTCTTCCGTCAACATCCCTGATTCCGTCACCTCCATCGGGAGTTACGCTTTCCAGAATTGCAGCAGCCTCACAAGCATCGCTATGCCCAGCCATGTATCTTCTATCGGAGAGTATGCATTCCAGAATTGCAGCAGCCTCACAGGCATCACCTTACCCAGCACTATTACCTCTATCAGCAATGGTCTCTTCTCAGGCTGCAGCCAGCTCTCTTCCGTCAACATTCCTAATTCCGTCACCTCCATCGGGAGTTACGCATTCCAGAATTGCAGCAGCCTCACAAGCATCTCCATCTCCTGTCCCATCACCACAATCAGAAATGGAGTCTTCGCTGGCTGCAATGCACTCAGAAGCATATCTATCCCCATCTTGGTGACAACCATCTGTGACTCCGCGTTCTATTATTGTAACAATCTCAGAAGTGTGATCCTCCCCAGTGCGCTGACCACAATAGGAAATTCTGCTTTCGAATATTGCAGCAATCTTGACACCTTGATCATCCCCAATTCTGTGACCAGATTGGGAGAATCCGTCTTTAGTAATTGTAGTTCGCTAACGAGCGTGACCCTTTCCAACACCCTGACAACCCTCAATAAAGGCACATTCCAATTTTGCGGACGCCTCACGAGTCTGGGAATTCCCAATTCGGTGCGAACTATCGGCAATTACGCTTTTTCCAGTTGTTACAGTCTCACAAACCTGACCATCCCCAATTCGGTGCGAACTATCGGCAGTTACGCTTTTTCCTATTGTTCTCGTCTTACAAGCATAACCATCCCTAATTCGGTGCAAACTATCGGGGAAAGAGCTTTCTACTATTGTTCCAGTCTTACAAGCCTGCCACTCCTCGGCTCGGTGACCACCATCAGTAATGGCGCTTTCGAATCTTGCACCGGCCTCATAGAAGTGACCATTCCAGGCTCTGTGCGGACTATTGAGAATTTAGCTTTCCTCCGCTGCAAGAACCTTAAATACCTGACCATTTCGGAATCTGTGCGGACTATCGGCAGTCACGCTTTTTGTGACTGTGACAGTCTTGCGTGGGTGGTGTTCAAAACAACAAGAACCGATTGCGGAGACGGTATTTTTCTTAATTGTGCCACCAGGACCAAGTATATCACTATTTATGATAGCGGCGATGATCCAAGTTTGAAACTGTACTTTAGACGGTATGGTGTGGACGGATCTGGAAACCAATTCTACAGATTGGTGCATCCCGAGATCCTGCACACCATCTATAAGATTCCGAGCGACTATTCATCAGTTGCCTCGGAAGATTGTGCCGAATACCACATCCCAGTCTCCCAGATTCCGCCAAACTACATCTTCAGCAATAACGGCGGAACCACTTGGAAAGCCCAAAAAGTCATCCTCACCGACGGACAGGAAAAATTTGAATCCCCCGAAACTTTCACCGCCGACTCGGCTATCTATACCCGCGAGTTCACTAACGGAAACCGCAGCACGCTCTATCTGCCGTTCTCCGCCGCCGTGCCTTCCGGATTCGAGGTGTACGACTTTGCCGATTATGCCAACAATACAATCTCTTTTACGGAACATGAGGGCGATATCGCGGCCTATACCCCCTATCTTGTGGGATATGACCTTGCCAAAGACGGCTCTTCCACACCTTGCACCATCACCGCCACCAACGTGTTGTTCCCAAAATCGGATAGTGCTAACTACCACCCCGTGACCAAGAACGGTCTGACCTTCCAGGGCGTGATAGAGCGCACCCAGATGAGCACCGACAACTATGGCTACAGCAACGGCTACTTTGTGCGGAGCGGCGGAAACGCCCATGTAAATCCCTTCCGCTGTTATTTCTCGGTCAGCGGTTCTACGCCTGCGTCCACGCTTATGATAGATCTTCTGGAGGGCGAAGTGGGAATCGATGCCGTGGAAGAGGCCCCTAAAAGCGATATCCGATACAGCAACGACGTGTATGATATGATGGGCCGCCTCGTACGCAGAGACGCCGGAAATCTCCAGGGCCTACCCCTGGGGATCTATATCTGGAGAGGAGAAAAAGTTTTCACTTACTAATAAAAATGACTGAAAAATGAAGAAATATATCAAACCAGAGATAAAATGTGTAACATTCCAGGCAGAGATGGGTTATGCCATGAGCCAGGGAATGAAAAATAATTTCGGACGTATCAACGAATATGATTTCGACACCGACGAATTCGATCTGAAAAAGGGTACTCGTTTCAAAGGTTACCTTGAAGGAGACAACAGCGACTGGGATTAATTCTTGGATGCGGAGCCGGGCTCCGTACAAGCCCAAAGCTATAGCAACCGCACGCAGACTGAGGACCAGTAATTCATAGAATAATTATATGGGGAACTTTACGCCAATTCCGACAATGGATTTATTGGGAATTTCAAAAATAATTGCAGAAAAATTTGGTCAGTTCAAAAAAAGGTTGTAAATTTGCAATTCAAAATAAAAACACATTTATTTATTAACTAACTTAAAATTAAACAATTATGCCTGCAAGAATTAGATTACAGCGTCATGGTAAGAAGAATCAACCTTTCTACCACATCGTTGTTGCGGATGGTCGTGCACCTCGAGATGGAAAATTTATCGAGAAATTGGGCACTTACAATCCTATGACTAACCCCGCTCAGATTGACCTGAACATCGAGAAATCGGTAGAATGGTTGAAGAACGGAGCACAACCAAGTGATACTGTTCGTCGTATCCTCTCCTACAAGGGTGTTCTTCTGAAACGTCACCTCCAGATTGGTGTTGAAAAAGGCGCTATCAGCCAGGAACAGGCCGATGTGAAATTCAACGAATGGTTACAGCAGAAAGAAAACAAGATTGCTAACGCAAAGAGCAATATTGACGCTGAAAAACGCAATGTAGCAAAGGCACGTCTCGAAGGCGAAAAGAAAGCCAACGAGAACAAGGCTGCCGCTGTTGCAGCTAAGCGTGCTGCAGCCGCTGAGGCTGAAGCAGCTGCAAAGGCTGAAGCTGAAGCCGCTGAGGCTCCTGCAGAAGAAGCAGAAACCCCTGCAGCTGAGTAATCATGCTACAGTAAAAACCATAAAGGCGCTCTCCATGGGCGCCTTTATCCATATCATAAAGTTATGACAAAAGACGAATGCTATTATCTGGGACGCATCACGAAACCCTGGGGTATAAAAGGTCAGGTGGTGCTGTTTCTCGATGTGGATAACCCAACGGACTATGCGAAGATGGATTCCGTGATGGTAGAGACCAAGAATGGACTTGTCCCCTATTTCATTGAAGAGCTGACATTTAACGGAAATAAGGTTATTGCAACCTTTGAAGATCGTAGCGAAGAGGAGAGTCTCGCCCTGGTAGGTCACGACCTATACCTGCCCTTGGATGTGCTGCCGAAACTGGAAGGCAACCAGTTCTACTTTCATGAAGTGGTCGGGTTCAAGGTTATCGATTCGGAGCATGGCGATATCGGAACGATTGCAAGCATCATAGAATACCCGGCACAGCCATTGTTCCAGATTATGAAAAACGATACAGAAATACTGATTCCTGTGATTGATGAGGTGATTGACGAAGTATCAAGAAAAGAAAAAACGATATACATTACTGCTCCTAACGGACTGATTGATATATATCTGGAAGATACTAACAAATAGTGTTGATATTTTTTTTGCGATAATAGCAAAAATATATGTACTTTTGCAAAAAATATTAGCCGCGGGACCGCTACAAAAAAGCTGAAGAACGGCAGATAAAATATAAGTATTATGAGTACGAAAGCGCAACCACAGGAAAAAACCTGCTATTCGGCAGAGGAATTAGAAGAATTCAGAGCCTTGATTCTTGAAAAGATGGCAGATGCAAAGAAGAATCTTGAACTGCTTCAGATTGCCATAGCAGGCGACGGAAACGATGCAAGTGACACAGCGCCAACCTTCAAGACCTTAGAGGAGGGAAGCAATGTGATGAACAAGGAGCGTAATGCGAAACTGGCCGCCCGCCAGCAGAAATACATCCGCGACCTGGAAGCTGCCCTGATCCGCATCGAGAACAAGACCTACGGAATCTGCAAAGTTACCGGAAAGCTTATTCCAAAAGAGCGCTTGCGCGTGGTTCCGCACACCACAATGACCGTTGAGGCAAAAGAAGCCCGCAAATAAGGTAAACGGGAACGAGACCATAGGCGAACCTAAGATTTATGAAAATATGGAATTACGATTCTCATATTTTCATAAATTTATTATTTCTGGGACTACAACTGCGGGATAGCGTCGATAAGACTTTGCGTATAGGATTGCTGCGGATGCGCATAGAGTTCATCAGCGGTATTGATTTCGACAACCGCCCCTTGACGCATTACCATGATACGGTCGCTGAAAAACTTTGCCACAGAAAGATTGTGTGTGATAAAAAGATAGGTCAGGCCGTAACGATCTTTCAAATCATTCAGAAGATTCAGTACCTGCGCCTGTACTGACACATCCAAAGCAGACACACTTTCATCACATACCACCAGAGAAGGACGTGTGATTAAAGCACGGGCGATACAAACCCTTTGACGCTGTCCACCACTGAATTCATGAGGATAGCGAGAATACCATTCCGGAGAAAGACCCACCTGTTCCATCAATTCCAGAACCGTCGTTCTACATTCCTGCCTGTCGGAGCATAGTTTATGGACCAAGAGAGGTTCGGCGATAGCCTCCCCGATAGGGATGCGGGGATTGAGCGAAGAATAGGGATCCTGGAAAATAATCTGAATCTCGGGACGCAAATGCCGCAGATCGGCAGCTGATAAGGTATTCAGGCATTTGCCTTTATAAGATACAGACCCGGAACTGGATTTGATCAGTTGCAACAACGAACGGCCCAAAGTCGTTTTTCCACACCCGGACTCTCCTACCAGACCCAAAGTCTCCCCGGGATAGATGTCAAACGACACACCATCCACGCCCTTTAACTGCAGAAGGGGTTTCCCGAAGAAATTACGCTTGAGCGTATAAGTTACATTCCAATCCCGCACCGAAAGCAACGGAGTTTCTTTGTCCGCATATACGTATGATGCGCGTTCTACTGACGAAATATCTGAAGATTCCTGTTCCAGAAATCCACTTACTGTAGGCAGATGCAACGGACGGGAATCCAACGGAGGACGGCAAGCGAGAAGTCCCTGAGTATAACGATGACGAGGATGATAGAGCACATCTGCAGCAGTTCCAGACTCCACGATGTCGCCTTTATACATCACCAGCACTTCATCTGCAATCTGAGCAATCACCCCTAAATCGTGAGTAATAAAAATTATAGAGATATTACGTTGTTGCTGGAGGTTTCTGAGCAGTTGGAGAATTGTCTTCTGAACAGTCACATCTAACGCGGTGGTAGGTTCGTCCGCAATGATAATGTCGGGACTACAGATCAATGCCATAGCAATCATCACCCGCTGTTTCTGTCCACCCGAAAGTTCATGAGGATAGGAATCAAAGATTTTCTCCGGGCGCGGGAGCAGAACCTCATTAAAAAGTTCAATTACCCGCTGTTTTGCCTGTCTGCAGCTAACCTTTTCATGAAGCTGCAACATCTCCAGGACCTGTTTCCCACACTTTTTCACAGGATTCAGCGCAGTCATTGGTTCCTGGAGAATCATAGAGATTTTTGCACCACGGATATCCCGCATCTGTTCTTCGGAGAGCGACAGCAGATCCTGACCCTTAAAAAACGCAGAACCCGAAACCCGCGAAGTCTTTCTGGGCAGCAGACCCATCAAAGCCATGGTACTCACCGACTTTCCAGAACCTGATTCACCCACGATACCCAATACCTTTCCCCGTTCCAAAGTATAATTTATGGAATGCACTACGGGCTGATATTGTCCGTCGTGGAGAAACTCCACTTTGAGATTCTGAACCTCCAGGATTGGCATTATTTATAGTATAAGAAAGATATATTATCTGAGCGGAACGTTTCCTGTGCGAGAGATTTTATATCGTCAATCGTCACATTCATAATATCACGAGCCATATCTTCCATAGAATCCACATGATCAAAGGTAAGATAAGCTTTGCCAATAGACTGCATTTCGTTCAATCCAGAGTCGTTGTTGATAGTCATCTGACCAATATACTGTTGCTGTGCATTGTGAAGTTGTGACGGAGTAAGCGGTATTCTGGAAAGGACCTTCATTTCGGCCAGAATCAATTCCGTGGCTTTATCCTGAGCATCTGCGTCTAACCCGGCATAGATATAGAATAGTCCAGCATCGGTAAAAGGAGTATATTGAGACTCTATCGTATAGCAGAATCCGTATTTTTCACGAATTGCCACATTGAGCCGGGAATTCATGGCTGGTCCACCGATGATATTATTCAACAAAGAGAAAGCGACCTTCCGCTCATCATAGATGTTAGGAGCCGCACATCCTATAAGTGCATGAACTTGATGAGTGTGACGGTTAACCGTCTTGGTAAACGGTGTATATACCGGAGCGACTGAACGCGTAGATTGGCTTGCCCGTAACGGATACGCTCCGAAATACTGCTCACACAGATGAATGAGCTTTTTGAACTCGATATTCGCCACCACAGAAATCACCATTTTGTCAGTAGTATAATGGGAATCAAAAAACTCTTTGATCTGCGGGTTGTTGAAATGGCGAACATTTTTCTTGTTGCCCAGGATATTATGAGCTATCGGATGATCGCCATACGCAAGTTCTTCAAACTCATCATATATCAATTCTGCGGGGTAATCCTTATAGGAATTAATCTCTTCTATTACGACTTCCTTCTCTTTATCTATTTCATTCTGAGGAAATGTGGAATTAAATAAGAGATCTGAAAACAATTCCAGACACCGTCCTAAATGTATATTCAACGCAGTAGCATATATGCAGGTTTCCTCCTTGGTTGTATAGGCATTCAGTTCACCCCCAACTCCGTCTATACGGCTTTGGATATGATAAGACTTCCTATGGGTAGTTCCTTTGAAAATAGAGTGTTCAATAAAGTGAGCCATTCCTTCCATCGGGCCTTCTTCATCCCGGGAGCCCACATTGACATAAACCCCGGAATAAGCTACAGCTGAATTAGACTGACTAAAAACCAATTTAATGCCATTAGGCAGTGTGTGATACTGATACATTATTTCTGTTGATAAAACATACAATAAATACGACAAACATTCTTCCAGCCAGAGTATCAAGTGTATCTTCACCTATAAATGAGACCAATATAATGACCCCATAGGCAAACAGCAACAAGTCGTTGCGCAACACTTCCATACGCAAAGGCCTTAGGAATAAAAGTACCAACAATACCAGCCCGAAAATCCCGAAAGATGCCAGCCAGGTAATATATTGGTTATGAATATGCAAGTTTTTCCCTTCCAGTGGAGATTGCATCTCTCGCAACATTTTCTGATGTACATCATACACATCGCCAGTTCCCACCCCAAATAACGGATGCGCCAGAAACACCTTCCAACCCGCCTTCCACAACTCCAGACGCTGCAATACCGAATGTCCTTCCACATTATGATAGCACCGGTTCGTCTCAAATTCAAACAACATTACATGAAACATCTTCCTGAGACTTCCATTACAATTATATATTGGATTAGAGACTCCGTTTTCTATTGCAGCAATATCCATCTGTGAAAGTGCAGCAACTCCAGAACTGTCTTTCGGCAACTGGAGTGCATTCAAATATCGAATCAATGATGACTGCACAGGGTATCCTGAAGCTGTAATATCCCCAATATTCATATTACTCCGCTTGTTCCACTCCGCATCCAATTCTTCAAGGCATACATAATGATGTACATATCCCCCCGACTCCACAAAATCATCGTGTGTCTGCTGGTAGGAATGGCCATTAACCGTACAAACATCATTGTAAATACCAGAAACAGGCTTGATATGATAGTAGTCATAAACATAATATGCAGAAACTGCCAACATCATCACGCACAAAGATACCGCCAAAAGAACCGCCACCTTCCGGCGGCTTACTATAGATACCAGCAATGCAGCTATCAACAAAACGACAAATCCCGTATAAGACTGCAACAGCAGCAGGAAAAACAGCATCCACAGCACAAGCAATATCATAAGGAATTTGGAAATTTTTCTCCTATCCTTTAATGTTTCATTCACAAGAATGCAAATTACAAGACTGACATTGAGGGCAAAACGGATATGGGAGATAAACGGCACGATATCTCTATGGGGTAAGTTCTCCATAGTAAGAAAACGAACCAGACCAATTCCAGTAACAACTATAACCGTTATAACATAGCAACCTTTGAGCCATTGAAACTGACGGCTGTTCAAAGGTTCTGAGGTGAACACCACCAGCGGCACAATCAGCAGTGGAAGCATCTGTCGCACCAATGTAAGCCCCTGAAGAATATTATTACTCCATATCAACCCGACAAGATAGATGAAGAACAATCCAACAAAAGCTTGCAACCATTTGTTTTCACAAATCTGCTGCCATTTGTTTTTCATATTTCCCTCCAGAAGCCAGTTCACCCCCAAAAGCACCCACACCAGATTCATCAAGAAATTCGATGTAGGGATTGCTACCGCCAGCAGGCAGAGCAGAACTGGATAGACTTTAGTGGAAATATGTTTCATTCTTACTTATCGACATTGTTGTGGTTTAGGACCTGACGCTTACAAAAGCCATCATTCCATTCAGCCTTTCACAATCTTCTGATATTCTTCCTTGTTGGAAAGAATCTCCACTGCTTTCTTCACATCCGGATCAGAAACCAAAGAGCCTTGGATACGACCTTCCTGATAATAGTAGCGGGTCAATATCTCACCTTTCAGCAACTCGCTGATTTCTTTACGGTGTTTCTGTAAATCAGCGGCCTTGTCATCCTTCAACTTCTGCTCCAGGGCCTTTATGTCCTCTTCGAGAGCCTCCAGATAATGTTCTTCTTCCGAAACTTTGCGGAGTTCCGTCAATATTTTCTCCGTGTAAGTAGAATAATCGTATGATTTATCACTCAAGAAGTTGCAGAAATCAGCATAGATAGCATCCGTAATTTCAAATTTGTCGGGAGTAGCAATCGCGGAATGTTCCTTATAAAATTTTGTAGCATAGTCAAACACGAGAAATTTCTGAACCAATGCAACAGAAAGACTCGACATATATTCCGTCTCGACCTCCACATCAGGTTCTATACCGAATCCGTCATACACAATTCTCCCGTTACGGGTCTTGAAAGCCGTCTTGAGAGAATCTGGCACTTTCAGTGCCCGACCCTGTTCATCTCTGTTAGAATAATCAATTGCCTGTATGCAACGTCCGCTGGGAATAAAATACTTTGATACCGTAACCTTCATCTGCGAATTATATGCCATCGGAAGAATATTCTGTACCAGACCTTTTCCGTATGATCGGTTGCCTACGATAACCGCACGATCCAAATCCTGAAGGCTTCCACTCACAATTTCACTTGCAGAAGCACTATATCCGTCAATCAAAACAACCACCGGCATTTCCAAATCTTCAGGAGCCAGTCGGGTAAAATTCTTGGTATTTTTGGATGCCACTTTACCTTTCGTTTCCACCACCAGCTCACCACGTTTTACAAATATATTCACAATATCCACAGCTTCATTCATCAATCCGCCACCATTACCTCTCAAATCAAGTATCACTCCATTCATGTCCGGATGTTCACTCTTCAATTTTTTGAAAGCCTCGCGTACATGCAAAGCCGCATCTCCGGTAAACTCGTTCAACTTGATATAGCCGCAGTTGCCATTCACCATACCACTATAGGGCACATTAGGTAACTTAATTTCCTCACGGGTGATAGTATTTTTTATCTTCTGACCGTCACGTTCTACCACCACTTCGATTGTAGTACCCGCCTGACCTCTCAAAAGGTTCGACACATCAGAATTAGTCTTTCCTTCTGCACTCTCACCATTGATCTCCACAATCTTATCGCCAGCCTTCAGTCCTACCTTGTCCGCAGGAAGACCTTTATAAGGTTCTGCAATATATACAAAAGAGCCCTTCTGATGAATCAAGGCACCCATACCGCCATACTGTCCGAGCAGCTGGAGTTTTACATCTTCCATATCCGACTCTGGGAAATAATTGGTATATGGGTCCATAGAACTCAACATGGCATCTATTGCCACCTTCATCGTCTTTCCGGGATCCACATCATCTACATAATTCAGATGTAGATTGGTATAAACATTGGAGAAAATCTCCAGATTTTTGGCAATTTCAAAAGCCTTGTCACTCGTGTTCCTGGTTTGCGCCATTATATGCTGAGGGCCTGCCACCAAACCCAGACACATCATTCCATATACAAATATTCTTTTCATCTTTTATTCTGTTTTTTGTACCCCAAAGATTTTGACAAATCGTATGTTTACAATTTCATCATTATAACGTAAGAGCCTTCGTTTTATTGTCATCAAGCCTTAACAAATTTCTGCAAAGTTATCTCGTCCGGAGAAACGAACCACACAACATCTCCCGATACAAACACCGTACTTGCTGCCGGATTTGTCATGAAATCCCCGTTCCGTTCTATGGCAATAATCATTCCATTATAACGTTTCTGAAACTCCGAGCGTATAAGGTCTTTTCCACATAACGGACCATCCTGTTGTACCTGATAACGATAGATATTCATCTCATGGTCGTGATGCTCTCTTACAATCAATTCCGGTTCCACCTCTATATCACCCCTGAAGATTCCCATCTGCTCCTCGCTTCCTATTACCGTCAGACGGTCATTCGGCATTACTATTTCATCCTTTCCAGGCATATTAATGATCTTGCTTCCCCGTTCTATAGATACCACATTCACACCATACTCCTGACGGAATCTACAATCCATCAACTTCTTCCCTACAAATGAAGAATACGACGTTACAACCATCACATCCATCATAAACCTGCTCTCCATGGATTGGGGAATGCGGAAACTATGCTGTGCCTGACGTTGATTAAAATTACTCACAAACTGTCCCTCAATTCTCTGATAAAATCCTGTCACTTTACGTGAGAACACAAAGAACAACAGTACAAATACCACAATCACCAGCACAAAACCTACAGCCAGATGGATATACCTTCCCACCACAAGACCGATGAACAGCAAAGCCATGAAATATCGCAACAGCAACACTGGAAGTACCACTGCCTGACTATGATCATATAACGACAGTAGCTGTTTTATTTTCACTCTGTTCACGTTCTTCAGAGCCATAGCCCAGATAAACGGCGCCATCACGACAATAGTAATTACCACACCCAGAAGATTTCCCCAGAAGGATGGCTCCCCATTTTCCAACACAAAAGTCTTATTCAGGAAAGGTTTCAGATAGATAAATGAGAGTAATAACAGAGCTACCAGAATGATACCAAAAAGAATTATCGTGGTAAACTGTCTTTTGAGAAATTTCTTTACCGTAACCTCGTTCTCAGTGGTTTTAGACTGACTGGCATACCGTTCCAACGCGACTTTCCATTTCTCAGGCAGTTTAGGATATACTTTTTCATAGAACGGCAACCCCCACTTGATCATATACGGAGTTGCAAAGGTAGTAAGTATGGACACCGATACGATGATAGGATACAAATCCGGATTTATTACCCCTGCGCTCAAGCCTAAGCCTGCAATAATGAACGAGAACTCGCCAATCTGACAGAAGCAGAAACCTGTCTGCACGGCAGTCTTTGCGGGCTTTCCACTCAGGAGTACCCCTAAGGTCGCACTTACCGGCTTAAAGACAATCACCGTGGCGGAGATTACCAGTATAGGCACGATATATTTCCCCAGAACCTGCGGATTTACCAACATACCCACTGTCACGAAAAACACGGCGCTGAAAAGATGCTTCAACGGCGTAATAATTCTATGTATTACATCGACCTCAATGGTTTCCGATAAAATGGCGCCCATCACAAAGGCTCCCAGCGCAGTAGAGAATCCCACGTATGAAGCGAACACCACCATAGCAAAGCATAAACCCACCGACACAATGCATAACGTCTCCTCTGTCATGAATTTACGCATCCATTTCAAAAAAGTCGGAATAATCGTGATACCGAACACAAACCACGCCACAAGGAAGAAGATTAGTCGCAGAATACTTCCACCCAAAGCTACTCCATCAAAGGTTTTGGATACTGAAAACGTACCCAGCACCACCAGAAGCACCACAGCAACCAAATCTTCCACTACAAGTACAGCCGTGGCGGATCCTGTGAACTTATGCTGTTTCAGTTTCAGATCATCAAACGACTTGATAATGATGGCCGTGGAGGAAATCGAAAGCATACATCCCAAGAAAATGCAGTCCATAGCACTCCACCCCAGTATCCTACCCACAGAACTACCTATCAGGAACATCAAAAACAACTCCGTCAGCGCCGTGATTCCTCCTGTTGCACCGACTTTTTTAAGTTTCTTGACACTGAAATCCAATCCTACGGCAAACATCAGGAATACCACACCGATATCGCTCCACACATGGATATTAGCATCGTCGGTAACCACGGGAAACCACGGGAAATAGGGTCCGATGAAAAAACCCGCCAATATATATCCCAGAAGCAACGGTTGTTTCAGCCACTTGAAAATAACGGCAATTACTCCTGCCGTTATTAAAATCATTGCTAAATCTAAAAATATCGGAGGTAATGGTGTCATTGTTTACAATATGTTCTATACATTGATTTCTTGAGGAATGCTCAACTCACTGCACATCGTTATTCGCCGCATTTATTTTTATCACTCCTGTTTATTATTTTCAATTACCAAAAACTTTCCGGAACACTTCCTGTATTTCACCGACTTCAACAATATCAATATTGAAACGTTTTCTGTCGATTCCCTTGAGATTGTATCGAGACACATATATCTTTTCAAATCCCAATCGGTCGGCTTCCGCAATCCGCTGTTCCACACGGCTCACTGGGCGGATTTCTCCGCTCAAACCCATCTCAGCGGCAAAACAGTATTTGGGACTGACAGGCATATCAATATTGCTCGAAAGTATAGCTCCAACCACAGCAAGATCCATTGCTGGATCGTTCACCTTTATACCACCAGCCACATTCAAGAAAACATCTTTTACGCCCAGTTTGAAGCCGCATCTTTTTTCCAACACTGCCAGAAGCATACTCAGCCGCTTAAAGTCAAACCCGTTAGCATTTCGCTGAGGGGTTCCATATACAGCACTGCTCACCAAAGCCTGAACCTCAATAAACATCGGACGGGCTCCTTCCAACGTTGCTGCGACAGCCGCCCCGCTCAGTGTTTCATCTCGCTGTCCCAGCAGATATTCCGACGGATTGGCGACTTCTCTCAAACCGTTTCCTGCCATTTCAAAAATACCAATTTCCGACGTGCTTCCGAAACGGTTTTTCAAAGAACGGAGGATTCTAAATCCGTAATTTCTGTCTCCTTCAAACTGCAGGACACAATCCACAATATGCTCCATCACCTTAGGTCCTGCCAACGTACCATCTTTAGTGATATGACCCACGAGCATTACCGGCACTCCACTTTCCTTGGCATATCGCTGAAACTCCGTGGTACACTCCCGTATCTGGGATACGCTTCCCGCCGAAGAATCAATATTCTCACTACATAAAGTCTGGATAGAATCCGCTATAAGCAAATCCGGCTGAATCGAACTCACATGCTCAAAGATTTTTTTTGTACTCGTTTCAGTCACCACATAGCAATTCCGTCCTCCCTTGCCAGTCGAAAGACGATCCGCACGCATTTTTATCTGCTGTTCACTCTCCTCTCCGCTCACATAAAGAATTTTCTTACCATTGATAGAGAGTGCTGTTTGCAGCAGCAGTGTAGATTTTCCAATTCCAGGCTCGCCTCCCAGAAGAAGCAGGCTTCCCGGTACAATTCCTCCACCTAATACCCTGTCAAATTCCTCACATCCGGTAGCTATTCGCTCCGTCTCACTATAGGAAACATCCTGTATCAGTTTCGGGAAACTTTCCTGAAGGCCCTTCTTCACCACGCCTTTACCTGTCGGATGTACAAGTTCTACCACCTCCTCATCAAAGGTGTTCCACTGTCCGCATTCCGGACAACGTCCCAACCAACTCGAAGACTGGTATCCGCATTCCCGACAATAGAAATATGATTTAGGTTTTGCCATGACAGTTTCTATATTTTAGCCCCCGTTACTCGCTTCTTTTAATTTTAACACAAAGGCAATCGGCTCAAAATTCATCTATCACAGTATCGATCCTATAAACCTTATCGCCTCTGCGCAAAGGCACACTGGTCTTGAAACTAAGTTCCTCGCCTTGATGTGCGACCTCCACAGGTTTCAAGGCTACACGGATTTCTTCAATTCTGTCCTCATAAACGCCCGTAGTAGGACCAGTTACCATCACTCTGTCCCCCACCTTAAGGTCATTCGCCGTCTGGAGCTTCATTTCTACGCACTGCACTCTGTTGAAGTAATTGGTCACCAGGCCTAAGAATACTTTGTTTTCAGTAGCCTGAGAACCATAACGCTCCGTCCATTCACCCATCTTGCGTCCCAGATAGTAGCCATCCCAGAATCCTCGGTTATAAACCGTCTTCAAGCGTTCGTTCCAGTTCTCGATTTTCTCTTTACTGTAGGTTCCGTCAGCGATAGACTCTACAGCTTCCTTATAGCATTGGGTCACCGTCTTTACATAGTCTGCACTACGACCACGGCCTTCCAGTTTCAACACCTTCACGCCTGCCTTCACCACCTTATCCAGGAAATCGATGGTCTTCAGATCCTTTGGCGACATAATATACTTGTTGTCTATCACCAGTTCCGTGTCACTCTCAAGGTCTTTCACCAGATACTGGCGGCGACACAGCTGAAGACACTGCCCCCGGTTGGCACTGTAATTATAGTTGTCAAGACTCAGATAGCACTTCCCGCTGATGCTCATACAAAGCGCGCCATGGGCGAAAATCTCAATTTCCACCAGTTCGCCTTTAGGTCCGCGGATATCATTGTCCTTGATATACTGGGTAATTTCCGCCACCTGTTTCAGACTCAACTCGCGGGCAGTTACCATCACATCGGCAAACTTCGAGTAATACTTCACTGCCTCCACATTCGAGATACTGCACTGGGTGGAGATATGAATTTCCATCCCGATGGAGTTGGCATAACTTATCACAGCCATATCCGAAGCGATAATAGCACTGATGCCAGCCTCCTTCGCCGTGCGTACGATTTCATGCATCTCTTCAATCTCGTCGTTGTAAATTACTGTATTCACCGTCAGATAGGTCCTCACCCCATGTTCGCGCGCGATTGTGGCGATCTTTACCAGATCCGACAAATCAAAGTTATTGGCTGAACGGGATCGCATATTCAGTTTTCCCACACCGAAATATACAGAATCCGCACCGGCCTGTATTGCTGCCATAAGACTCTCGTAGGAGCCTACTGGAGACATTATTTCCACTTTATTTTTCATTTTTTTACCGTTATTCGCTACATTTAATTTTCCTTATGGTGCTCATGACCTCCGGTTATTCGCTTCATTAATAATTTTAACACCAAGGCGCTACTCATTCCATTTGAATTCACTTGTGGCGCAGCAACCTTCGGTTTGCTCCCGTAAAGGTCGCAGAGATAACTACATAACATCCGTCATCACGCCAGCAACCATTCACTAAAAGCAATGCAAAGATACAACTTTTTTTTCAAATACAGAAGCCTCGTAGCAACATTTTTTTCAAAAACAGACCATCACGCTATCAGTCAGCAACTTGTATATAATATTTTATCGTACAAAATTTTCAATAAATATTTCTAAAAACATTTTTCTCTCTTTGGGAATATTTCCTATTGATTTTCTTTTTCCCGCAGATGCTGGACAAAACAAAAGGAGGTCTTTCGGCCTCCTTTTGTCTTATCAATGTTGTAGATTCAACTAATTTACTGTGGGGAAAGTTTCGTTATAGAAATATCCCGAGTTCCACCCCAATTTGTGTGGAATCTGCAAATTAATCCCAGGTAAAATCGTCTCCTTTGGTAAGTGTTCCGCTATCATGGAGAGGGATGGCATGCCCTGTGTAACTATCTCCAAAAAGAAAATCTTGTTTGGAGAATTCTCCAGTACAGGGATCAAACGCATAATCGGGGTCCGATTTTGAATAGCCGTCAATCTCATACAAATCAATTGACATGTGTTTCTTTCCTGTGATACCGTCCCGACGTTCTGAAACTTTGCATTTGCATTTTTGGGGAGTGCCCCAATTTCCATCCTTACGAAATGCTTCGTATACTTCAGCTTCACCATTTTCAAATATAACTTTGGTCATCATGAAGTCGTCTGTACTCGCCCAAGTGGTCCCGTTAACCCATTGCATTATGTTCTCTGGTGTTGCTTCTCCAGAAAAAAAATCGGAGTTTCTATTACTGCTATTGCAGCTAATAATAAAGAATGTTGAAAAAAGAAGCATCATTGATGTGAGGCTGATGTTAATTAGTGCTTTCTTCTTCATTGTTATATCCCTAAATTCGTGTCGGGCGCAACTATTATACTATTACAATTAAAATATTATCTTAAACTACATATTATTCCTTATCGCATCAAACACAATTATTCTTAACATAATTCATTGACCAATATAGATTTGACTATACAACTTATAACCTTTTAAGGTAATTCCAATAAGCATTTGCTACAGCCATGATAAGAAATATGAAAAAAATAGCCTTTGGATGTGGATGCTGTGTGAGAAATCTATTAAATGGCTTTTTAAATATTTTTTCAACTAAGCAAGTGTTGAAGAAAAAATCTGTCACCCACAATAATGAATATACCACAATACATACTACAAGCGATAATCCTATTGGATTAAGATAAAGTGCCTCCTGGACATGACCATGCAATAATGCAATTACTGCCCTTGTTGTTCCACATCCAGGACATGGCACTCCAAAAAACCACTTAAAAGGGCAAACCCAATGCATTAAATATTAACTGACTCATTGAATTTATTATAGTTATAGTCCCATGTCATTTTTTTGATATTGATAATATCAATAATCCAAAGGACTCCACAACATCCCCAAGTCAATAATTTTAATATACCCATACCAACATTTCCAAGCATGAATCTGTCTATTCCCAAATAACCTAAAAGAATAGAAAGAATCAACATTGTTGACGGATCTTTATAGTCTGTACCCGTTACTACTACAGCTTTATCATCTGGAATTGCAGAAAGTTTGCTCTTAATTTCAGAAATTTGAGCAGTAGAAAAATTCTTCATATTCTGAGACATGAAGAGATTAATTTGATTTTGATCCATAATTTCCCCCTAATACGTGTCGGGCACAACTGTTTGATTATCTCGGCTCGGAAATAATGGTGATAAACAACATCAAGAAAGTGGAGCCATCCATTCTCCTATACTTTTACGAGTAGGGTCTGGACTCCCTGAAAAACCAAAATAAAGGTTGTATGAATTGCTCCACTGGGGATGTATCGTATATTTACGAATACAAACCACGGGAGCGCTATAAATACCTTCATTCCTGGTTTTATTAGTAAATTGTCCAGATTTACCCGTAAGGAATAAAGCGAAAATGCGCTTTCTCAATCGATTACATTATCTAATCTCTCGATAATTCGTCTGCAAAGTTACATATAATATTTTATCCGAACAAATTTTTTCAAAAAAATATTTCTAAAAACATTTTTCTCTCTTTGGGAATATTTCCTATTGATTTTCTCTTTCCCGCAGATGCGTATAAGACAAAAGGAGGTCTTTCGGCCTCCTTTTGTCTTATCAATGTTGTTGATTCAACTATATCTTATGGAAGTGCATTACCATATAGACATCTTCTTCGTAATGGATTCCGAGGCGGGTGGCGGTAAGTTCTTCGATATACCACGTTACTACCCGGTCGTTATCGTAGGTAAGGATGAAATGAAGTTCATCGCCCACCTGTTCCCAGCGGCAGTCCTGTTCATCGACACCGTTGAACATCTTCAATGTTCCGTCCTCCATGAAATTAAGTTTGAAGTTAGGATACCATGAAGTGCAATCCACTGTATCGGTACGTCCTTCATAGATATAACCAGCATCGTCTATCAGCCAGGTTCCGACAATATCACCTTTCGGCTCTGCCTCCGGCTTGTCTTTCTTGCAGGCACTGAAAGCTATAATCAACGTCAATGCGACTGCGAAAATCTTGAATATATTTTTCATATCATTTGGTTTTTTATCAAAAAAAACAATTGAGAATCATAAATTATGGACGCCCATAATTCATGATTCTCAAATTACCCAAAATTAGTCACCGAGGGTTGCTACCATAACAGCCTTGATGGTATGGAGACGGTTTTCAGCTTCGTCAAATACGATGCTGTTCTTGCCTTCGAATACTTCTTCAGTAACTTCGAGACCGTTTACGCCGAATTTCTCATATACATCGCGGCCAACTTTGGTTTCGAGGTTATGGTATGCTGGGAGGCAGTGCATGAATTTGCACTCTGGATTGCCAGTCATTTCCATCATCTTGGCATTTACCTGATAAGGCATGAGGAGGTCGATACGTTCTTTCCAAACGCTGTCGGGTTCACCCATGGATACCCAAACGTCGGTAGCAATGAAATCGCTGCCCTTTACGCCCTTCTTTACATCATCGGTAATCATAATGCGTGCGCCGCTTTCCTTAGCGATTTCCTTGCAGCGTTTTACGAGTTTTGCATCTGGCTGGAGGCTCTTGGGAGCAACAAGACGAATGTCCATACCCATGATGGAGCCGAATGCGAGGTAGCTGTTAGCCATGTTGAAACGGCTGTCGCCTACGTATGTGAAGGTTACCTGGTTGAGAGGCTTGTTGGTGTGTTCCATAACGGTGAGGAAGTCAGCGAGCATCTGGGTTGGGTGACTCTCGTTGGTAAGGCCGTTCCAAACAGGAACATCGGCATACTGTGCGAGTTCTTCAACGATTTCCTGACCGAAACCACGGTATTCAATACCGTCGAACATACGGGAAAGTACGCGTGCTGTATCTTTCATGGATTCCTTAACGCCGATCTGGCTGCCAGTAGGTCCCAGATAGGTTACATGTGCTCCCTGATCGTGAGCTGCGCATTCAAAAGCGCAACGGGTACGGGTGGAGGTCTTTTCAAAAATCAGGGCAATGTTCTTGCCTTTAAGGGTTGGCTGCTCGGTACCGGTGTATTTTGCACGTTTGAGGTCACGAGACAGGTCGAGAAGATACTGGAGTTCTTTCTGTGAGAAGTCAAGAATCTTCAAAAAATCGCGGTTTCTTAAATTGTAAGCCATGGTTTAATATTTTTATTGGTTATTTATCATTTATTGTTTATTTGTTCCGGCATCGGTCGGATACTTGGCAAGGAATTTGCCGACAACGAGGGCAATCAGCACGCAGAGAGCCCCTACGATGGTCAGCATACGGCCTCCCGGCCAATGCATGAGGAGAAAGAGCACACCGATAAGGACGACACCCATGCTCCAAAAGAGCAGCAGATGGTCGAACGTGTTCTTCTCATACGCCATAAGGAAGAACGATATGGCCGCCAGAGCAAATCCCACTACCAGAGGAATACTGGTCACATTGGTAAATTTGAGGATAAGGCCGACAAACGTCAGCACAGCCCCCAATCCGAGCATCACGCGCAAAGCGATACGAACGGCTTTGTGCTGAAGCAATTTGGACAGTATTATATTTTCAAAATACATATCTTATATCTTTTTCAAATGATGATCTATAGCTTGTATCCTCTGTAATTTCCAAAGTTTCCGGCGCCCATTCTCGGCCCGTTATTTCACGATTCTGGTGCCGCAGTTGGGGTTGTTGAGCTGACCGGCCTCGGTGATGATACATTCTTTTCCGCCATGTTCCACAAACATAATGGCGGCTCTCACCTTAGGTGCCATACTGCCTTCTGCAAACTGGCCTTCTTCAAGATATTGCTTGGCCTGGGCTATGGTAATCGTATCCAGCGCCTGTTCGTTTTCCTTACGGAAGTTGATATATACCTTAGGCACGTCAGTCAGAATATAGAACTCATCGGCTCCAATCTCCACAGCACACAATGCACTCGCCAGGTCCTTGTCGATAACGGCTTCCACGCCACGCACATAGTCGTTTTCCTCCACTACGGGGATTCCGCCACCTCCCACGGTAACCACCACATTGCCAGCCGTTGCCAGCTGCTTCACAATCTTGATATTGTTGATGCGGGTCGGTTTCGGGGAAGCCACCACTTTGCGCCAGCCGTTTCCTTTCGGGTCTTCTTTATAGACAGCACCGGTAGCGGCATGGAGTTCATCGGCCTGTTCCTTGGTGTAGTACGGGCCTACCGGTTTGGTCGGGTTCTGGAACATGGGGTCGAGTTTGTTCACAGCCACCTGGGTAACCAGAGTCACCACATCGCGCTGGATATCATGACGGGCCATCACGTTGCGCATTCCCATTTCAATCATATAGGCGATAGAGCCTTGGGTTTCAGCCACACAGAAATCCATAGGCATGGCTTCCACGTTGTTCTTTTTTCCGGCCTCATGCTGTAGCATCACGTTGCCCACCTGCGGACCGTTTCCGTGACCTATCACCACATTATATCCTCGTTTCAATAAGTTGCACAGAGACTCACATGTATTTTCTACATTGGTTAGTTGTTCTTGGTAGGTGCCTTTCTGGCCACTGCGTAACAGGGCATTTCCGCCAAAAGCGACCACTGCAAGTTTTCTCATACAAGTATATCTTTTTATTAGTCAAACATATAACTCTGATCTTCCAACGGATTGGAAAGTGCAAAGATACATCTTTTTTTCAATATAGGCAATAATTTTTGAAAAACTTTTAGAATCTGTAGCCTATACAGAGGTTCAGCATCGACGTTTCCATGGAACCGGTATTAAAATCTATATCGGTGTCGCCGCCCAGGATTCCTGCCACTTCCGATGCCCAGTGCGTGGTGCCGCTCAATGGAGCCGCGCCGAGGTTAAGATATTGCAGTTCAATACTGAATACATTTCCTAAAAGCAAACCGACTCCAGCCTTGTAAGCCACACTGTTGGCCACATTATAGCGGTTGCTGTAGCCAGCCGTCACAAGGCCAAGCAGATCCCCTTGATCCTCCCATTTTGTAACATAGCGGAAGTTCACACCGATGCCCGCCTCGGCCATCAACGCCAGCTTGTCGCCTAAAGGCAGATGGATATCGGCGCCTATCATTACGGGGAGATTGAATGAACGGGGCGTAACCTCCGTATTGCTATTGAGAATCAGCAGACTGTCTGCATTGAACTCGTTGTAGAAAAGGTCCGCCTCAATAAGCAGTCCCAGACCCAGAATATGCAGGTCGATACGCTGCTGGATTCCCACGTTGAAACCGCGTTTGGCGTATCCAGCCACATTTGTAGCATGTTCGCCCGACTGGAGTACCCAGACGCCGTCATGACTGGCAAAATCGCCCATCGGCATAGCAATGCCCACTTTGAGTTTGGTGTTTCCGCCGTTGTCTTTCTTGCCTTGCAGAGAGAATTCCTCTGCCCAAACGCTGCCCATCAGGCAGATAGTTGTGAGGATTAAAAAGAGTTTCTTCATATTATCTATTGTATTTGAAAATGCAAAGATACAACTATTTTTCAAACTGACCAAAAAAAAACATTCTTCCTCATGCCTCTTTATTCTCAAAAAGTTGCATTTCTTATTGGAACTTAGCCCTTTCTTTGCATTTCATATTGGGCCTTATGGATTCCAATCTCATATCCGCACAGGCAATTTCCCGGACAATTCTCTCCGGAAACGCTTTCTAAAACCCATCCCTTTCCCACTGGAGCCAACCTATGGAAAACCAACTTTTTCCGCCTTGTAAATCAGACGTTTTCCGCGGGTAACTTTACCTGCCCCTCGCCAGAGAAAAAAACAGCCGGAAGCGTCTTTATGGCTCCCGCTAACGCACGAACCGCCAGGTGTCGGTATGGCCGTCGGGATAGGTGTAGTTCCACACCAGTTCGTGGTCGGTAAGTGAGGCCAGCCTGAAGCATACCTCATGGGCCACGCCGCCGGTTATCTGAGTGATGGTCTTTCGGGCAAAGCTGTCCCGCCAGAGGGAGTCATACTTCACGAGCGTACTGTCGGGACCTTCCACGTCCGACGAGAGCAATTCCATCCTGAAGTCCTCCTCTACTCCGCTGAAATAGAAGCTGGTGTCTTCGATTCTCCATCGGCTGGGACTCACATAGCGGAACACGAAAGTCACCTTTGCGCTGTCGAGAGTGCTGAGGGTATAGACCTGCTGTGCGGAGTCCAAAGCCGCGCCTTTTGCGAGAAAGTCCATAGTGCCGGTCTCGTGTACATTGAGCCAGCCTTCTTCCACAGGATAGGCCCATCCGTGCTGATAGGTATAGTGGCCCAAGGCCTTCTTCTCATTGCTGTTTCCGCAGGCGGCGAGTAGTATTCCTGCCAGCAGTATGACCAAAAATGATTTTATCTTCATATAATTATTTCCAAGCAACTTCGGAGCGGACCCGCTCCATGACTTATTATCTACAGCAAAGGGTCCCCAGCGAGGACCCTTTGAAACATATTTGTTCTGTCAGTCAGACTACCAAGCGAACAATGGACGGTTCTGCATCATTTCGTTTACAGTACCGCGAACCTTGGCGATAACATCCTCAGTAGGATTGCAGAGAACGGTATCGATGAGATTAACGATATCCTTCATCTCGTTTTCCTTCAGACCACGGGTGGTGATAGCAGGAGTACCCACGCGGAGACCAGAGGTCTTGAATGCGCTACGGCTGTCGAAAGGAACCATATTCTTGTTGATAGTGATGTCGGCTGCAACAAGTGCATTTTCAGCTTCCTTACCGGTCATCTCTGGGAACTTGGTGCGGAGGTCGATGAGCATGAGGTGGTTGTCGGTACCATCGCTGATAACCTTGTAACCCTTCTCCATGAAGGCTGCGCACATGGATTTTGCGTTCTTCATAACCTGCTGGATGTACTGGTCGTAGCTGTCGGTCAGAGCTTCGCCGAAAGCAACTGCCTTAGCGGCAATCACGTGCTCGAGAGGACCGCCCTGGGTGCCTGGGAATACTGCGCTGTCGAGCAGAGCAGACATCTTCTTGATTTCGCCCTTAGGAGTCTTCTTGCCGAATGGATTGTCGAAATCTTCGCCCATAAGGATCATACCGCCACGAGGTCCGCGAAGGGTCTTGTGAGTAGTAGTGGTAACGATATGGCAATATTTAACGGCATTGTTCAGATAACCCTTGGCAATCAGACCGCTGGGGTGGCTGATGTCGCCCATAAGGAGTGCGCCAACCTTGTCAGCGATTTCACGCATACGTGCCCAATCCCAGTCACGGCTGTAAGCAGAACCACCGCCGATGATGATCTTTGGATGATGCTCAAGAGCCTTCTTTTCCATATCTTCATAATCTACGGTACCGGTTTCTTCCTTAACCTGATATCCAACTACGTTGAACATCAGACCGGAGAAGTTCACGGGGCTGCCGTGGCTGAGGTGACCGCCATGGTTGAGGTCCATACCCATAAAGGTATCACCGGCATTCAGGCAAGCCATGAAAACTGCCATGTTAGCCTGTGCGCCACTGTGAGGCTGTACGTTAGCCCAAGCAGCACCATAGAGCTGTTTTGCACGTTCAATAGCGATGGTTTCGCTCTGGTCCACTACCTGGCAACCGCCATAGTAACGCTTTCCAGGATAACCTTCAGCATACTTGTTGGTCATAACGGAGCCCATAGCCTCCATAACCTGTTCGCTAACGAAATTTTCAGACGCGATAAGTTCAATACCCTTGGTCTGACGTTCTCTTTCTTTCTGAATGAGATCAAAAATTGCTGTATCTCTTTGCATATCAGTAATGTAAATTAATTATTTATTTCTTTTCGATTTTGCAAAATTAGTCATTTTTTTTGAATGAGCAAAAAAAATTTTGCCAGATTGTGTTTTTTTTGTATTTTTGCAGTCCGAAATATCATCAAAAAGATTGCTCAAATGAAGAAGATTTGCATATTCTGTTTCATGCTTACCATGCTGATTGGTAGTGCAGTAGCACAATCACTTGCTATGGATAATGCTGGCAAATTATATGGTTATAAAAATGATGACGGCACTTGGAAAATTGCGCCAATCTATCAATATGCCTATGAATTTCAAAATGGCATCCGCCGCTATGCAGTAGTAAAATACGACCAGATGTGGGGTTGCATCGATGTGGACGGCAATATGATGATACGCAACGTATTCTTTACCCCCGAAGCCGCCGACGAAGCAGGTCTGGCATGGCAGGAAAACGACGAGCTGGGCAAATGGATTTATCCCGCCAAGAATTTCGCAGACAATACCTGGGGATTCGTGAATTATTTCGGCCAGTGGCAGTTGCAATCCGTATATGAAGACGCCCGTCCCTTTATCGGCAAACGTCCGAAAGCCTGTGCTACCGTCTGCAAGGATGGCCGCTGGGGCTGTATCGACGGCAAGGGTATTATGATTATCAATAACGTATTCCTCACCCAGGAGGAGGCCGAATTGGCTGGCTGGCAATGGATATACGGAAACAATTTCAATACTTGGCGTTATCCTACCTCTGACCCGAACCACCCCGAACGCTGGGGCTATGTGAATTATCTGGGCCATTGGGAGGCCAAACCGCAATACAGCGATTTCCGCCACTTCGGAAAAGATGAGAAATATCCCTATACCCAGGCTAAGATGGCTGGCCGCTGGGGCAATATTGACCGTCAGGGACGCGTCATCACAGACTTTATCTTTGAAACTCAGGCCGAAGCCGCATACGCACTTTCTGAAATGGAACACGGACGCTCACTCGATGGTTGGAGAGTTCCGGTTTGCGATCCCGTTGCCGGTAACTGGGGATTCGTAAACCATGCTGGCGAATGGGTAATCCGCCCGATTTACCAGGAGGTTACCCGCTTTGCAAACGATACCGGAAACTTCGCAACTGCGAAACTTGACGGTTTCTGGGCCGCTATCGAAAACAACGGGGACAACATCTCGGAACATGTGTTCATCGTTTCCCGCGATGCGGAACATGCCGGTCATGAATGGGATGTAGATGAAGAACTCGGACATTGGCTGTGGCCTGTCCAGGATACCGCCACGCGCTACTGGGGCTATGTAAACTATCAGGGAACCTGGGTAATCCGTCCGACTTTTGAAGATGCCAAACCGGTTATCTACTCTTGGAACAACCGCGTAGCGCCCGTGAAAGTGGATGGCCGCTGGGGCTGCATCGACCATACCGGCCAGATGGTGGTGAAGAATATCTACAACACCAGCAACGAAGCCTACGTGGCAGGCCGCAACTGGGGCGAAAAACACAAATTCTAAAAAATCGCACGCGCATGAATCTTATTATCAAAGATGCCTATATCGTAAACGAGGGGACCATTCAAGTCTCCTCGCTTCATATTACCGGCCAGCGGATTGCCGCCATCGGAAACTGGAAGACTTTCGACCTCGACGGGGCTCAGATCCTTGAAGCTGAAGGCCAGTATCTGTTGCCCGGGGTAATTGACACTCATGTACATTTCCGCGAACCGGGCCTGACCGAGAAAGCCGACTTCTATACCGAAAGCAGGGCCGCCGCTGCTGGCGGTGTCACCTCAATTGTAGATATGCCCAACACGCTACCGCCTACAACCACGTTGAAACTGCTACAGGAAAAAGCCGCCCTCGCACAGGAGAAGTCCCTGATCAACTACGGATTCATGATAGGTGCCGCCAACGACAATATCAGCCAGATTCTTGACTGCGACCCATCACAGTTTGCCGCCATCAAACTCTTTCTCGGCAGTTCTACCGGCAATATGCTCGTGGATAATCCGCAGGCGCTGGATATGCTTTTCCAGAATGCCAAAACTTTGATTGTTGCCCATTGTGAAGAAGAAGGCGTCATCCAGGCCAACCTCCAGAACTATAAGGCGCAATACCTCGGAACGCCCGAAGAGACCGCCGCGTTGCACCCCAAGATCCGTACCACGGAAGCCTGCTACCTTTCCACCTACAAAGCTATTGAACGCGCACGGAAATTCCATACACAACTGCACATTGCCCACCTCACTACGGCCACAGAGCTGAACCTGCTTTCCAATCAGGATCTTGCACAGAAGCATATCACCGCAGAGGTCTCTCCCAATCACCTTTGGTTTGACGACCGGGACTACGAGCGGCTCGGAAACCTGATCAAATGCAACCCAGCCATCAAATCCAACGATGACCGGCTGGCACTCTGGGCCGCCCTCTACGACGGACTTATCGATACCATCGCAACCGACCACGCCCCTCATACCCTTGAATCCAAACAGCTCCCCTATTTCAAAGCGCCCGGCGGCATTCCTTCCATACAGCACAGTCTCCAGATGATGCTTGAATCGGTCTTCAACCCCACGACTGCACAGGAGACCGGACTTCGCGACACATGGCTTCCGCTTTTGGTCCAGAAAATGAGCCATGCCCCAGCCGACCGCTTCCACATTCTGGATCGGGGCTACCTCCGCGAAGGGTACTATGCCGACCTCGTGCTGGTGGATCCACACGGCACCACGACCGTCACACCCGAAAGCCTCTACTACAAATGCGGCTGGAGTCCACTCCAAGGCGAGACCTTCCACACCCGCATTGCCTCCACTTGGATAAACGGCACTCAGGTATGGGACGGCACCCGACACGCCACAACCTCCCCCGCCCTTCCACTCCAATACACACCCTGGAAATAGAAAGCAATTATCCAAAACAAATAAAAAAGGGGACTAACCAGTCCCCTTTTCTTGTATCACCAGTTTTCAATCTCTATTTTACCACCACCACTTTCTGCGCTGGATAATTTCCCACCTGAACCATATAGGTTCCCGTGGCTGGCATCTGGTATTGTTTTCCTACCACAGCATTCTCAGACACAATCATACGCCCTTGGATGTCGAATATATGCAACATCTGTCCTTCTGCGCCACTGATGGTGATGCTTCCACTGTTGGAAACAATCTCATATTCGGGGCTCACCTCCTCAATGCCTAACGTTGATCCAATGATATTAGTAAACTCCCTCCAGGCGTAGGCGCTCTGATACTGACTTACCGACTCATTCGGCACCGACAAAGGAAGCCCTTTCCACACCTCCTCAAAGGCATCGTTGTTTGCAACAGTGGGAGGAGTGACAGCCTTGCAGGCAATAGCGGAAATATGGTCACATCCAGCAAAAGCCTTATTTTGAATAGAGGTCACACCGGTGCCTATAGTTACGTTAGTAAGACCGCTGCAACCTTCGAAGGCATAATTTCCGATGCTGGTTACTGAATTTGGAATGGACACTCTCGGGAGACTTCTAAGATGGTAGAACGCGTAATCAGGTATTGATTGCACATTGGATCCAATGGTAATTTGAGTTGGATTACAGCCTGAAAAAGCAGGCGCAATATCACCTGTATAATTTCTATATTGCATTGTAGTGTTAACGGCATTAAACGTAATATTGGTAACGCTGCTGCAACCATAGAAAACCCCATATCCTATACTGGTCACTCCTTCTGGGATGGTTACACTTTGGAGACCAGTGAAGCCATCAAAAGCATGACTTGGTATTCTTCTGACATTGTCGCCAATGATGAGTTGCGAAACATTGGTACAACCTAAGAAAACAGGATCGTTATGATTGGACACTGCCGTAGGATTACGGTTATCCATATCTGCACAATTTTCCGCATTAAAAGTCACGCTCGTAAGGCCTCTGCAATTCTTAAAAGCCCCAGAGCCGATGTTCGAGACTGATTCAGGAATGACTATGCTCGTAAGACCGACACAACCCCCAAAAGCGGATTTCCCGATGCTGGTCACCGAATTGCCAATTGTCACGCTCGTGAGGCCGATGCAATCATTGAAAGCCCAATCTCCGATGCTGGTCACAGAATTGGGGATGGTCACACTCGTGAGGCTGCGACAACTATAGAAAGCAGACAATCCAATGCTAGTCACCGAATTGGGGATGGTCACGCTCGTGAGAGTTCTGCAATTGGCAAATGCGATGTTGGCAATGGCTATAACTCCTTCTGGAATATCGGCAACAGTCAATCCAGGCCGACATCCAATCACAGTTGACATATCGCAATCGGAGTAATAAAGACTGTCCTGCTCAGCGTATTGGTGGTTTGCGCCCCAGGGAGAACCCAAAGCAGGACCACAATACAGAACAGTATCCACACCATAGAAAGCCCCATCCCCGATGCTGGTAACTGAATTAGGAATAGACACACACGAGAGACCGCGACAACCACGGAAAGCAGAACTTCCGATACTATTGACCGAATTAGGTATGACCACACTCATGAGGCTGCTACAACCACAAAAAGTACTTTCTTCGATACTTGTCACAGCATTAGGGATGGTCACACTCGTGAGACTTCTGCAATTATAGAAAGCCTGTATTCCAATGTATCTTACCGAACTTGGCATCATCACGCTCGTGAGGCCGCTACAATTATAGAAAGCATCATCAGCAATGCCTATAACCCCTTCAGGGATATTGGCAACAGTCAATCCAGACCGACATCCCGACACTATTGTCATGTCGCAATCAAGATAATAGAGACTGTCTTGTTCTGCACCGTATTTGTGGTTTGCACCCCAGGGGGCGCCAGTAGCAGTACCACAATACATCACAATATCTACACCATAGAAAGCATTATCTCCGATGCTGGTCACCGAATTAGGAACAATTACCTTTATAAGCCTGTTACAGCCATAGAAAGCCTTACTTCCAATATTGGTTACAGAATCACCAATGGTCACGCTGGCAAGACCACTGCAACCACGGAAAGCAGACAATCCGATGCTGGTCACCGAATTGGGGATGGTCACACTCGTGAGGTCACTGCAATCTGCGAAAGCAGCACCTCCGATGCTGATCAACGAATTGCCGATGCTCGCATCCGTAAGACTATTGCAATCATCAAAAGCGCCCTCACCGATGGAAGTTACTGAATTGGGAATTTCTATCGATGTCAATAATGAGTCATGATAACAGATATAATTCGGTACATATTGAACTTGACCGCCGAAAATAAAGTTGCGTACAGAGCTTGGGGCGAAGGCCAATCCAATATATGTTTCGCCATCTTGCATATAGATATATCCTTCATTACAATGAATGGCGTTGAACTGAACCGTCAGATTTCCATTACTCCAGAAGAATGCGTTGCGCCCGATGCTTTCGACATTTTCAGGAATTGTAATGTGGGTGATCCCGGTACATCCCTTGAAAGCATAATCCGGAATTCTTGTCACGTTTTCCCCAATAGTAAGTGAAGTGAGATTAGTACAATCTTTAAACACTGGATATGTGGAACTCCCCATACTGGTACAATTCGTTGCATTATATACAACACTCATAAGATTGCTGCAGTAAGCGAAAGCATATATTCCAATGCTGGTCACCGAATTAGGAATGGTAACACTCGTGAGGCCGATGCAATTCCAGAAAGCATACTCTCCGATGTTGGTTATAGAATTGGGAATGGTTATGCTCGTGAGGCCGCTGCAATCAGAGAAAGCATTATCCGGTATTCTTGTCACGCTTTCCCCAATAGTAAGAGTGGTAAGATTCGCACAACCATAAAACACAGGATGTGTGGAACTCCCCATACTGGTACAGTTTGTTGCATTATACACTACGCTCGTGAGGCCGCCACAACCAGAGAAAGCATAATGTCCGATGCTGGTCACCAAATTGGGTATGGTCACGCTCGTGAGGCCGCCACAACCAGAGAAAGCATAATGTCCGATGCTGGTCACCAAATTGGGTATGGTCACGCTCGTGAGACCGCTGCAACCAGAGAAAGCATAATGTCCGATGCTGGTCACCGAATTGGGTATGGTCGCGCTCGTGAGACCGCTACATTCCTTGAAAGCATAATCCGGAATTCTTGTCACGTTTTCCCCAATAGTAAGTGAAGTGAGATTAGTACAATCTTTAAACACTGGATATGTGGAACTCCCCATACTGGTACAATTCGTTGCATTATATACAACTCTCGTAAGATTGCTGCAGTAAGCGAAAGCATATATTCCAATGCTGGTCACCGAATTGCCAATGGTCATGCTCGTGAGACCGCTGCAATTCCAGAAAGCATACTCTCCGATGTTGGTCACCGAATTGGGTATGGTCACGCTCGTGAGACCGCTACATCCCTTGAAAGCATAATCCGGAATTCTTGTCACGTTTTCCCCAATAGTAAGTGACGTGAGAGTTGTACAACCGCTAAACACAGGATATGAGTAACTTCCCATACTGGTACAGCTCGTTGCATTATATACAACGCTCGTGAGACCACTGCAACCATCGAAAGCATTACTTTCGATGCTGGTCACCGAATTGGGAATAGTCACGCTCGTGAGACCGCTGCAACCAGAGAAAGCATACTGTCCAATGCTGGTCACCGGATATGACCAACCATCGCTGGTAACGCTTGCAGGTATTTCGAGAACTCCTGAAGGCTTAGCATAGCCATAATAAATAATACCAAATGAATTCGGATAAGTCACCGTGACCGAATCACCGACAATAGTGTAGTACAACCTCTGGCCGGTCGGCGCGACGGCGCTGAAATCGTAGGCCCAGCAACCGATTGCACTGACAACACAAAAGGCTAAAATAATCAATCTTTTCATAATATTCTGTGTCTAAAATTATACAGTATCGTTATCTCATCTCCTGATCATCCTACTTCCTGTACCTCTACGATCTCCCCGATGGAATCCAGGTAGCTGGTCATCGCCACATAGTCATCCACATCCACATTGGAAGCCTTGGCCGAAACCACAACCGTTGCAGGAATAACAAATACGCGCATAGCAATCGTTTCTGCTTCATGCGATTGCCCTGCGAAGTTATAATGACGGGTAAACGCCATACTCTTTGTTCCAAAAACAACCGTGTAAGAATAACTAACCAAACCGATAGACAAAGGCCATGCGTCATAAGCCCCATTATCGCTATAAAAATGAGACTCGCCATACACCAATACAACGTCAGTCGCATCTATTGTTTCTGACAATTCTTTTACATAACGAGCCGTTTGGTCTCCGCTTTCACCTGTCGTGGCTGCAAATTGAATGTTGAAATCATACTTTTTAAACTGTGTCTCATTGTGAGTATGCTCACTGTCGGCATACTGGTCATGAGTATGGTTGATGTCTGCATACTCTTTACTGCATGAACCCATGGTTAAGGCTACTAAAGATGCCATTGCAACAAAAAGAATCTTTTTCATGTTCTGTTGTGTTCCGTTATCCCATCGAACCCGTCGGTTTGTTCTCGTGGCAATTCCTTACACGAAATAATATTAGAAAGAAGCGTGGAACTGCGATGCCAGACACTAAAAGGCATAACGCTTCAGAATTAATCATAGTCCGTTTACTTCACCACAACTACCTTTTGGGCTGGATAGTTGCCCACCTGAACCATATAGGCTCCTGTGGCTGGAATATTGAACATACGCACACACTCGCTTCCTTTGTTCGTAATCAGGCAACGGCCCAGATTATCGAAAATACGTACCTGCATCTCCGGAGCATCCTTTACCACGATGGCGCCGTTTTCCGTGTCGATTGTGAAGTTCACACCCTCCACCTCGGTCACGCCTACCGGATTGGCCTCAAAGGTTGCCACATAGTTCATATTTCCGTTCACAGTCACCCGTCTTGGGTTTTCCGTATTTCCATCCGCCCATTGTACGAACATATTTCCCTGGATAGGAATGGCCGCGATCTCAACCTCCGTACCTTCCGGGAACGTTCCGTTACCTGCCACCAATCCGCGATTGTTATTTCCCGACACCACAGAAAGCGTATAATACGTCAGTTGTTCGATAATGGTATCATAAACCGTTACAACCGTGGTGTCGTGGATAAACACATCCACGTATGAAGTATCGTAAACAAACACATCTACATAGGTCGTGTCATGTACAGGCACATAGGTAGTATCGTGAACATCCACATAGGTTGTGTCGTGAATATCAATATATGTTGTATCATGAACCGGCACATAGACAGTGTCTCTCACCAGCAACGCAAAGTAAGCTGTGAGCGACGTGTCCTGTGTCAATGTAAAGGAATAGGGATTTGTCGTCACCCCGTTGCTCCAGTGGTCAAACTGATAGCCATTCGCCGGAACGGCGTATATCACAGCTTGAGGAGCCGAACACGTCGGTTGTGTCAGCACCTCAACCGTTCCCGTAGCCATATTACTGCTATTAGCCTCAAAAGAAAAGCCTTGAGCCTCTACGAAGTTGCTGAAATAGTTCCACCGGGAAAGGTACGACATCTGGCTTCCGCATGGGATAGAGACAGGTATTGACATATCCACTAAAGAAAACAATGCAACAGTAGCCAACAAGGGAGCCGTTCTTGCCAATGAAGTGATTTCAGTTAAGCCACTGCAATTATAGAAAGCTCCCACTCCGATGTAGGTTACCGAACTTGGTATGGTCACACTTGTGAGAGTTATGCAATCTCTGAAAGCATAGTCATTAATGACTAAAACGCCTTCTGGGATATTGGCAACAGTTAATCCTGACTGACAACCCGACACTATTGTCATACTGCAATCGGTAAAATAGATACCATCCTGCTCAGCGTATTGGTGGTTTGCGCCCCAGGGGGTTCCAGTAGCAGCACCGCAATACAGAATTATGTCCACGCCATAGAAAGCATTACTACCGATACTGGTTACCGTATTGGGAACAATTACACCTGTGAGCCTGTTACAGCCATAGAAAGCTTCGCTTCCAATGCTGGTCACCGAATTGGGGATGGTCACGCTGGTGAGGTTGCTGCATCCATAAAAAGTATAATTTCCGATGCTGTTCACCGAATTAGGGATGGTCACGCTGGTAAGGCCACTGCAACCACAGAAAGTACCTGCTTCGATATTGCTCACAGAATTGGGGATAGACACACTCGTGAGACCGCTGCAATTATAGAAAACACTCAATCCGATGCTGGTCACTGAATTGGGGATGGTCACGCTCGTGAGACCGCTGCAATGGGCGAAAGCGTAATCCCCAATGATTGCCACGGTGTAATTTACACTACCATAGGTTACAATTGCTGGGATAACAAGAGCACCCGATGGAACGGAGAATCCATCATAACATTCGTCGGTATACAAAGCTTCGGAATTAGGATATGTCACCCCGACTGTTCCATTATTCACAATAGTGTAGTACAGCGTCTGCCCAGTGGGGGCGACGGCGCTGAAGTCGTATGCATACGACAATACCCCGCATGCCAATAAGGCTAAAAAGAATAAGAATCTCTTCATATTTTTAATCTTTTTGTTGCATATCCAGGCTCAGAATATGCGTTTTTATACCCAAAACGAAGAAAGTGGAGCCCTTCATTGGTTCCCTATTTCTTGTAGTAGGGCTTGAGCTCCCTTTTGTGTAAAATAATGGTGAATGAAATGCTCCACCGATGATGTACAATATGTAAGATACATATATACACAACAATGGAGACGTTCACTTTCCTATTTATTCCAACACAAATTTGTGAATTGCTCAAGTTCACTACAACGGAATAAGGCGAAAAATGCGTCTTTCTCGGTCATTCTAAATCGCTTGAATGACGTTGCAAAAATACGCATAATTTTTGAATTGAACAAATTTTTTCAAGAAACTGAAGGAATTCCGGAGCAAATAGAGGTTATTCCTGCCGGTTTATTAGACTATCCAAATCGATGCGATTCCAGTTGAAAGATGAAATTTCGATTTTTTACGACATTTTCGCTATTCTATTGATTTATAGCGAGAAGCATCCGACATTCAACCGACATGAACCGACATTGATGTCGGTTCATGGCAGATAAAATTGAAAAATTCCTCAAAAACCATTTCAGAAAGCCGACCGGTTTTTGAGTCACACGACTGGCCGTTTTTCCAGTTCCGAACCGACATGAACCGACACGAATGTCGGGTCATGTCGGATGGATGTCGGATGCTATCCACAGAGAAACAGTAACATACGCAAAAAGTCATCAAAAACTGGGATTTCATCTTCCGTAGCAAAAAGAGCCCTGATCGGGAACCGAATCGAAGCAACGCTATCCGGTGGGTTTCTCTCTGGTATCTCTCTGGTTTCTCCCTGGTAACTCCCTGGTGGGGCCCTCTGCGGGACACCAAAACCACGGACACTCAACACCGCTACTCCGCCCCTATTCGGGAAGCATCACGCACGGAGACACAACACAGATTACAATAATTTTCTTCCTAAACTATGATTAATGTAACGATAGCCCATAAAATAAGGGGCTGATTTCATGAAAAACCAGCCCCTGAAGATTCTTTATAAAGTGGCGATATACGCCTGGAGTGTGTCGCGGACACTGGGATGGGCGATGGAACAGAGCAGTCGGGCCCGTTCCCGCATGGGGCGGCCAAAGAGGTTTACTCGGCCATATTCGGTCACGACCCAGTGGACGCAGGTTCTGGGCGTTACGACTCCTGCGCCTGGGGTAAGTTGCGGGACAATCTTGCTTATGCCTTTGGCTGTGATGCTGGGCATGGCGATGATAGGAATTCCGCCCTTGCTCCAGGAAGCCCCGAGCATAAAATCGAGTTGTCCACCGCTGCCGCTGAAGATTTTCGTGCCTATGGAATCGGCACAGACCTGTCCGGTAAGGTCAATCTGGAGGGCGCTGTTGATAGCCACCACCGCCGGATTCCGGGCGATTACAGCAGGATTATTGGTGTAGGCCACGTCCTGCATGAGGACATCGGGATTGAGATTGACGAAATCGTAGAGTTTCTGGGTACCTTTGAGGAAAGTAGCCACATGTTTTCCCGGATCAACTGTCTTGCGGCTTCCATTGATGATGCCTTTTTCAATCAAAGGAAGGGCGCCGTCGCTGAACATCTCGGAATGGATGCCGAGATCCCTATGGTCTCCCAGCTGAGCCAGCACGGCATTAGGAATACTTCCGATACCGATCTGAAGTGTAGCCCCGTCGGGAATGAGTTCGGCGATATAGGAACCGATTTTCTCATCCTGAGGACTGAGCGGCGGAAAGTCCGCCTCTACAAGCGGATGGTCATACTCCACAAAGGTGTTGATTTTCTCTATCGGGAGAACCGCATCGCCATAGCAATAGGGCATCTGGGGATTGACCAGGGCGACAACTTCGCGTGCCTGTTCTATGGCGGCAAGGGTACAATCGACCGAAGTCCCCAATGAGACCGTTCCGTCCGGCTGCGGGGCACTTACCATAAGGAACACCACATCCACGGGCTGAAGTCCTTCGCGAATCATACGGGGCGTATCGCTCAGACTGCAGGGGATATAATCAGCCGACCCCTCCTGGGTGGCTTTACGCACATTGCCGCCCACAAAGAACGAATCCAGATGAAACCGGGGATGAGTGGCATACTCGGCATAGCCTTCGGTATAGAGGTGGGTGATATGGATGGAATGGAGATTTTCCTGTTCGGCACGCTGTACGAGCGCCTGAATCAGCGGTTCGGGTGCTGCTGCCACACAGGGCCAGTGCAGACGGTCTCCGCTGCGAACACATTTTACAGCTTGGGTAAGGGTTGTATATTGCATAACTGATATGGGGTAAAAAAAGCACAGCCACGAGGACTGTGCTTTTGTGGTTATTCAATTCACTGTTATTAGTGGAGGAATCCAAGAAGAATACCGGCAGCAACAGCGGAACCTACCACACCAGCCACATTGGGACCCATTGCGTGCTGGAGGAGGTAGTTGGTCTTGTCGTATTCGAGACCTACGTTGTTGGATACTCGGGCAGCATCAGGAACTGCAGACACACCGGAGTTTCCGATAAGCGGATTCAACTTGTTGCCCTCTTTCAGGAAGAGGTTCATGAACTTCACGAATGCGACACCGAAGAAGGTTGCCACTACAAATGAGAGCGCACCGAGGAGGAAGATGAGCAGACTGCGGCCGGTGAGGAAGGTGGTAGCTTCGGTAGAAGCACCCACAGTAAGACCGATCAGCAGTGTGCAGATATTCACGATGGCGTTGCTTGCGGTATCGCTCAGACGCTTGGTAACACCGGATTCCTTCAACAGGTTACCGAAGAAGAGCATACCCAGCAGCGGCAGACCTGAAGGAACGATGAAACAGGTGAAGAGGAAACCGATGATTGGGAAGAGAATCTTCTCCAGTTTGGAAACCTGACGTGGAGGTTTCATACGGATAGTACGTTCCTTCTTGGTGGTGAGCAGACGCATGATAGGCGGCTGGATTACAGGCACAAGTGCCATATAGGAATAAGCAGCCACGGCGATAGCACCCATCAGATGAGGAGCCAACTGGGAAGAGAGGAAGATTGCGGTAGGACCGTCAGCACCGCCGATGATACCGATTGCACCAGCCTCTGCAGGGGTGAATCCCAATGCCATAGCACCCATATAGGCTGCAAAGATACCCACCTGAGCGGCAGCACCGATAAGCATCAGTTTAGGATTGGAGAGCAGAGCCGAGAAGTCGGTCATGGCTCCGATACCAAGGAAAATCAATGGCGGGTACCAGCCGTTCTGCACACCGTGGTAGAGTATGTTGAGAACGGAGCCCGATTCATAAATACCGATTTTAAGGCCTGGATAGAAAGGAATATTACCCACCAGCATACCAAATCCGATAGGAACGAGCAGAAGCGGTTCAAATTCAAACTTGATTCCAAGGAAGATAAAAAACAGACCTACACATATCATTGCGATATGGCCGAAGGTTACGTTAGCGAAGCCGGTATATTGAAGAAACTGAACCAGCTGGGTTGACATAAACTCCATAAAGCCACCTGTAGCTAATGTTATCATTTTTCTATTTTTTTCTAAGTTAAAAGATTTTAGTTAGCGGTTTCATTTGAAACCAGAAGAACAGATTAGCCGATAACAACCATAACGTCGCCCTCAAGCACGCTGTCACCTTTGCGGACTTTCACTTCGGTAACGGTACCTGCAGATTCAGCTTCGATGTTGTTTTCCATCTTCATGGCTTCGAGAAGCACGAGACGCTGGCCGGCATTTACCTTATCACCGACATTGACAAATACATCGAGGATAACACCAGGGAGCGGAGTGGTAACCTTGGTGCCTGCACCGGAGGCTACTGGAGCCGGGCTTGATTTCTGAACCTCGCCTGCTGCTGCGGAAACGCGAGGACGAGGCTTCACGACTGCCGTTTTCTGTGGTTTCATTTCCTGATCCACAGTAACCTTGTATGGAGTTCCGTTAACGTCGAGAGAAATCTCCTGACCTTCAACTGAATTGATATCGACATTATATTCGGTACCGTTTATTTTGAATTTATAGTTTTTCATGATATTTACTTTCTTTTAGGGTTGTATTGGTTCATATTGTAGAACTTGGCGTTCCAGGGAGTCCATGCGCGTTCCACTTTCTGGATGGTGATGATGGTGTCTTCCTCATCATGGAGTTCTTCATTATAGAGGTGGATAGCGGCAGCAATGGCAGCATATACATCACCGGCGGTGGTGCTGGGCTGTGCCATTGCGTTTGGAGTCTGACCCTGAGCGATGGCAGTCTTAGCTGACTTCTTGTCCTGAACCCGCTTGATAAGTCCGCTATAGCCGAAAATGATGACAGCCACGCAGAGAAGTGCGAGGAACACTACAGAAACAGCCACTACAGTAAGACCGATACCCACGGGGTCGGACTGCTGTATTTTCTCAGACTGACGGAACACATGATAATCGGTTGATTCGCCCTCGATACGGGTCATGTTTTCCAGTCCCTGGTGTGCATCGAAAGTATTGATATCGTAGCCCTGTGGGTTGAAGCCCATCACTACGAGTTTGCCGCCGCAAGGGGTAACTGCGAAAGCATTGGAATGGCAATTCAAGCCGTAATCAGCCAGACGGTTTCCCTGCATGTCAAGAATCACTAAACAACTGCTGTCGTTAGCCGAAGTAGCAAGATAAACCACCTTGTCGTCCACCACCTGTACACTTACTGGGCGGAGGATGTCCTTCACGTCGTAGCGGCGGATAAAGATATCTGCGGTATCACGGCCGACGCGAACGATACCTTCTTCCGAATACTGGAGAATATCAACAGCATTGTCGGCACTGTCAATAACTACGAATGTGCCGGTAGAAGGTATGAAACAGGATTTGGTAGCTGTAAAGTTCATGGCTTTGGCGGTTGGGGCCTTGGCACAAGCCTGCTGCTCTGGAGCATCGGCCTGAGCGAAAGCTGAGCCACAGAAAAGCAAGCCCACGAACGCTGCAACTATAAGTTTCTTAAATGTATTCATACTATTTATAAATCAACTATCAATTATAAAGCGAAAATTGATAAAGTGAACTTGCGGGAAACCCGCAAGCCACTTAATCGTGCGACGCCGGATTATTCAGCGTGGTTGCATTCGTGATTGCATTCGTGATTGCAAGCTTCACCTTCGTGAGCGCAACCTTCGTGAGCGCAACCCTCATTTGCACCGTTCTTTACCTTGCAGCATTCGTCGGTACCTTTCTTCTCGCAGTTTTCGCAGTTGCCAGCAGCGCAGGTGCTATCCTGGCAGTCCATTGCGCAGTTGTGTTCGCAAACTTCTTCAACTTCGATAGTGTCTTCAACAACTTCCTGGTTAGCGTTGTTGTTGCAAGCGGTCATGCTGAATGCGAATGCAGCAGCGATCATTGCGGTCAAAAATACTTTCTTCATAATTGATGTTTTTTTAATGTTGGTTAATAAATTTCGATTGATTAAAGTGGAATGTTGGAATGTTTCTTCATCGGAAGCGTATCCTTCTTGGTTGCCAGCGTCTGGAGGGCACGGATTACGCGGAAACGGGTGTTGCGAGGCTCGATAACGTCATCGATGTAGCCGTATTTGGCTGCATTGTATGGATTTGCGAACTGGTCGTTGTACTCTTTTTCCTTTTCTGCGATGAATTTAGCCTTTTCGTCAGCATCGGTGATTTCCTTCAACTGACGGCCGTAGAGCACTTCGGTAGCGCCGCTTGCGCCCATAACTGCAATCTGTGCAGTAGGCCAAGCATAGTTGATATCGCTGCGGAGCTGCTTGCAGCTCATTACGATATGAGCACCGCCGTAGGACTTGCGGAGGGTTACGGTAACCTTAGGCACGGTTGCCTCACCGTATGCGAACAGCATCTTTGCGCCATGGGCAATTACGCCGGCATATTCCTGACCGGTTCCGGGAAGGAATCCAGGAACGTCAACCAAAGTCACCAGAGGAATGTTGAACGCATCGCAGAAGCGTACGAAACGGGCACCCTTGCGGGAAGCGTTGCAGTCGAGAACGCCTGCCATAGCTTTGGGCTGATTGGCAACGATACCTACACTCATACCACCCATGTGAGCGAAACCTACGACGAGGTTCTGGGCGAATTTCTCATGAACTTCCATAAACTGACCATCATCCACGATAGCGGCAATGATTTCCTTTACGTCGTATGGAGTATTTGGATTTTCAGGAATGATATGGTTGAGGCTGTCTTCCAGACGGTCGTATGGGTCATCGGTCGGGCAGAGAGGAGCCTCTTCAAAATTGTTGCTCGGGATAAAGCTTACCAGCTGACGGATCATCTCAATGGTGCTTTCTTCGGTCTCGCCAACGAAATGAGCCACACCGCTCTTGCTTGCGTGAACCATTGCTCCGCCAAGCTTATCAACGGTAACATCTTCACCGGTAACGGTCTTTACAACCTTAGGACCGGTAAGGAACATATAGCTGTTTTCCTTGGTCATAAGGATAAAGTCGGTCAAGGCTGGGCTATACACAGCACCGCCGGCGCAAGGTCCGAAGATAGCGCTGATCTGTGGAACCACACCACTTGCAAGAATATTGCGTTCAAAAATCTCAGCATAACCAGCCAGAGAGTTGCAGCCCTCCTGGATACGGGCTCCGCCGGAGTCGTTCAAACCGATTACAGGGGCACCAACTTTCATAGCCTGATCCATGATCTTGCAGATCTTGAGGCTCATGGTTTCACTCAGAGAACCGGCAAATACGGTAAAGTCCTGAGCGAACACATAAACCAGACGGCCATCGATAGTACCGCAACCCGTCACAACGCCGTCACCGAGGAACGACTGCTTCTGCATGTCGAAATTGGTGCAGCGATGGGTTACAAACATGTCAAATTCTTCAAATGAGCCTTCGTCCAGCAGCATAGCAATACGTTCACGGGCGGTAAGTTTGCCCTGTTCGTGCTGTTTGTCGATGCGTTTCTGGCCGCCGCCCATTTTGGCCTCGCTTCTCTTGTCGAGAAGTTCTTTTATTTTTTCTTCAAATGCCATTATATAATGTATTAGTTATTGATGTGGATTTTCCAACCATCCTTAACGAATGGCCTTCCAACCCGGAAATTCTATTTTTTTACAGCTTACCACGGCTTTCCCTGGGGAAATTCAACCACGGTTTACTTGCAGCAGAGTTCGGTCAGAACGCCAAGAGTTGACTTAGGATGGAGGAAACCGATCTTAAGACCTTCAGCGCCGCCACGGCTCTGTTTGTCGATCAGTCTTACACCCTTAGCCTCAGCATCTTTCAGAGCCTCGTCGGTATTCTCAACGGCGAAAGCAATATGATGCATACCGCCTTTACCGCCATTCTTCTCAATAAAAGCAGCAATAGTACTTTCGGGGCTGGTCGGTTCAAGGAGTTCGATTTTCACGTCGCCAATCTTAAAGAAGGCGGTTTTAACTTTCTGGTCTTTTACTTCTTCAATAGCATAGCATTTCAGGCCCATAACGTCCTCCCAGTAGCGGATAGCCTCTTCAAGGTTCGTTACGGCGATGCCGATGTGTTCGATGTGTGAAGGTGTCATAATATATATTTTTTATTAATTTTCCATCTTACCATATATCCAATTCAACGCACTACCGCCTGACATTCAACCGAATGGACGAATAATGCATTATATATTGGAATTACAAAGATACAAACTTTTCTGAATATACGAAAAAAAAGATTTATTTTTTTGCTCCTCCGACAACTCCGTCTCTCCATTTCAAGAAAAAGGAAGTCTCAGGACTCAAAATAAAGATAGATTTGTCCGAGGTATCTCCGTAGTAACTCCGCAGTAGGGCCGGAGTAGCGAGCCTTAAACGTGAAAAATTCCCCAGCCGCACCACGGCCCTGACCAGGAGGCACTACGCCCCTGTCCGGGAAATATATTCCATAGAAGAAATGCCCCGCCAGGCCTCAGAAACGACCATTTCCGTCTGCCATTTTAAGAAATCGCAGCAAAAACAAGCATAGAAAACGCCCCTAAAATACAGTTACAGGAAAAAAGAAAAAGCAGAAATCCTGAAAATTTCTGCTTTCTTGCCAAGGGTGGTCCTTCACGGGCTCGAACCGCGGACCCACTGATTATGAGTCAGTTGCTCTAACCAACTGAGCTAAAGGACCGGATTTCATATCTCTGAAATCGGGTGCAAAGTTACGAACAATTTTCATACTACACAAATTTTTTTTTCAATTTGTCAATTTTTTCGTAATTTTGCAAACTCAAATTCAACATAAAATCATGGGCAGAATCTTGGCAATTGACTATGGAAGAAAGCGTAGCGGCATCGCCGTATCAGACCCGCTGCAGATTATTGCAGGCGGTTTGACCACGGTAGAGACCCCTACCCTACTCTCGTTCCTGAAGGATTATTGCGCAAAAGAGGAGGTCGAAACCTTTGTCATCGGGGAAGCCAAGCAGATGGACAACACCCCTTCGGAATCCATGAAATTCATCGAACCGTTCGTAAAACAGCTGGCGGAGACCTTCCCCGAAAAGAAAATCGCCCGTATCGATGAGCGGTTCACCTCCAAAATGGCATTCCAGGCCATGATTGACGGCGGACTGAAGAAGAAACAACGTCAGAACAAAGCCATGATCGACCAGGTAAGTGCCACCATCATCCTCCAGTCCTATATGAACCAAACACATTAACACCTATATTATGATATACCCTATCGTTGGTTACGGCCACCCTACTTTAAGAAAAATCGCACAGCCCATCACTCCGGACTACCCCAATCTGCAACAACTCATTGCCGATATGTACGAAACCATGTATGCAGCTGATGGCGTAGGACTTGCCGCACCTCAGATTGACCTGTCCATACAATTGGTTGTCATCGGATTCCGCCCCTACGACGAAAAGACCGACACCTACGGCGATACCGAAGAGCGGCACACGCTCATCAACCCCAGAATTCTGGAATACAAAGGCGAAAAAGACTTCTTCAACGAAGGCTGCCTGAGCATACCTGACATCCACGAAGATGTACTCCGCCCCACGACCGTAGTCGTAAATTATTTTGACGAGAATTTCGTAGAACATACCGAAGAGATTTCCGGAATGTTCGCCCGCGTGGCACAGCACGAAATCGACCACCTCAACGGGAAAGTCTTTACCGACCACCTCAGCAATCTCCGCAAGACGATGATCCGCCACAAACTCAACGACGTGGCTGCCGGAAAACTCCGTACCCGCTATCGCATGAAATACGCAAAAAAGAAATAAAATATCATGAAAAGCAAAATTTTATTCGCTTGCACTCTTTGCGTCGTCATCCTTCTTGCTGGATGTTCCCACAATCGCGACAAGCAAATCGCAGCCATCACTAAGATGGAACAATCTTTAAGTGCTATCGCCGTCAATCCTCAGACCGCCGATTCCATCGTGACCCTTTACGTTCAGTTTGCTGACCGTTTCTCGAAGGATTCACTCGCACCCGTGTATCTGCAGAGAGCTGCCGACGTTTCCGTAAATGTCGGGAATACCGATGAAGCCCTTGAGTATATCGACCGCATCATTGACGAGTATCCCGATTTCTCCGACATCGCCGGATGCTACTTTCTGAAAGGGTTCGCCTACGAACAGAGCGAGCAATACGACCTTGCGAAAGAGGCCTACACTTTCTTTGTAGAGAACTATCCGGAGCACAACCTCGCAGCAGACACCAAAAAGATGATTCCCTATATCGGAATGTCTCCCGAGCAGATGCTTGATATGCTGCTGGCTAACTCTAACGCCGGTGGGATTTTCACCGAAGAAGAATAGCAATATCTTTCCTTTGCAATAACGAGCCTCCAGACCGGGGGCTCTTTTTATTTGCGGCTACAACAACGCCAAGGCCTTCCGGAGTTTTTCCGCGGACTCAAACTGATGCGCCTGCATTCCTGTTTTCCTTGCTGCCTCCACATTAGCTGCCCTGTCATCAACAAAAAGACATTCCTCAGGGATCAGCCGGTAACGGTCAAGCAGAAGTCGGAAAATCCGCTCTTCCGGCTTTATCATAAATTCCTTACCCGAGATAACCACCCGGTCTATCATTCTCAGAATCTCGAACCGGTCATACGCAATCGGGAAATTCTCCATCGTCCAGTTGGTCAGCCCGAAGACCTCAAAACGGTCTCCCGACACAAGTTCCGCCAATAAAGCCCGCATTCCCGGGATCTCGTCCGGCAGCATCTCATTCCATCGGGTCTTGTAATATTGTATGGGAGCCTCATACTGCGGGTATTCTGCCACAAATTCCGCCATCACGGTATCCACCTTTTCTCCCCCATCTACGCGGTTATGAAACCCGAACTGCTCCAGCACAGCCATAAACTCGGCGCAAGCCTCCGAATTGCGGAAATAGTCATTATACACCGGCGCCGGATTCCAATGGACCAGCACATTACCGTAATCAAATATTATATTCTTTACCATACCATAATAAAAGAAAAAGGCTCCGCCGGCAGCGGAGCCATTCTCTCGCATTGCAATATTATTTTTCAAGACGGATGCGAGCATCCACGGCAGTTACATAGCGTGGGTTGCCCAGCAACGGGTTGAGGTCCATTTCTGCGATTTCAGGTGCGGCCTGTACCAATGCGCTTACGCGGGCGATCTGATCGGCATACATGTCGATATTCACAGCCTCCTGGCCACGGACTCCCTGAAGGATCTTGTAGCCGCGGAGTTTGGTGAGCATTTCCTTTGCTTCTGCGGCTGTGATTGGTGCCAGAGCTGACTGAACATCTTTCAGTACCTCGATGAAGATACCGCCGAGACCGAAGAAAATCTGATGACCGAACTTAGGATCGCGGATAGCTCCGATATACACATCCGTACCGTCAAGCATCGGATACATCTCTACTGCATAGGTCTCCGGGATGACAATCAGACGGTCAAATTCGCGAGCCACGGTATCCAGGTCTTTCACGCCGAGGGTAACGCCGCCCACATCGCTCTTGTGAAGCGGACCTACGACCTTCATTACCAATGGAACATCCTTGCTGCAGCCGACTTCCTTAGCGAAAGCGAGTGCGTCTTCCTTCTTGCTGACCTCTACCGATTTCTTGCGGCTGATGCCTGCTGCGTCGAGCAGTTCGTTATAGTCGGCGATCTCCATATAGCCGTCCTTGCAGCGGTCGATGGTCTTGCGGATACGTGCCACATCAACCTTAGGCAGTTCTACGTTCTCCGGCTGAGGTTTCGGAGTGTTGTAAACCTTGCAGAGGGCATTGCCGAACACGCATTCCTCGGGGAAGTTGATACGGCCCTTGTTGTTGATAAAGTCTGCCAGCTCGTCCTTCACGTTGATAACGCTCGGGATGATTGGGAAGATAGGTTTCTTGCAGGTCTTCATCTTTTCGTCAAGCACCTTATAAACCTCCCAGTTTGCGAACAGTCCCGGAGAACCGAAAATCACGCACATACAGTCGATATTGTCGAAATCGTTCTCGCAGGCATCGATGATATGACCCAGCTGCTCTGCAGTACCCGTAGCCAGAAAGTCGATAGGGTTACCTACGGAAGAACCGGCGAAGAGTTTTCCGAGAAGTTCTTCTGCCTTAGGACCTTCGATATGAGGCACATCCATACCGTTGTTGGAGAGCACGTCGGTAAGCATTACGGCAGGACCGCCGGCGTGAGTAATCACGGCCATATTCTTGCCCTTCACCTCGGGGTGCATGAAGATAGCGCACACGGTGGTAAGTTCCTGACGATTCTGGCAGCGTACGATACCTGCTTTGCGGAACAGTGCATCTACGGCTGCATCGTTGGTAGCCAGGGCGCCGGTGTGGCTGGAGGCGGCACGGCTTCCGGCTGCACTTCCGCCCGACTTGATGGCTGCGATACGGCAACCCTTATTGATAAGGCTGCGGCTGTGTTTCAGCAGTTTCTGCGGATTGGAGATTTTCTCCATGTACATCATAATCACGTGGCTGGACTTCTCAGGATCGAAAGTCTCGTCGAGATGTTCCAGAACCTCTTCGATACCGGTCTGGGCGCTGTTTCCCACTGCCCATACGGAGTTGAACTGCAGACCGTTGGTGATACCGTATTCCTTGATGAATACAGCCGTAGCACCCGAACCCGTGATGAAATCAACGCCTTTGGGAGAAAGGGTTGGTATAGGGGTATCGAAAGCACCGCAATAGTTGGTGTTGAGGAAACCGGTGCAGTTGGGGCCGATAAGGCTGCCGCCTACAGAATTGATGGTTTCCACGATATGTTTCTCGATAGCCGCACCTTCAGCATTCTCCTCTGAGAAGCCGGCGCTGACGATGATAAATCCTCTGGTGCCCTTTTCGTGAGCCAGAGTATCTACGGTTGCTGCGCAGAATTTGGCAGCGATAGCCAGAATGGCGCAATCCACCTGTGGCAGATCGTCAGCCTTGGCATAGCATTTAATGCCCTGCACCTCAGTTTCCTTGGGGTTTACGGCATAGATTTGACCTTTGAAGCCGCTGTCGATAAGGTTCTTCAAAACCTTTCCGCCGGGCTTGTGAATGTCGCTGGAAGCACCGCAGATAACGATGCTGCGCGGTTCAAGTAATTCTTTTGCAATCATTATGTTATGTCGTTTATATATTATATTCCGAAAATGCAAAGATACAAACATTATTCCATTCCCGCAAATATATTTTCAAAAAAGTTTCCCTATTCTTCTCAAGCCACTCATTATCAGACCGCCACAGAAACAAGAATCGGACATTTCCCGAGAAATGCCCGATTCAATTCTTTTTCAGCGGAGGAGGCTATTTCCACTCCAGAATCTCCACATATTCGGCGGTAATATCCAGGTTCACGTCCAGTTTCTTGCCGTTTCTCAGCGTTCCGCTCAGAAGGAACTTGTAGCCGTCCCCTTCGCGGGTCAGCGACATCTCGCCTTTATTGAACGGTGATTCGTTCACATACTCAGTCTCATTGATTACTCCCCGGAAATCATCCGGATGGTTTTCCATGCCGACATAAACGTCCGGATTCATCATCGAGAACATCAGGGAGAAATTGTCTTTCATGTCCTGTTCGGTAAGGTCATACAGTTTGCCGATGTTGCTCTCGAACATATCGCCCTTGATCGTTGCCGGATGGAGGGTATCCATAGCGTTGGCAGACATATAGAAACGGCTGTTTTCCACGTCAAACCCCATGTATGGCACCACATCCACCACAATACCGTCGTAGATTATCTGGTTGGGATCGGCCTTGGTGATGTTGTCATCATTGCAGCCAGTCATTAGAAAAGGCACCAGTGCCAGAAAGAAAAATAACTTTTTCATGATTTGTATTATTTTGCATTTCGGAGCCCGTCCTGATTATAGCGCTTGTTTTCAGAGACTTGCGGGAACGCGGACTCCATTTTTCCACCACAAGTCACACTGCAAATATACAAACATTTTTCATACCGCCAAACATTTTCGCCCGAAATATCCGCACATAAATCATAGCATACTGACAGTCAAAGCCTTACAACTCCATAAAGAAATCATTTCCCCCTCCTGAAGATTTTTTTCACTCTCCACACAATAAAAAGTGATTTTTCTTGTTATATAAGCAGGTAACTTCGGTCTATCTTCTTTTTATCTCCATATTAACTTCTTTTTATCTCCTTTTCTAAGAATAAGAGATAGAAAAAAGATAAAAAGAAGATAGAAAAAAGATAAGAGCCAGTTACCCCGGTAAAACGCCTAAGAAACAACAACCTAAAAAAACATAACATCATGGCAAAAGCTGAAAAAGACTCCAACAAAATCATGAGCGGCAAGGTAGGGGCACTGACCTACTACGTCCGTGGCGGCAAACAATACGTGCGCCAGTCCATCACCAAGAACAAATCCCACAGTACGAAGCAGGTACGCCAGCGCAGCCGTTTCCAGGTATGCCTCCAGAGCCTCAGCCCTCTCAAAGAGGCTTTCCGCGAAGGATTCGCCTCCCAGATTGACGGGGCACGCACAGCCTTCAACGCCGGCATCAGCGCCAACATGTCCAGAGCCATCAAGACCGAAAACGGGAACCACGTTATTGACTGGAGCCTCGTAAGATGCAGCCAGGGCTCCGTTCCCGGCGTCGAGAACCTCCTGATTACCGGAACACTCGCCCAAGGCTATACCTTGAACTGGACCACCGCCGAAGACCAGTGGAACGCCAGAAACGATGACAACATCTGCCTCTTATGCTACGATACGGAGGATGCCCCAGCTCCGGCAAAATTCTTCGGCAGAGACAACGCCATACGCAAAGACGGAGCGTTCCGTTTCCGCCTCCCGAAGACCATGAGCGGACACAAGATTGAGGTATATGTCTTCACCGTGCGCGCAGACAGCCCCGAAGCCTCCGAAACCTGCTACTACGGACAGTTGGAGATCGACTAAACATTTCCCCACAACACACTGAAATGCAGACGGAAGACCCACTGGAACAGGTGGAGCTTCCGTCTTTTTTCTTAAAAATACGACTAAAATTTTGCAGAACAGAAAATTATCTGTATCTTTGCACTTTCAAACCATAACAATTGTGCCCGACACGAACCAAGGGATAATACCATGAAAAACAGATACAGTATGAAAAAGACATTTATCTTAACAATGCTCACGCTGGCGATATCTTTTGCCGCAGAAGCTCAGGACACACTGGAATTTGTAAATTCAGTATATTATTGCCCATCGGCGGAATACGTGATGGACTCCACTTACGCTCCTTTTAGTACTATGTCAAATGGGTATCCTCAATTTTTCACGCCTGTAACAAATGGCAAAAGAATGACACCCAACCAGGATATCACCATCTATGGCATAGCGACAGCCATCAATCACGAATACCCACAAGACGGCTCTCAATACGAAAACAATCCCGGACAGATTGTTTTGTTTGACAAAGACGAGTATGGAAAATGGCAAATGTCCGATTCGGCTGATTTTGGGAATCCCTATGGAAAATGCTACAGATATCTACACATGACCTTCAATCTATTGGTCCACCACGGACCTATATGCGATACATTAATGCCCATGCATGAAAATTATTACCAAAATCCACATACTGAACGAGACACTTTCTATTATGGATTCAAATCATACGACTGTAGAATTGACGAAGAAGAAATTCACGCGCCTGAACATGAGTTAGATTTGTGGCAATTCCCGTATATACGCACGATAGGATTCCACATCCCACCCCAACACGACCCAACACACCTCCATTACTGTTGGGGATACCTAAAAAAAGGACAATTCATTGAAGATGAAGTTTACGACGTTCGTTGGAAAGATCGGAATGATTGCGCTTATCATTGTTTTTTCCCGATACTGACGCCGCCGCCGTGCTATGTGCCTGAAGTGGTGGGGGTAGATGTGGTGTCGAATACGAGTTCCCGACTGACATGGAAGGCGACTCCCTACGGGGCGGATTTCGAGGTGGAATACGGCCCTCAAGGATTTGTTCCGGGAACCGGTACGGTGGTTTCGGGTATCGGAGACACCTCGGTCATTCTCTCCGGGCTGGAGGAATCGGACACCTACGAGGCTTATCTCCGCGCCCATTGCACGCGATGCGAAGACCAGTGGTCGGACTATGCCCTGATACAGTTCACCACCACCGGAGAAAGCGTCATCGCCCCCACCGACATGGAAAAATTTGAGCTCCTCCCTAACGCCACACACCAGCAGACCACGCTCCACGCCCCCACGCTGGAGGAATATCATCTGGAAATCCTCAACGCCGCCGGACAGGTCATCCTCTCCCAGACCCTCCGCGGAGACCTCACCCTCGACGTCTCCTCCTGGCCCCGCGGCCTCTACCTCTTCCAGATCCACGGCTCCCGCCCCGACGCCTCTACCACCAGAAAACTGATTGTAGAATAACAAAAAAAACAATTCAACCATAGCAGTTGTGCCCGACACGAACCAAGGAATATACCATGAAAAGAATAATCTTTGCGACATTAGTTTTCCTGACTGCCTTTACCTATACTGCCAAGGCACAGGATACGGTATCTTTTGGATATGAGAATTATCTTATGCCACAGTTCCACAATTCCGAGTTGCCCAGTTTCTCAACAACCGGATTAGGGTTCGTATCTGTAGATACAATGACTGGAATATTTGTATCACAGGAAACCAGACAACCGATATATGGTGCGGCTTTTGTTCTATGGGATACATTTTTCTATAAAATGCCCTCCAGTATTTATTGGCTAACTCCGCCTACGGATGAATATATTGACACCAACCGCAATGCATATATTAACTTCCAAATGGTTGTGTATGACAGTACTAACAAAAACGAATTTACATTCACTGATTCTGCCGCCTTCGGAAGTCTTAACATCCATCCCTATCGGTATTTTCATCTATATGGGCGCGGTTATGGTGACTTAGCATTGTATTACACCCTTGATTCGATTCTACCCATAAAGGAAGTTTATTTTGACGATGCCTATATGCCAAACGCAAGCACCATTTATTTAGGGGTCAAGAACACTGAACACAATCATGATTCTACAATAAGTAAATTAAGAATTCTTGTATTGAACGACTACCCATTTCAGGAATTTTACAACTACGAATTGAGGCAGGACCATTTTGGAATTCTCAGAGCATCACCAAATTTCATAGACTTTCCATGCATTTGTTGGAGAGACAAAGCGATATTTCTATTCCCGATACTGACGCCGCCGCCATGTCATGTGCCTGAAGTGGTGGGGGTAGATGTGGTGTCGAATACGAGTTCCCGGCTGACATGGAAGACAACTCCCTACGGGACGGATTTCGAGGTGGAATACGGCCCTCAAGGATTTGTTCAGGGAACCGGTACGGTGGTTTCGGGTATCGGAGACACCTCGGTCATCCTCTCCGGGCTGGAGGCATCGGTCACCTACGAGGCTTACCTCCGCGCCCATTGCACGCGATGCGAAGACCAGTGGTCGGACTATGCCCTGATACGGTCCAACCCCGCCGGGGAATGCGGCATCGCCCCCACCGACATGGAGAAATTCGTACTCCTTCCTAACGCCACCCACCAGCAGACCACGCTCCACGCCCCCACGATGGGGGAATATCATCTGGAAATCCTCAACGCCGCCGGACAGGTCATCCTCTCCCAGACCCTCCGCGGAGACCTCACCCTCGACGTCTCCTCC
>JAZUFZ010000038.1:0-3233 GCA_045640985.1 Bacteroidales bacterium
ATCTGCTGGGCGTAGCCCGAGAGGTCCTGACGCATCACGAGTGTACCAGTCATGGAATAGATGTCCACGCTCCGGAGACCAAATGAGGAGGCTATGGTCACCTGACCCGATGCCGGATTCGGCATCACGTAGGTCAGTTCCACCAGCGGATTCTCCTGCTGCGGCTCGTCTATCTTTACCGGGTCTGTCTGGGTCGTATCGTACCAATATCTAACCCCCGTTATTGTATCGCGCGTATCTGCCAGCATTCCCCAATAATAATCTATTTTTTCTGTACTGTCGCTCGCCGAACATGAGCATCCCATTCTGCTGCCCAGGCTTCTGAGTCGGTATTTAATTGTCCAATCCTCCTCTACAGAAACCCAAACTTTACTAAACGCCTTGCCATAAATACCATTTTCCTTGAGGGTATCGGCATGCCACCATTCACAATATACTGCCGTTGCCGTGCTTCCCGGAGCCGGTGTCCATGAAATCTCCAGATATTTAGTATCGGTAGTGTCTCTATACGGAGGTAAATCTTCAAGCGGTGGATACTCGTCAATAGATCTTCCCACAATCTCCCTCATCTGGATATTCTCCGGCTTCTTGCAGGAATCCACAGCAGGCATGGTGAATCCGGTTGTATCTATGATGGGGAACCATAAAGGGTCTGACATAAATTCCCAATCCACCGATGAACCAGGAAGAAACACATCATAGAAATTGGAATAAACTCGGCCAAGAGTATGAAGAGAATCTTCATCAAAGCCCTGATAGTTATAGCCTCCTAACGTATATGTAGCCAATAAATACCTGTAATCGTGAGCAGGATATCCCACAAGGAATGGACCATCTACAATTACCGTACTATCAAACATTGCTTCATATAGATTCAGGTAAGTTCTATCTATATATGTAGGTCCACCCCACATGGAATTAAGTATATTGATTCCATAAAGACCTACCGAATCATGCGGGTTAAATGTGGCGGTAGATAACAGCACTCGTTCATCCATTACATAATCGTATGAATACAGGTTCAGGGCACAATCAGCCAAAGGGCCTGTGGAGCGGGGATTTCCGACAATAGCGATACCTTTCAGCGGCAACGGTATCTGGGTGTTGTAAATATGTACAGCTTCCCACCCAAATAGAGAATCCGGTGCGCCTTCCCATGCGACATGTCCTAATGAAGGATATAAAGATGTTGTAGTTATCGTTGAATCCCATAACCAAGGCTCCAGATAATAATAATCCGCATGGCGGCCCGAAAGGTCTTGTACATTTGTATTCTGGGCACTTACGGACATCGAAAGTGCTAATACTGTGGCTAAAAATACAAGTAATTTTTTCATAAACTTAATATTTTAATTAGATGAACAATTGATGGTTATAGTTTTTGATGAAACAGGTGCAGTAGCAGTTGTATATGGCATAAATGATGCGATAGGAGGATCTGTCTGTACATCAAGTGAACTGCTCGACTCCCATACGGTTCCTGTACTCAAAAGGGTTGTGTTTCCTGTTGTTTTCGTGTTGCAGTCTGTCGAATTTGTGAGGTTATTCTTATGGAATATTATTTCATTATTAATATTATTGCCAGACTTTCCGCTTGTTACAAAAACCGAGGCGCTGTAGTAATCAATACCATAGAGTATATTGGACGTAGGCTGGACGATTATCTTTGTGGTGGAGGAAGGTGCATCACTGTATAAGCGAGCCTCCCCAGAATACAAAATAAAAGCATGCGGTTTTATAGGATCAAAAGCCAAAGGTAATCTATAATTCTGTTGGATAATCAGGTACCGCTTCGCAAATCCGTCATAGCGGATATCCTTGATCTTTTGTCGATTGATATTATAATTAGGAATTACATCTATCTGATTCTTTGTCACCGTGGGCGTTCCGGCAAAGTTTATACTTTCTATTATCAATCCTCTGTCCCCCTCATGGTCTCCGTAAAAAGCAATTCCCACTTTGTCATTCTCTGTTCTCGTCATATATGGATCCGTCAAAGGATACCAATACATATCCGCAATCCAGAGTTGATTCGTCTGGCGTATAACAGCTGATGTTTCCTGATTATTTCCTGGTTTACTAAACCTCCGCATATAGATTCCTCCGCTTCCGTTTTTTTTGGCGGCGGTGATTACATAATTATCCGTTACGACCACATCATTAAAATATTCAATACTATCCAATGAGAAATAAGCACTCCATTTGTATGAAGGATTAGTTACTGTTGGTTTTGCTATCAATTCTACAATACCTCTTGTCCTGCTCTGGTCATATAATCGCGCCTCCGCCACAAAGAAAATATGTCTGACAATACCAACATTATATGCTGCTATGCGTAACGCGTCCGTCATATCAGCAACACAGGCAAAAGTGGGGTCATCATAGAACGTAACAGTCCGGTTAGCAATCGGCCAGTTATTTGAAAACGAAATGCTTCCGATGCATACTTTCTTATCCCCGATTACATTTGTGCGGTGGGTGCCGCAGAAATACAGTTCCTCACCCAGTATCTCAAAATCATTCACCCGTACCGAGGTATCCATTTTTATTGTGTATAACTGAGTGTATTCACCGTTCATCACATTGAACACACTCGAATCCTGATTCCGGTTATACACAACGATATTCTCCCCATAGCGGCGGGTTATCGAGTTGGTTGAAGTCTGATCGCATACGGCGGTCATTGTCTGCGCCTGGGCAGAGAGCCCCCCAAAGGCGCACATCATCAGTAAAATAAACGGTTTTAATTTCATAATTGTTCGTGTTTTGTTTTTGCAAAGATACGACTTATTTTTGAATTGTGCAAATAAATTATTGTTATTTTCCGTAAACGATTATCAAGCTGGGTTTTGTATGGACAATATATTATTGTATGTGTTTTTTTTCGTGTATATTAGGCGCAGAAAAAAGTGAAATGTGTGACAATACCCAATATTTTTAACGTAATTTAACATTTTTGGGAGTTATCTGGCTGATATACTATCGCAAGTGCTTTTTCGTATATTGGACGCGGGAAACATTGAGATGTGTGACAACGCCCCATAATTTTAACACCATTTAACACTTTTCCAGATAATCCACATTTTACCTCTGAAACTTTTATTCCTTTGAAACTCATAACGATTCTCAAGACTTTGAAAAATAATACTTTTCAAGGATTCAGAGAGGCGCAGACGGATAAAAATCCGTAACCGGCAGCCCCGGCTTTTCCGTGGGCTTTCTTCGTGGTAACT
>JAZUFZ010000039.1:0-14743 GCA_045640985.1 Bacteroidales bacterium
TTCAAACACTCTATAACTATCTATATATTAGTTAGTTAAGTAGTATATAAAGAGGGTTTGTGTATCCATTTTTTGGATTGAAGACTGAAGACTGAAGACAGTTGTTTATCCGGTTACTCTTTGTCTAAGAGGCAGTTGAGTGCCTGGCCGATTTATTCGACTACCGTCTCATGACTTTTTTATTCCGGCCTAAAGAGCAAGCTCTTTGGAACCCCATTGCAAAAAGTTCCTTGTTGAGTCCTTTGGTGAACTCTTTCGCGGAGAAGTCCGCGGTGAGATAGGTTGCCTTGAGGTTGAGTCGGAGCCTGCCCTCTTCGTTACAGGTAACGGTGAGGTAGCGGCCGTTGAAGACCTGGGGCGAGCGCCTGCCCTTGGAAGGGTGTGCGGTCTCTTATTCCTCAGAATATACGATCTTACCCGATTTGTCGATATGGGCCCATCTTTCTTCAATTTCCACCTTCGCCGTTCCTTCTGAGAATGCTCCGGCAAAATCAAATTGGGGATTGATTACGATATTTCCAGAGGTGTCGATATAGCCCCATCTGTCTCCGAGTTTCACATCCGCCAGACCTTCTGAGAAAGCTCCGGCAAAATCGAACTGGGGATTGATTACAAGGTTTCCCGTCTTGTTGATATAACCATAGCTGTCTCCAACTGCCACACACGCCAATCCTTCTGAGAAATCAAATGCGTCATCGAATTGGGGACTGACCACGATTTTTCCAGACATGTCGATATAGCCCCATCTGTCTTCTGGTTTTACCTTTGCCATTCCTTCCGAGAAAGACCATGCCTCTTTGAACTGTGGGTTGATTACGATATTTCCCGTCTTGTCGATATAGCCCCATCTGTCACCGAGTTTTACCTTCGCCAATCCTTCTGAGAAAGGCCAGGCATCTTCAAACTGCGGATTGATTACGATATTTCCAGAGGTGTCGATATAGCCATATTTGTCCCCATTAAGAGCAGGAAATAATACGTAATCTTCTTCAGATATATTTGATGTCTCTGGCTGATTACATCCCGCAAAAGTGAATATTGACATAACTACCGCACAAAAAAGACCCAATTTCTTCATGTTTATATACTTTATATATCAGCCGGGCCGGCTGTTGATTATGCTATGTTTGTGACTGCAAAATTACGAATAATTATTATAGCGTGCAAATTTATTTTTTCTTGCCTCTGACAGAAAGCGAATTCTATATATGTGAAAGTTTCTTGAGATTAGTGCGTTAGGGTGTATGGGGGAGGAAATGACCGGATGGGCGAGGAAAATTTTATGAAAAAAGTTGTCAAAGAATGTAGTTTTTTGCGGTTTTGCGGCGTCTAATAATCAAAATAACAAAAAAACATTGATAGAATGAAGAATTATATTGTCTTTTTATTTTTATGCTGCTTTTCTATGGTGGCTGTGAATGCCCAGGAGGGCTGGACTTTGAGAGGTTCTGTGGTGGATCAGGTTTCGGGTGAGCCGGTCCCGTTTGCGACGGTGGCTCTCTATCCTTTGCCGGACGGCATTCCGGCTGCGGCAGATCCGGCACAGGCTCCTGCTGACAGTATGGGGGTAATGCTTGCGGGAACGGTGGCTTCGCTGGAGGGCGGGTTTGTCTTGTCGGTGGAGCGTCAGCCGGGGTCCATAGAGAAGATGTCCTGCTGGCTTGTGGTGAGCTCTATCGGGTATGAGAAAAAAGGGCTTGTGGTAAGTGCGACGGCTGATACCATGGATTTGGGGTCTGTGGGGCTTACGCCTGACGGTACGATGCTGGAGGCGGTGATGATCGAGGCCAAGACTCCGATAGTGGAGCAGAAGATGGATAAACTGGTGGTGAATGTAGCCCAGAGTGCGCTGGCTCAAGGAAACAATGCGCTGGAGGTGTTGCGGAAGGCGCCGGGCGTAAGTGTGGATAAGGATGGAAATGTCCTTCTGAATGGCCAGTCGGTATCGGTATGGATTGACGGCCGTCCGTCGCAGCTGGACGGGAAATCGTTGGAAAATCTGTTGCGGGGAACTCCGGGTTCTTCGATTGACAAGATTGAGGTTATGGCCAATCCTTCTGCCAAATATGATGCTGAAGGGCAGGGGGGAATCATCAATATAAAGACCCGCCGCACTTTGATGAGCGGATTGAACGGCTCGTTGAGCGGCAATCTGGGCGGTATGGGATTCGGAAGGGAACTTGAACTGCTCTCCAGACAGCAGAATTTCTTTGTGGATCAGGATATTTCGGGGAATATATCTTACCGTACCGACAAGACCAACACATTCCTCCAGCTGTGGGAACAGACTTCGGAAATGGGAGTGGACCTGCATTCTGATATGCAGGCACAGCTGCCGGGGATTGCTTCGATGCGGCAACAGGCTTCTTCCTATAACACTATATTTTCGCGCAGTCTGATGATGAAGGTTGGGAATGACTGGATGGTGGATTCCGCCAATACGATAGGGGTGATTTTCACTATGCCGGTGAATTATGTCTCCCAGTGGGCCGATACCAATGCCAACCGGACGATGATGTATATGAATGATGTGGCTTCTCAGGATCTGCTGTCATACGCCCGTACGGGTTACGATACGCGTCAGTATATGGCTAATATGAATTATACGCATATCTTTGACGAGGCGCGCGCATCTGAAATTACGGCTAATCTGGATTATGCGCGGGTGAATGCCAGTCAGAGCAATACGATTGAATCCTATATTACGAATCTGCTTGCCCCTGCCGGTACGGGGTATTCTGAGGACGCGATTGGTATCAATTCCCATAGTGTGATTGATATTTACAGCGCGAAGGCCGATTACCAGAGTGTCGTGTGGGGAAGATATATGATGGAGGCGGGCGCGAAATGGGCTACCTCCGTTACGAATAATGAACTGACGCTCCGTTCTTCGGCTACGGGAACGACTCCTGTTGTAACGCCATTCAGATACAATGAGAATGTAGGGGCGTTGTATGCTACGCTGGCGGGTCAGTTCAAAGGCGGATTCTCGGCTAAAGCTGGTCTGAGAGGGGAATACACATACGCTTTCAACAGCGACAATACGGTGAAACAGAACTATTTTGATTTGTTCCCGACTTTGTATGCCGGCTATAATACGCCGGATATGAAGAAACGCCTGAGCCTGAGTTATACGCGCCGTATCCAGCGTCCGAATTTCATGCAGCTCAACCCGTTCCAGAATTATGTGGATGCCCACACTTCTAATATGGGTAACCCCGACTTGAAGCCGTGCTACAGCGACAATCTGAGCCTTACGGTGGGACTGGGCTATTTCGTGACTTTGTCGGCCAACTGGATTAACAGCAGGGACGTGATTTCGGTTATACCCAAACTGAATCCTGCCACGGGCGACCAGATTATGTATATGGATAACTTCGGACGTAACAGAATGCTGGGAGGCGGTGTGACGCTTACGGAACTGCCCTTGGGAAAGATGGTAAGGCTGATGATGAATATGGGCGCTTACGATTTCTTCAGCCAGTCTCCTGAGACGGAAAGCCTCGTGGCTGGCCAGCCGGGAAGCGGGGAGCCATACGAAGTACATTCGTTTTATGGATCGGCATACGCAAGTCTTTCGGTTCTTCCTGGAAAGGACTGGCGGATAGAATTTGACGGATGGCTCTCGACTCCGGTAACTTCGGGATATATCCGTGCGGATTGGAATCAGTCGTATAATCTGGCTGTAAAAAAGACGACAAAGGACAACCGGCTGACCTTTTCTCTGGGCATCACGGATATTTTCCGCACAATGAACAATAGTTTCGTTATTCTGGCAGGAGACGGGGTTGAGACGGAATATAACCAGAGATATCTCGTGCAGAAGGTAAAACTGGGATTGCAGTGGAACTTCGGTACAGCCCAGAAACCATTGCGTAAACGTGATGTGGGTACTTTGGATGAGGCTTCCAGAACGGGTGTTTCTACGGGCGTGAAATAAATCTTGCCTCAAGAAAAGAATAATAGGGCTGGCGCGATAAGAGCGTCAGCCCTGATTATTTTATAATTCTAAAGGAATAGTGTTGAGTCTTGCTTCTATGAGATCGTCGCCTCGATAGGTGAGTTTGAGCGAGAAAAACTCCTGCTCCGGATCCTGCAGCAGTTTCAGAAAGATTCTGTCGCCCGGCCAGAGGGTAAGATTGAAAAGTTCCTGCTTGTCTATCCATTGGAGGTCTCCTTCGTCGCAGGAGATGAGGTTGCCTTCATATCCGGTAGCCGTAAAGAGGTGCATATATTCGCAGGGCCAGATGTCGGAAATGAAAGTGACGATACCCCGGTATTTCCATTGCGTGATGCGGAGTCCGGTTTCTTCGAGGCATTCCCTCAGCATACATTCGTCAGGACTCTCATCAGGTTCGCACTTGCCCCCGACACCGATCCATTTGTCGTGGCTGGCATCGTGGGCTTTCTTCGTGCGGTGGAGCATCAGATAGCGGTTGTCTTTTTCAATATAGAGAAGGGTTGTCTGTTTCATCTGAGGATTGCTTTTTTTTGTATATTTCGTAAACAATGGGAACTACAAAGATGTTGAGTAGGGTAGAGGTAATCAGTCCGCCGAGAACCACTACAGCCATAGGGGCCTGTATCTCATTGCCCGGCCGGCTGGCGGCTAATACCATAGGAATAAGTGAGAGTGCCGTGGTGAGTGCGGTCATAATGATCGGGTTGAGCCGGTCAAGAGAACCGGTGAGGATAAGGCTGCGCAGGTCCGGGATGGTGAGGCTCCGGTAGCGCGCCACGAGGAGAATACCGTTGCGGGTAGCGATGCCGAAGAGTGTGATAAATCCGATGATTACAGGAATGCTGAGCGTAGCGGACCCCAGCCATACGGCTATCACACCTCCGATGAGGGCGAGGGGCAGGTTGAGGAGTACGATGAGGGAGAGCGCAGGGTTGCGGAACTCGGAGTAGAGAAGCAGATAGATGATGAGCAGGGCGAGCAGGAAGACGAGTACGAGGGTCCGGGTGGCGCTTCGGGCGGTCTCAAACTGTCCGCCGTACTCGATGCGGTAACCTTCCGGGAGACTTATCTCCTGGTCGAGTATCTGTTGCAGTTCGCCGGCAGCACTCAAAGCATCGCGTCCGCTCACGTTGGCAGACACCACGAGTTTGCGCTGTACCCCTTCGCGGGAGATGGAATTAGGACCTCCTACGGAGACGATGTCGGCGATCTCTGTGAGGGCAACTTTCTGTCCGTCGGGAGTGTCAATGAGGGCATCCATGATATGCTGTATATCAGGGGTTCCCCGGTCAAGACGCAGCACGAGCGGGTAGCTTCGCTGGCCTTCATAGATTTCGGCGAGCGTCTCCTGTCCGAAAGCGAGCTCGATGAAATGGTTGAATTCTTCAATGGTAATACCGTATTGAGCAAGACGGTTGCGGTCGGGACGTATCTGAAGCTGGGGAACTTCGGTCTGCTGTTCTACGTTGATATCCACCAGTCCTTCCACTTTCGAAGCGTGGGATTTGATAGCGGTGCCGATGCGGTAGAGCTCGCTGAGGTCGGTTCCGAAAACTTTGATGGCTATAGCCGCCTGTGTGCCGGAAACCATGTGGTCTATACGGTGTCCCAGGGGCTGACCTACGCTGACGGCGAGTCCCGGAATGGCAGCAAGACGGTGGCGCACGTCGGTAAGAAATGCTTCTTTGGTGCGGTCAGAGAGGGTAAAGTTTACGTCTATTTCTGCCCCGTTGGTGGCTTGGGAGTGTTCATCGAGTTCGCCCCTTCCTGTGCGTCGTGAGGTTGTGGTAACTTCGGGAATGGAAAGCAGTTCATGTTCGATAAGGTTTCCGATCTTGTTGCTTTCTTCCAGCGAGATGCCGGGAGCCGAAACTGCCGAAATGGTAAGTGAGCCTTCGTTGAAGTCGGGCAGGAATCCCCGTCCCATGGTGAAGAGGAGCCCTATGGAGAGTATAAGCAGCGCGAGGGTAGAGGTAAGTACGACGGGTTTATGGTCGAGAGCCCAGCGTAGTGCCTTGCTGTAGCGTTTCCCTAAAAATGCGGAAATCCGGCTTTCCTTGGGCTGACGGGAGAGATATGTTTCTTTGGAAAGCAGCATCTTGCAGAGCAGAGGAGTGACGGTCATGGCTACGAGGAGTGACATGAAGAGCGATATGAGATATGCGATTCCGAGAGGTTTGAGCATCCGTCCTTCGAGTCCGTTGAGGAAAAACAGCGGGACGAAAGTAATCATTACGATGAGTGTGGCGTGGATGATGGAACTCCTGATTTCTGTGGAGCCTTTGAATACCACATTGTATGGAGTGTCCCGTTCCGAGGGAGGAAGTGCGTGGTTCTGCTTGAGCCGTTTATAGACGTTTTCCACATCGATGATGGCATCATCCACCAGTGAGCCGATAGCAATGCACATACCTCCGAGGGTCATAGTGTTGATTTCGAGTCCGAAGAGGTGGAGACAGAGCATGGTTCCGAGGAGCGAGAGCGGAATGGCTACGATAGAGATAAGTGTGGTGCGGATGCTTCCGAGGAAGAGCAGGAGTATGAGAATGACGAATGCCGCCCCTTCAATCAGGGCTTCCCCGACATTGCCTATAGAGGAGGATATGAAGTCTGCCTGCCGGAAGATATGGGTATTCATGACCACATCGGAGGGGAAGGATTTCTCGATATTGTGCAGGTTTTTTTCTATGGCGCGTGTTACGCGCAAGGTGTTGATATCGGGCTGTTTTGAGATGGAAAGAATGACTGCCGGTGTTGCGTTGGCTGAAGCATAACCTTGTTTGACGGCATTCCCTATGGTGAGCTCTGCCACGTCAGAGAGGCGGACGGGATGCCCGTTATGAACTTTCACGAGGCTTTGGGAGAGTTCTTCGAGGTCGCTGGTGCGAGCCATACCACGGAGAGCGTACTCATTTCCGTAGTCGCGAACCACGCCGCCCGTGGAATTTTCGCCGAGCGAGGCTCCCACCTGCTCAAGGTCATCCATGGTAACCCCGTAGGATTTCATTCTGATAGGGTCGGCGATAATCTGATATTGTTTGTACTCGCCCCCGATGATGGTTACCTGAGAAACGCCCCCCGTGCCTAAAACGGCCGGTTTTACCACCCATTCGGCGAGGGTTCTCAGATCCTGCATGTCTGTGGGGGTCTTGCCTTGTGCCAGCAGTTCCTGGGTTTTTGTAGTGTCGGTCTGCAGACCTATGAATAATATTTCCCCCATCACACTGCTCTGGGGAGCCAGTACGGGTGTGATGCCTTTGGGAAGCTGCTCAGCAAGGGTGGTCATCTTCTCGCTTACGACCTGGCGGGCTTTGAAGACATCCATTCCCCAGTCGAAATCGATAAAGACGAAACTGCATCCCTGTAGGGAAGTGGAACGGACGCGTCGCACGCTGGAGGCGCCGTTTACGGCTGTTTCGATGGGGAAGGTGATGCGCTGTTCTACCTCTTCGGGCGCCATTCCGTGAGCATCGGTCATCACTACCACGGTGGGGGCGGTAATGTCGGGAAACACATCGATGTCCATCTTTCTGGTGGAATAGGTTCCCGCGATTATCAATAGTACTGCTGCCAGCAGGACGAGCAGTTTATTGTCGAGACTGAATTTTATGATTTTGTTTAACATGATTGTCAATTTTGTGAGCCTTGGATGATGCGCAGGTCTGAGGCTTCAAGTTGTATGATTGTGTAATCGAGGGAATGCAGCGCATCCAGGAGTCCGAGAGCCGCGTTGTTGTAGAAATCTGCCTGCATAAGGTAGGATTCGAGGGAAATCTCTCCTGCATCCAAAGCTTTGGAAAGCAGATTCAGGTTATTGTAGGTCTCAAGATTCTGCTTTAGTGCAGCAGCATTTTCAAGCTGGAGTCTGGCTTTCCTGATAAGTGTCTGGTAGGTCAGTTCGGTACGTCTGCAGGCATTCTGATAGTCCTGTCGGGAGCATTGGGAATGCTGGCGGGAGAGGTTTACCTTTCCGCGGTTGTTCCATAGTGGCAGGGAAAATCCTAAAGTGACGCCCCGGAAGGTCTCGCCTACGATGTTCTCACTTGCGTATCCGATATCAAACCGGGGAAGCCACCCGTCCTGTGCAATCAATACGTTGAGGCTGTCACGATCGCGGGCGGTCTGATAGTAGAGTAGCTCTCCGGTATGTTCCGTTTGGGGAACGGAGTCGAAGAACTGGCGGTAAGCATATCGGCTGCTTGCTCCGGGTTGCAGACTTTCGGGAATAAGGAACGAGTCCTGCTGGAAGTTCAGGGGCTCTCCACCGTTGAGGGTTTCGAGTTGGGATGAGAGTTCCATCTTCAAGGTGCGGGCTGAGGCAAGCCGGTTTCTTACCGTAGAGAGTTCCAGTTGTGCCCGGTTATAATCCAGCACGCTGCAGTCCCCCATCGCCATACGTTTTTCATAGAGTGCAGCCAATGCTGCGGTCCGGCTTTCGCTCTCCTCATAGAGTCTGACAAGCGCGTTCTGATATACAATGTCAGAGCATAGCCGCTGGGTCTCCGATATTATTTCCACCAGTGCGATGAGGCCGTGGCTTGTGGCTATCCGGCTTTCCAGTTGCCTCATCCGGTTTTTGTGGATATAGGCTGAGGGGACTTCAAATGGCTGTGATATGGAAAGGTCCCATCGGTGGCCTATAGCGGCGGGGTCTCCCCAGTAGTAGGCGGCTTCTGCCTCGGGGTTTTCCAGTAAGGAACCGCTATAGGGGGCCTGCGCCTCTATCCGGGCATGGGAAAGCGTCTGCTGGAACATCGGACTGTTGCTCATAAGCTGGTTCACTATTGCGCTGTAGCTCATTTCCTGCCCTGTTCCTATCAGCGGAAAGCACATCAGGAGAAGATATAAGGATATTCTTTTCATGGCTTTTTCCTCCTGTCAATGAGAATGAACATGTCCTGCATGAGGGTCGAGAGCCCCGGCACTCTGGGCGAGTTTTACCATGAGTGCCCCTTTGGAGACTACCCGTTCGCCGGGTTCCAGGCCTTTTAATATTTCGGTAGATATGCCGTCCGTAGCTCCGGTTTCTACCGGGCGTTTCTCAAACAGTTCAGGATTGATCTGCACGAACACGAATCTGTTGCCCATCTCTTCCACGATGCCGGTATTCGGGATGGCTATAACCTCCTGTGTGGAGGCTGTCTTGATGTACATGGGAATAAAACTGCCCGGAACAAGGGATATCCTGTTTTTGATGCGGAAAGTTACCGGTATCAGCGGATTGCCCGCTTCGGTGGATTTTCCGTATCCCATCACGCTGCCTTCAAGTTCCTCAAGGCTGTAGGCTCTGTTTTCGGCAGGGGTGATGATGGTGGCAGTAGTGATGCCTTTCAGCTGTTCAAAATATCGGGGCTGGACTTCGCAGCGAAGATAGAGGTCCCGGTTCTGTGATATCGTGGCGAGGTGCTGGCCTGCTTCCACATAGCTGCCGTTCTTTACGTATATTCTGGTGATATAGCCCGAAAGGGGGGCTTTTACGACGGCTCCGTTCTGGGAAAAATTGCCTTTCAGATTGTCGTAAACCGCTTTTGCCGTTTCGTATTGTGCCTTGGCACGCTGGAGTTCGGTCTGGGAAACAATCTTATCTTCGGCAAGTCCCAGTTTCCGTTCATAGTCGGCTTTCGCCTGCTCGTAGTCCGATAGGGCTTCCTGGTATCTTACAGCCATATTGTTGTCAGCCATACCGTTGCTCTCTATGGACATAAGGCGTTGTCCGTCCGATACCTGGGCTCCTTCAAAAACAGCGGTGGAGGCCCCTCCGCTATAGGTTACGATACCTGAGGTCTGGGCTGTTACCTCCCGCTCGTTTCCCTGGCTGGGCATTATCTGTGCCGAGGTTCTGATGATGCTTCCGAAAATGGCGGGCTGGCATTCCATGGTTGCAAAGTCAATCTTCCAGCTCTGTTCCTTGGTGAAGGTTACGGTATTTGCCGGGGCTGATTCTTCATGGTGATGCGCTTCTCCTTCATGATGGTGATGCTCATCGTGGGAGCCCAGAATATGCACATGCGGAAATCCGATCTTTTCTCCGGATGCCCCAATCAGGAAAGTAAGGCTTGCGCATCCTGCCTTTTCCGGGGTAAGTTCAAAGGTATAGATGCCCGGCTGCTGTGGCTTTTCCAGACTCAGGCGCTGCTCCGTTCCGTCCGTCTTTACGACGAGGGTAACCTTCTGGCCGGTTACAGGTTTGAAATCTTCCAAAGAGGTAAGGTGCGCCAGTATATCGCAGTCTTCCCCCACAATCATTGGGGTGATTTCGGCATACAGTTCATAATTTGCACTATAGGCTGTCAGCTTTTCGCTGTCATGATGATGCTCATGTTCGTGGGTTTCTTCCCGGTGGCCGCAAGCCGTATAGCATAGCAGACCCATTACCGAAAGAAAACAGTAAAATATTTTTTTCATGATATTACAGATAATTTGGTTCTACTGATGTTGCTGTGTCCCGGCATACGCTGCCAGGACAATAGCAACATTTGTATGATCTCTGACCCGCCGGGTCAGATTTATATGGTCAGTAAATTGTGCTGCACATATAAACTTTCCGGAGGGCCGCGCAGGGTTGGACTTTCTGTCCAGTCTCCGGGAGGCAGGGCTGCAATAAAGTCCCCGTATATGATTTCACAAGCCTCAGTTTCAGCCGCGATTTTCGTACGGTCGGCCATTCCAGAGGCATCCCATAAATTATATGTAATAAAGACATGAGCAAAATTCCATAAATGCTCATCTTCCCTGGTGTTCAATACAAGCTGGCTCAGCAGGTCCTGCAGCTTGCAGGTGTTGAACGGGTGATGATGATGCTCACACGCCTCCGGGGCCGTTCTTTCATCATCGCATCCCCCACAGTGGCAGTTCAATTCATTTTCAAATACAAAACCCACCACATCACAGCAGTCGTGATGATGGTGTGGCACAAAAGCGTGCAGCAGAATAATGCTGCAAGCCACTGTAATCCATATTTTTGCCGTTGTTTTGTACATGATATTCAAACTACAAATATACAAATATTTTCTATATCTTCAAAAAATTTTGTAATTTTGCAAATAATTATGATACGTATTCTTTTTATCTGTCACGGCAATATCTGCCGCAGCACCATGGCACAAAGCATCTTTTCGCATCTCGTTTCTCAGGCGGGAGTCTCCGGTATGTTCGAGATTGATTCCGCGGCCACCTCTACCGAAGAAATCGGAAATCCCATGTATCCTCCAGCTGTAGCCACGCTCCAGCATCATGAAATCCCCTGTGTTCCCCATCTCGCCCGTCGGGTGACAAGGCGGGACTATCAGCATTTCGACCATCTGGTCCTCATGGACCATAACAGCCTCCGCAATCTCCATCGTATCATCCCAGAGGATCCTCAGCACAAGGTCCGTTTTCTCCTGCCGCGCGATGTGGCTGATCCGTGGTACACCGGCGATTTTGAAATCACCTACCGCGATCTGGCCGAAGGGTGTTCCGCCCTGCTGGAGCGCTGTCTGGAGTAGCCTTATCGTTTGAAAATCAATTTTTAGAGGTTGCCTTAATTAAAAGGGGCCGCTTCGCAAAGCAGCCCCTTTATTATATATTCTCTATAATTTTATTAGAGAACCTGTACAGCTTCGATCAGGCCCTTGCCGATTTCGATAGCCTCCTCGTTCTGAGGAATCAGCTTGTGGTGACGCTCTGGGAGAGAGTGTTCAAGACCCTGATGGATGTACTGAGGATCCACGATAGGTTTCAGCTTGAGGAAACCACCGAGAACAACCATGTTGAATACCTTGGAGATACCCATTTCCTGAGCCTTTGCAGTAGCATCGATCTTGTAGATGTTGATATCCTTGCGGGTAGGTTCTTTGGTGATTCCGTTCGGGTCGTAGATCAGGAGACCGCCAGGCTTTACGCTGCTCTCGAACTTGTCGAGAGACTGCTGGTTGAGCACGATAGCGGTATCAAAATTACGGATGATAGGAGAGCAGATGCGCTCGTCGCTGATGATAACGGAAACGTTAGCAGTACCGCCACGCTGTTCAGGACCGTAGGAAGGCATCCAGCTAACCTCTTTATCTTGCATTACGCCAGAGTAGGCAAGGATTTTACCCATGGAGAGAACTCCCTGTCCACCGAAACCGGCGATGATTATTTCTTCTGTCATGATGTTAGGATTTAATGATTATTTTACTAATTCGCCGTCAACCTTGATGTCGCCGAGAGGATATTTCTTGAACATGTTTTCTTCCATCCATTTGTTGGCCTGAACCGGAGTCATTTTCCAGCCGGAGTTGCAGGAAGAAACGATTTCTACGAAAGAAACGCCCTTTTCGAGTTTCTGGTTTTCGAATGCCTTGCGGATAGCTGCCTTAGCCTTGCGTACGTTGCCGGGAGTATGAACGCTCTGGCGGGTCACGTAGTAGGTGCCGGGGAGCTGGGCGAGGAGCTCGGTAATCTGCAGAGGATAACCGTTCAGCTTCTGGTCACGGCCGTAAGGAGTGGTAGCGGTCTTCATACCCAGAAGGGTAGTAGGAGCCATCTGGCCGCCGGTCATACCGTAGATACCGTTGTTGATGAAGATCATCGTGATGTTCTCACCGCGGTTGCAGGCATGGATAGTCTCGCAGGTACCGATAGCGGCAAGGTCACCGTCTCCCTGATAGGTGAACACATAGCGGTCCGGGTTCAGGCGCTTTGCTGCGGTAGCAAGGGCTGGAGCACGGCCGTGGGCTGCCTCTTCAAAATCCACGTCAAAATAGTTGTAAGCCAATACGGAGCATCCTACAGGAGCGATACCGATGGTCTTGTCTTGAATGCCGAGTTCGTCAATTACTTCGGCAATGATGCGATGAGCCGTACCGTGACCACAGCCTGGGCAGTAGTGAAGGGTTGCATCGGTCATCACTTTGGTTTTCGTGTAAACCAGGTTCTCAGGTTTTACTATATCTAAATTTGCCATGATGCGTCTTATTTAATGATTTGTTTTTCGAGAGCTTCAAGAACTTCATCCGGGGTAGGAATGATACCGCCGAAACGACCGAAATGTTCCACAGGAATGCGGCATTCGGTAGCCAGTTTCACGTCTTCAATCATCTGGCCGGCAGACATTTCTACGGTCAGCATACCCTTAACCTTCTTGGAGAGTTCAGCCAGCTGAACCTTCGGGAACGGGAACAGGGTAATCAGGCGGAACAGACCCACCTTCAAGCCTTTGGCGCGGGCCATTTCCATAGCCTTCATCGAAATACGGGCAGAAGTACCGTAAGCCACGATGATATAGTCAGCATCCTCGCAGTTGATAGCCTCAAAGCGGACATCCTCGCGCTCCATCTGACGGTATTTCTCCTGCAGGTGGTGGTTGAATACTTCCTGTTTCGAGCTTTCAAGTTCGAGGGAAGTCACGATGTTGTGACCACGGCTGGCGGGTTTGCCCCATGCTGCCCAAGGAGCGTTCTTCTGGCGCTCTTCCTCAGTCCAGCGGGGAACATAGTCGCGGGTGTAGCATTTTTCCATGCACTGGCCGATAGCACCGTCGGTAAGCAGCAGCACAGGAGTACGGTATTTGAAAGCCATATCCCAGGCCTCGAATACGAAGTCATACATTTCCTGAACGCTGGCAGGAGCCATGGTATAGAGCTGGTAGTCGCCGTGACCGCCGCCCTTCACGCTCTGGAAATAGTCGCTCTGGGCAGGCTGGATGGTTCCCAGTCCGGGACCGCCGCGCATAGCGTTCATGATAAGGCAGGGGATTTCAGCACCGGCAAGATAGGTGATACCTTCCTGCATCAGCGAGATTCCCGGAGAAGAAGAAGTGGTAGCAACCTTCTTACCTGTTGCAGCACCACCATAGACCATGTTGATGGAAGCCAGCTCAGACTCTGCCTGCAGCACCACCATACCGGTAGTAGTCCAGGGCATCTCGGCCATAAGAGTTTCCATTACTTCCGACTGCGGAGTGATAGGATAGCCGAAATAGCCATCAGTACCGCTGGCAATCATAGCGTGGGCAATAGCTTCATTACCCTTCATTAATTTCAGTTCTTTTGCCATTGTATCTAACTTTTTACTTGTTTAACATTGAACCTTATAGACGGAGATAACACCATCCGGGCATACGATAGCGCAGCTTGCGCATCCGATGCAGTCATCGCTCACGGTGTGGGTATAGTTGTAACCCTTGCCGTTCACATTCTTTGATAACTCGATTACGTGCTTTGGGCAGGCCTCTACGCATACGCCACAGCCCTTGCAACGCTCGACATCAATAACGATTTGTCCTTTAAATGCCATAGTTTTAAGTTTATATGATTAATAAATGATTAAGTTCGACGGGTGCAAAGATACGCACTTTTTTTCATCTGACCTAATAAAACTGCAAAAATATTTTTTTATCAATTAAAAGACCTCCCATTTTCATGCTTTTTTATATTGTATGGCCCTTGTGTTGTCCTTTGCCCGGGACCCGTTCATACCCAGCCCGGTTTCCCTCGTGATGTCCCCGTAGTATCCTCGTGGCAGAACCGCAGCATCTCCCCTACAGGCCACCCCGCCCGCCGGATCGATTTTTTCAGGAGTTACTTACCTTATGTAATACTGTTACTTGTGCGCGGTAACTCCCTTCTATCTTTTTTTTATCTTCTTTTTATCTTTTTTCTATCTCTTATTCTAAGAAAAGGAGATAAAAAGAAGATAATATGGAGATAAAAAGAAGATAAGAGGGAGTTACCGCAGAGAAAAGCCTGAGATACAAGCCCCTGGAGACATGTTAAAGGAATACAAAAAGCCTCCCGGACAGACCTTTCGGGCAAGGGC
>JAZUFZ010000040.1:0-75748 GCA_045640985.1 Bacteroidales bacterium
CACCCGACAGGACCCGACTTTGATGCCGGTCCCTCTCGGTTGAATTTCGGATCCTAACCACAGAGAGCCTACAACTTATGCAAAATGTCATCAAAAATCGAAATTTCATTCAATCATCCAAATACTCACCCACCTCCGGAGATTCTACTACATAAAAACCGACCCTCTTGAAGATACTCTGATGGAAGTTCAAGTTTTCCGAATGATGTCACACGCTTTCGGGTCTTATACTTACATCGCTGATAGAACAAAAAAAGCGGAGAAAATTAATTCTCCGCCTCTTTATTGTAAACTATATGTATTAGTTGGATTTCAATGTTGGAACTGATTGCTCGGTCCATTGCTTATAGGTGCCTGATGGACTACTGTGGCCTACACCAGTTGTCACCCAATAGTTGAGTGCTGTGTAGAGCGCATTACCTACGGTTGCGCCTTGCTGCTGAGCAGTAACAGAGGTTATGAGACCTGTACCTATATTATACTTACAGAGATCGGTAAGTGAGGATTGGTCGTGGTCAAAGCAATTATAGCGGATAATGGAAGCATCATCAATACGACCATAGAAGTTTGCCAAAGAAGAGCCATTATAGCAGTTCTGGATGGCTCCGCCGGATGCGTTACCTACGATCTCACCATAATAGGAACCCGAGCCTGAGCAAGCAACCTGAGCGCTGTAAAAACAGTTACTGATCAAACCGCCACGAAGAGCGCCTACAACACCGCCACAAGTAGTACTTGATGTAGTGGAGATAAGAGTTCCAGCGACACCGTAGCAGTTGCGGATTTCGGCGCTGTTGCCTTCCTGTATAGCAGCTATGCCACCCATATAGGTTGCACCTGTGAGTGCTGCATTAGCATAGCAGGCATCGATGATACCACGATTTTCAAAACAGATACCGCCTACCTGTGTGCTGGATCTGAGCTGACCTGCCACATAGCAGTCCTTGATGATGCCGCTTTCTTTATTAGAATAAACCAGACCACCGAAAAAATAGTTAATAGTAGCGGTGTAGCCCAGCTGGGCATAACAGGTCTGAATCTTGCCATAATTGGTGTGGCAGATGCTGGCTGCCTGAGTAGCATTCACTTTCACTCTTGCGTCAGAAAGGGTATATCCGGTGATGGTGCCGGTTGAAGAATTCTCATAGCAAACACCTGCAGCATTATAGCCACCGATTCCTGTGATATTGCCGCCATTGGCGCAACTTGTGATGGTCTTGTTATTAGTTACGCAGACACCAGCCAGATTTGCGGTAGCAGAAGTGATGGCGGCATAGTTGATGCAATCCTCAAGCACACCGTTATTAACGATGCACAATGGAGAGAACGCCGTGGTTCCGGAATAGGTAACGGCGTTGGAATTGCCGTCAGAATCCTTGCCTCTCATGATCAGACCGCTTACGATACCGCTATCGGATATGGATTCAAAAACCGGATGCCCACTTCTGTTAGAGATGCCGGATGCTACTGCACTACCATTGGTCACAATGAAATGGCCTTTGAAATTCTCAATACCTTTTGTCCAGTGGGTATTATCAAGCACCACCTTAGAAGTTACCAGAGCAAAATAGGTATTTCCTGTAATCCTGATTCCATTGATGGTAGGAGTCGCCATTTTGAAAGCTTCACGGATGGCGATGAGATCGTCTTGAGTGAATATCTTGAACGGACGATCCTGGGTACCGCTGCCTGAGACACCTGTAGTAGTAGTAGTAGGGTCATCCCAATTATTGATTATCAAAGTAGGCAGGCAGGAGAGACAGTTACGACGAACATGGACATAGTATCGCTTTACAAAGGTTTTCTCATCCGTGGTCGTAATAGTCACTTTGATGTTGTATGTATGGAAAGATTTTGAAGCCTCTTCATAAGGGTCAGCCGTCGCAGGTAACGGAAGATAGAACGACAACACCTTTCCTGGCTCTAAGTCCTTGTTGATGTTTTTAATGGTTATTGACTTGGTACCACGAGTCGTCTCCTTAAGATACGGCATGTGATCTTTGATATTTTGAATTATGAATTCGCCGGAAATATTCTCTGTTTCACCAGTAAACTCTATCTTGCTTATCTTTTTTGTCTCAGCAGTGCCACCGATAGCGAACTGAAATCTTGCGACACCGCAAACCGTATGGAGGTCCATGTGAGGGATGGTACCATCGCGTTCAGCAGAAGCATGAGCCACCATAGGAATACCCGGCCTTCCGAAAGTATAATCCGGATCAGACGCATGAGAACCCTCATGACCGCCATATCTATATACATCTGGCATCTTGATATAGGTAGTAGGTCCCAACATGCTGCCAGCCGAAGCCGGATAGATGCCATAATAATTGTAATCTTCATCAACAGGGAATCCTGTAGCATTGAAGGTCGCACTTTGTGGATTTGCGTCCGACACTACCATCGGGAAATGAAAGTCATCCTCTGAAGAATAGCCATCCACTTCAACCAAGGCATCATCCTTATTACAAGGATATACGGCAATAGTGTCAATATTCTCCCAATAGATGTAACTCTCCATGGAGAGATAGTTCTTGGCATTGTCATCAGCCTCAAGTTGCTCCATGTCAACGGTAAAACTGAGATTTCCTAAGAGCACATCCTTCTTACATGATGCCACGGAAAGCACCAGCAGGGCTGCCAAAAGAACTTTTATAAAACTGTATCGTTTCATATTAAGACTAATATAATTCATTAAACCATCAGGATGTCTCAACCTAATCAGGCAAAATACCACCGCCATTAGTTTCATCTCCATTTTCGTCATTAAATCCGCCCATGCCTTCGTCATCCTCGGCTGAGGATTGGGCAAATCCCTGCTCAACCAAATATTCATCAACCTCAATTTCCGGTGCCTCGTAAGGCTTGCGGGAAAGAAGGTTTTCAACTGTGGTTTCAATATTCTTCATATCTTACTTATTTTATATTTATCCTGTTAATATAATTAGCGTTTTACGACTTTCTTTACTGCAGTACCGTGTTCGGTGATGATGCGGAGATAGTAGCTTCCGGAGGCATTGTGGATAAGGGTAAATTCACAATGGTCGGAAGTGGCCTTGATATCTTCAATCTTGCGGCTCATAGCATCATAAACCTCAACGGCTACCAGTCCGTCAGCATCCACGTTCACCTTACCCATAGTCGGGTTAGGATATACGCTTATCGAGAACTGGGCTTCTGCATCCTGAACACCAACCTCTGAATTGTAAATCGTGAGGTTGAGTACTACCACACTGTCGCAGCCGTTCTCGGTAAGGAGGCTGTCCACCAGCTGCAGCACATGAACATCTGACAGAGGCTCATTGCCCATCAGGTCACGGATTTCTTCAGCAGAGAGGCTGAATCCATTGCCATAGTACCCGTTGCCGACCTCTACAGAATCGGCATAATCCATATACTGGCTGTGGTTAACGGTCAGGACAATGGTAATGGTACTGTCGATATAGAGGGTAGAGTCGGAAATCAACGCGCTATACACACCGCTCTCGGTAATGGTCTGACCATTGAATTCGTAGCTGTCGCAAACCACATCGCTGATGGTATCGCGAACAGGAATCATATCAGGATTGCCGAAATAGGGATAGCCGTCGTTCTGACCTTCGAGGTCGGAGCGCCAGGTTCTGTATTCTCCTGAAGCCTCGCGAACCCAGTTGTTCAGTACACGGGTGAGGTTGTTGGTACCGCCGATTGTATCGGAGAGGAGTACCTGGTTGCCTTCACCTGAGAAAGTGGAAACATTGTCGGCAACAGATGGAGTACCCATACCATATTCATTATCGATATCGTCTTTTGCATAGAAGCAGTTCTCCATATTCACATTAGAGCCGACCACGGCTACCAGACCGCCGTTCATGCTCAAGCTGTTCAGAGATCCATATACAAAGTTGTTCTCCATGTCGGTATTGGTAGCATTACCTATAAGACCGCCTTCATAGAAAGAGTTAGGACTGCCACCCATCTTCACACGGTTGTTACTGATATGGATGCTGGACCTTGCAGCACCCTTGCGACCTGCAGCAAATGGATCACTTGCAACAGCAGTATTGGTACCTACAGAAGCACCAGCCATACCACCGGCATACAGTGCCGAAGCCTGATTGATATTAACATCAACCTGATTATTGGTAACGAAGGTTTCCACAACCTCATCAGTGGTGGTAGTACCAGTTTCTACGGTAGTGAATTCTCCACAAACTGCACCCACATAAAGTGCATTACCGTTGATTCGGGTTGATACAGCATTACTATCAATCTTCACACCAGTACCCTTACCGGCGATACCACCAACAGAACTACCGCCGCTGACCACATTGGATCCATCCATTGTGATCGTTTTGATTTCGGTATTGTCGCTTGCATAACCGATCAGACCACCAGCGTAGGCATTACCGTGGATGGAACTGTTGATCAATTTCAAACCGGAAATGCGGGCGCTATCGGTGATACCGAACATACCCACATAGAGCAATTCGGATTCATTGACGGTAATACCTTTGATGTCAGCAGACCATGTCGGATGTTCAGTATCTTTACCAGCCACAAGCACACCACGGAACGGCATACGGTTGTTTCCGATCGGGGTCCACTTGTAGGCACTCATATCGTAACCGCCAGCCTTAGGCATGATGGTGATGGTATCGAAGATGAAGGTTTGTGGATGCTGACCGTTGAGACCGTTGGCAGTACTGATCAACCAAGCCAGACCGCGTTCGTTTCTGATGGTGATAGAACCATGGTAATCGATTTCATAGCCGGGCTGTACACCTTCCGCGTGCTCAGTAGCCTTAGCAAAAGTATTAATCTTCTTGTACCAGTAAGCATTAGGAGCAAGATAAGCGACAACCGTCTGTTCTGGTCTTGTAACCACGAGTTCGGTAGCCTGAGGAGCTGACGGGTCGAAATCCCATGATACGAATTCGTAGTCGGCCACCGGAGTAACACTCAGGTTTACCAAATCACCAGGGCAGAGACGCAAATGGGTTGCATCATTTCCAAGAGCATCGGTCACTTTCGTAGTAGTAGGATCATAAGTAGGAGCGTCCACAATACTTGGATCCAGATAATCGGAATAGGTTGCAGGGCTTACCTCCATATTCAGTTTGGAGTAGGTGTACATACGGGCAATCTTATCAGCATGATCTTTATCATTAACAACTGCCACAACAGTATCCACACCAGGTACAGTATATTGATGATACGGCGAATAGTCAGTCCGTGTATCATAACCCATCCAATTGTCGATTTTAGCATTCTGAACATAGTCGTCGGTTGTACCATCATAGAAATGACCTCCATTGATGTCGGTTGCAGCATCAGACCCAGCAGCATCATCTGCACCCGTCTGTTTTACGAGGATATCGAAATAGTGTTCCAGAGTACATCCGCCGGACTCGACTGCCTCAACCTTCAGATTGAATATCTTGGCACTTTCGGTGGTGGCAAGGTGGAGGTTCAAAGGAGTATAGGAACCAGTAGTTTCGTTGGAAACAATAGCCACAGGGGTACCCCACTTGGTTTCGCCATCATTTTTGGTGTACCAGTTATAGGTGTAGGCAGAAGCACCGCCCGTTACACCGAAGGAGATCTGGTCACCGTCACCAGGACAAACCACATCGGGATTCATATTATATACAAGATACTGGTTTCCGGCAGTTACATCATCCAGGTCACGTTTCTGGAAAGTAGCGCAACGATGGAGATAGATCTTGTATGGATTCAAGAGGTTCGAGTAACGCACATCAACAGTATCGATTGTATTGACTGCATATTCCGCATGATTACGGAGGAGGAACGGATATTTACCAGCTGATGGTTTATCTGAACTTGCAGAGTCATCAATGAATACTTTATTCTTGACATTGGTAGAAGCAGCAAGCGAACCAGCCACAGAGTAATCTACGATACCGATAGTATCGCGACCATACTGATCACGATGAACATAACCCGGGAACCACTTGGTGATACCGATTCTTGAAAGTGGGCCCAACTTGTAAGATACATGTACCAAGTCGGAACGATCATCAGTGGTTACGCGTGCTGCATCTGTAGCAGAAGCAGGTGCCGTTCTGGTAAGATAGATATTATTGTTATGAAGATTAGTATCTTTGGTCTGGACATTCAAAGAATACATCTTATAAGTCCATGAAGAAGCACTTCCTGGCTGAGACATTGACTTATTTGAAAGGATAAGAGTGTTGGAGGAGGCACCGACCGCCGTTGACATAGAAAACTTATCTTTATTTATCACATAATTCTTCTGAATATTGATCACGTTGTTCTCTTTCAGACGACCCATAGTGATGATACCGCCATCGCAGTAGATACCCGCACCATAGTTGCCCTGAATCTTCTGCTCATCAGTTCTGGTATCAAGAATCAGGTTGTTTTCAAACGTAACCTTATCACCAATCAGCATCTGAGGCGTACCGTTAGCGGTCTTCAACAGGGTAACGGCAGCACCATACTGATAATTATCCTTGCGGAACGGGTCGGTAGGAAGAGTCCGCGAGGCTTTCATATTCACCCCATTGAAACAATTGAATACCTTGTCGTTGGAATTCAGATTCAATATAGAAGCGTCTTTCACCAGAATGGCAGGTGCATTGGCATACAAGGTGTCATGAATGGTCTTGCGATGAGTATATTTTTTATAGGAACCCGTTTTATCAGTCACAATAGACCAAGATTGAGAAGGATCTGCATTGCTGATGACATTGATGCTACCAACAGTTGTGGCATTCGTAATAACATCGCCAGGAACATAATGATACGAACTATTTGCGTCAGTAGGTTCCGAGGCTGTCTCTGCCTCTGCTGTGCGAGTACAGCCACTACCATCAATGTAGATACCCGAGAGGGTCAGTTTGGCGCCTTTCTCGACTACCATCATAGGTCCGCGATAAGTATATAACTCGCCAGGCCAACGGACATGGCTGCCGGAATAACGGATTACATTAATGTAACTGTATGCGGCAGAAGTAACCGTGATAGGCTTTTCTGGATTGTTGATATGAATAGGACCCATAATGTCAATTACGTCACCTTCATCATAAATCTTAAACACTTTCTCAAAAGTATTCAGATATACTATCGGGTCGTTCTTTTCATAATCTGCCTTCAGGTTTACCTCATCATCGTAGCGATACAACTGAGAAATCTGATAAACACCCGTTGTCGGAGTAATGGCACTCATATCGGTATTGCTGGTAACCACACCACCCCTCGTTACATGGTAATACACGGGAGTTTCTGGAGTATCATCAAGATAGGTGTAGGACCCATCAGTATATACCCAGATATTCTTAGGCTCAGCCATATAGATGGTATCGCCGCTCATACGGGTACGCACACGAATCAAAAGATCGAAATTTTGTTTATATTTATCTTGGTAAGGAGTCTCTTCACCATCTACTTTGGTCGGGTATGTTGCAAAATGAACCCTGGCAGTTCCACAGATATCATCTTTGTAATAAACCAGATCACCATTGAAGAGCAGCTTTACATCCAAAGCGGCAGCAGCACGACCATCCAGCACACCCACCTTATACATATTATTGAAAGTATAATAATCTGATGACAGAGTGCTGTCCTTAGAGCTCGGTGCCTCAGTCGCAGCAACACCAGCCAATTGATGTATATCCATACCCTCGGCTGGTTTAGAAGAAATATCGTACCAGCCCAACGTATTGGAGATATCCTCAGCCACATCCTGTGTAGGCGTTACTATGATACCAAACTTATCATACGTCAATGGTATTGAATCGTAATACACACCTTCATCATCAGGTCTGCGAGCTGGCTCTATATGGAAGTGATCTGCTGTAGTATTGCCAGTGCCAGGGTCTGTATAATATACCCATTCCACACCTGTCACATACAATTCGCGTTCCTCGAAGGAAGCCGGGATCATCACCTTACGGACATACTCATTATAGGTACCGGCGTTGTACATAGCCAGCAGCGGAGCCTCAATATCGTTAAAGTCACTGATGATAGTGGAGATGGTCACCGTGATTTCTATAGGACTCACTTCTTGTTTTGCTCCAGTTTCATCATTCACGTATTCCATCAAAGTCATACGGACATTACGGTTCACGGTAGTAGCAAACTCGGTATTATAGGTAAGATAGAAATCCATTGTAGGCAACACACCGACTGCACCATTCACAATCTTGTTGGAAGTGAATCCCGCTGTAGTCGTCAGATTGGCGTTACCCGAAACTACAGAAGCCCGTTTGGAGGTATAGGTGGCTGCACCTGTGCCAGAACCTACAGTCCAATCCCATGTATCATTATCAAAGTAATTGTTCATATTGAACATCATACCAAAGGTGTAAGACGGGTCAGCATTGATAAGACCTACTGCAGTATTCTTTTCACCGAATTTTCTATCAGTAAAGGCCTCATCTGTTTCGCTTGAAGTCTTCTGCTCGTATGGATTCCACCAGCGCAAGGAGTCTTCACCGGTGGCAACTGAAAGAACCGGATTATACGCATAATCCACCAGATTGATCTGACCGTTGTTGTCATCATCAATAATAACTGACGTGATAGAATAGTAGTGACCCGCATCTGAAGGAGGCAGCGTTACAGTAGTTTTTGCGTATGCAAAGTTTTTATATTGTTTTTCAGCTGCACCAGTTCCGAAACTGAAATCATCAAGTTTTGTATCTTCTACAACCTTGGTAGGATCGGCATGAGCCACAACGGTAACGGAACGCTTACGGGAACTGTTGTCAGTACCAATCTTCCAGGAACGGAAATCGACAGGATTACCATCCGTTACTGACATATTCACGTATTTAATTTCGTAAGGAGGCTCTGACGGGAAACTATTGCCTAAACTGCAAGGGGAAACAAAACCACCATCATCAGCACTGGGCTGACCTGATATCTTCTGGCGTGCGGCAACAGTAGCCTGTGTACTCTGCTGCGGCAGCAGGTAGAAATAGCCCAGAACAGGGCCATAAGCTGCAGCCACGTTATGGGTAGTAGCAGCGTCACCTGTTGAACCCTCAGGAGTGAACGGCTGAACGGTGATATAGGAACCATTGTTGATTACCACCACGTTCATAGCGGTGACATTGTTGGTGAGAATATCACATGGATTTGTAGAAATATCGTCACATGTGGTCATCGCTTCATTCATCGTCTGGGCATCGTAATATGTGATTGCATCAGAACCGTCAAACTTAGGATAAGTTTTGATACTTGCCATGAGACCGATAAACTCCATAGGAGCATTTGCCTCGATCACATTGGTCTTTACGAAATAAACGGTGTCGAGACGGTTGAGAGAACGGGTGTTGGTAGAGTGGGATGCGAAAGCATCGGACTCGCCCAGGAAGGTTATATTGGATTTGTACAGTTCCAGATAGTTGGCACGCTGGACGGAGTGCAGCTGACGGGAAGGAGTAGGACAGCTCCAGTCGCCATAGTTGTGGATCCAGATCTGGCTGTTCACGTCAGCCTCAGCGGTAGAGGTACCTGAACCGAACACGCTGCTCACGATATTCATCTGAGGATCGGTGGACATACGGGTAAGGGAGGTCTGATAGCCTTTGCCGTCGATATATACAAGGCCCTTACCGCCATAGAATCCGCGGGTGTTGAAATACTGGGTCTGGGTGCTGGAGCCCTGGCCCCAGTCACTACCATTATATACAGAAGCCAGGAGATAGAGGTCGTGACCTTCAAGACCAGTCTTCAGACCATATTTTGCAGCACTTGCGAGCGCCTGAAACTTGGTGTCGTATTCCAACTGCAACTTGGTTGCCACATCGGCACCCTCACGATAGAGGACGTCGTTCCATGCCGGACATTTGCGGATAGCATCACGACCTACGTTCACGTAGATAGAGCCGAAGGTGTTACCTTCGTAACCGCCGCCATAAACACTCTTGTTGATAGTACCGCCGGTGATATTGACCATTGAAGAAGGACGGAGAGTGGTTGCCGTAAGTTTGCCATCGGAATTATAGATGCTATCCCAGCACTCGTAGGGATGACCGTCGTCCACACCTTCCGAACCGCCATGGAGCGAGAAGTGAACCTCGCCGCCGTCCATATCCACCTGCTTGTAGGCGTAAGCCAAAACGGTAGAGTTGTTGCGGGCATTCTCAGCAGCATCTGTACTGGGGCCATACGCATTCAAACCGAAGAAACGCTTGGAGCCGATAGCCGTACCGCAGGCACCACCGAACACACGGTTTTCAAACAAACCGTCGTGGATGGTTACATGGATATAGCCATACATATTGTTGTTCACGCTTCCTTCTGGATGTTTGGTAGTGGTCATATATTTGTCACCTACAAGACCCATATTACCGCCGCCATATACATGGTCGAGATAATGGCCGCCGTTGAAGGTGATTTCCACATTCATGCTATAAGGAACAATATTGCAGGTCTGCTCTTTGTTCATTTCCCAAGTGGTCATACCATAATCATACACACCGTTACCGGCACCATATACATGGTTGTAGGTACCGTTGTTGATGGTGAGCACCGTATTCTGGCAGAGGCCGGCATAGTCGTTACCGCCATAAACGGTTCCGATGTTGATCTTGGTATCAGCAAAGGAAGTATCTTCACCGATAGTGATGGTAGCCGTCTGGGTAAGGTCGGAGCCATAACATCCGCCATAGAGTTCAGCAAAATTGATGACCGCTCCGGCAGTAGTATCCGGGTCAGGAATAGTGATATTGGCGAAAGCCACATCACCGGCACGACCACCGCCATATACCTTACCGGCAGGCTTATTGTAGGAGTTGATGGTCAGGTTGGCAGAACCGGTCACATTACCCACATGGGCAACCGTACCGCAGGCACCGATATGACTCAAGTCGCCACAACCACCACCGAAGAGGGTGCTGTCGATAACAGCCTCTTTATCTACAACCACATTGGTGGTAACCACGTCACCAGCCATACCACCGCCGTATGCACAGGCTTTCACCTGACCATCGGTGAGGTTCACATGGGTGGTAGTGGTCAAAGGAGCGGTAGCACTGTAGGCAAGAATATCAGCATCGGCGTGAGTGGTGTTGCCATAAGCATACACTTTGCCGTCATAGTATTCATAGTGGCCGTTACCGCCACCATAGATATTCTTCACAATAACTTTATCAGTGGTAGTATTCTCATCCATGTTCACCACAGACTCTGCCACAGTGCCGGCGATATCGTTACCGCCGAAGATGTTAGAGTTAGGGCTGTTCAGCTGGAGGAGGTCCACAGTAGCGGTACCATCGATATTGGCAGCCTTGCTACCGCCATACACAGTACCGATGGAAGTTGAAGTGGTATTGATATCTACCCATGCGGCATCCTGGTCAGGAGCAGACTCACCGCACTTAAACATATCTTCATCATTATAATTATAGGCACCGTTGCCGCCACCATAAATGTTGGTGACATTGGGTTTACCTTCAATCTTCACGTAGGTAGCCGCATTGTCGGCATCGAGAGCCGTTCCGCGCAGAGAGTTGCCCGTTCTGCCAGTACCTTTTACTGTACCGGCCTTATCGTTACCGCCGAAGATGTTGGTAACGGTGATCGTGGAAGTCGATGGGGTATAGATGTTGGCCACACCGGTAACGGTAGCCTTGTTGCCGCCACCGAAAGCGGAACCCAGAGTACCACTCACAAGTTTCACATCGGTAGAGCCGGATACAGGAGCCATGTTACCACCGCCATACACGCTTGCATTTGTCATGGTAGCACCGTTCACAACCACATGGGTATTGGTGATTGTAGGAATGGTCATATCGGTAGTAACCGTGATTCCGTCAGTAGCATCATAGTCGCTGGTATATTTTTCACCGTCGTTGCAGCCGTATGCACCATTGGCACCGCCGAAAACGCGGTTGGTAACATTACCTTTTGTCAAAGTAACGTATGATTCAGGAACACTACCGCTGATGTTGCAGCCGCCATAGATGGTTTCAACAGTGGTAGTGGATGAGTTCAAAGTGATCAGCGTGTTTTTGGTGACGTTAGCCATATTGCAACCACCATAGACGGTATTCACTTTAACATCATTGGCAGATGTCATTTCGATTACCGTACCATAATCCACACTGTTGATCGTTTTGGAACCGGTCATGTTGCCGGCATTACCACCGCCATATACCTCATTGGCATGACCCTTAACCAGCTTGATGGTAGGAACGATAGTCATTTCAGCCACGTTGTTACCGCCGAACATCTGACCCACGGTGACAGTGTCGAGACTGGTTGTGTTGCTGCCATTCAGTACGATGGTTGCCGAAGTGGAGACGGAAACCCCATTACCACCGGCAAAAGCCTGAGCGATGCGGCCGCCCGTGGTTACGATATCCACGTATGAATTGGCCTGGATAGGCTTTTCATTATTAGCCTTGGTCAATAAACAGTCATAAGGGAAGTCTTCATTGTCAGTATATGCCGTAGTGTAATCATAATCACCGTTACCACCACCGAACACCTGGCCGATAATCGGAGTTCCCTGAATCTTGACATAGCAAGTACCGGCAGCCACCTCATCGCCATTGGAAGCCGGAATAGTCCCTGCGCCGCCACCTGAGATGGTACCCATCTTATCATTACCACCATATACGCCGCCATCGATTTTCAGCGAGTAGTCGCCATTCACGGTAAGACTGGTCTTACCAAAAATGGAAGCCATGTTACCGCCAGCGAACACATTGCCGTGGATATGGCCCTTCGTTACAGAAAGAGAGGCCTCGCCACGATCTGCAGTCACATCCCAAGAGACAGTAGCGCCCGATTTCTTTCCCACGTATGCCAGATTACCACCAGCATAGACACTGCCAAGGATCTCACCACCAGTGATGGAAACCGAGGTCTTATTTACTGTAGGGATAGTCAAAGGATTACCGCTATTGAATGTGGTCACGTTGGTGTCAGGAGTTACACCATCACTCAGAAGGCCGAAATCTTCACCATCATACAAGTAAGTCACGTCACTATTGCAAGCATAGAAACCGTTACCACCGCCAAACACATTCTTTTTGATCAAGCCACCCTTGACAGTCACATCAGTACCTCCATCAACATTGCCCGAGATATCGTTGGCGCCATAAACGGACTCCACGGCATCACAGTCATTTACAACAACTGTAGCCTTACCATCGACGTTGGCCATACGGCCGCCGCCGAAGACATTGCCACCGATGGTCTGCGCCTGCACACCAGCACATCCTGCGGCAAGCAACACGAGTAACACAAAATGTTTTCCAAAAGATTTTCTCATATTAACGTTAAGCATTTTCATCTTTGCTTTATTTTTTTCTATATATTGACGTTTTTTTTCTTTTTTCGACATACCTTTTCTGTATTTTCAAAGGGCATTTCTGCGTTTTTCTGCATTTTCAGGCACAATTTACCCTTTTTAATACATACTATATTTATATCAACACACTGTACGACACCCACTTAGAGGATTGTGCGTACAATAATGCTAATATGCAAAGATACAAAAAATATTTAACCTGTACAAACTTTAATAGTTATTAACATTATTTTTCGCGAAATTGTTAATTACCCATACCCGATACATTCCCATTCCTCACCCGATACATCTCTTTTTCTCACCCGATACATTTCCTTTCCCCACTTTTGACACATCTACTTTCCCAACTCGATACATTTCTTTTTCCTTAAATTTCCACCTTTCCCCCTGCCCTTTTTATCCTATCTTTCCATTCTCTACTTTCCCTACGCCCTCTACTTTCTTTCCACGTTCTTTTCACTTTCTTTCCTTTCTCTACTCTCTCTACTTTCCCTCCTACCCTTTCCCGTCCCACTGCCCCTTCTGATAGTTCCTCCAATGGTTGAAATTTCTCCAACATTTCTCTGTGGTAGGGCCGCGGTATCTCCCTTGTATCTCCCTGGTATCTCCCTAATATCTCCCTGGTAAGGCCGTTGTAAAAACCACAGAAAAGGCTCCCTACTCGCTCCCTACCCGCTCCTTACCCGCTCCTTACCCCGGAGATACCCCAGAGAAACCTCAGGGAATAAAAAAGGCGGAGTCTTTTGTTTTGACTCCGCCTTTACTCCAAAGGAAACAGTATTTATTTCTTTTTAGTTTCTGTCGGTTTGGAAGTCCACTTTTCGATGATGCGGGTAATCTCGGAGTTGGAGAGTACGATGAGACAGGTACGGTTGTGTTCCTGAACAGAGTACTCAGTGATACCGCCGAGAGGATACATCTCAAGCTGGTCAGGGCTGATGCCATAGCTGCGGGTGAGGACATCATAAACAGCCTGGCAACGTTTCTGGCTCAACCACTGGTTGTGTGGCACACTACCAGTCTGGGCATCAGCAGCACCAATGAGGTAGTACTTCACATTCTTAGGACCGCGTTTCACCTTGAGAGCGAAGTCGTGGAGGATAGCGCGAGAACTATAATCGAGGTCGTATTTGTCGAGCTGATAGAATACGCGGGCCATCGGGAGACCGAGACGGTCGATCGCATCAGCAAGATCAGACATCGGGTCAGCCATTTCTTCCTTGAGGACACCCTGGAGAGAATCGATCTGAGAAGTGATCTCTCTCATCTGGCTACGACGACCGGCAATAGATTCAGCCAGACGTGCAGCTTCGAGAGGCGTTACACCAGAACCTGGACGGATACCCAGTTTACGGTTATCCTGGTCAGCTTCGCCATGGAGCTTGGAAGCATCCTGACGATCCTCATTCACCTTATTGCGAAGGGCATCACGCTGAGCGTCGAGTTCTGCAATCTGGGCAGCCAGAGCAGGATCATCGCCCTTCTTTTCGAGTTTCTTGTTGAGGTCTGCAAGTTTCTTTTCGAGATTTGCAAGGTCTTTGCTATCCTGAGCGAGCTGGTTGTTGAGAACCACCATCTGGGTTTCGCGTTCTTTCTGACGATCCACAAGGGCAGCAGCCTCTTCTGGAGTGAGACCGTCATAGTAGCCGAACTGGACGCCCTGGTTGCGACGTGCGATAGATTCAGCAATGCGGGCAGCTTCGAGAGGAGTTACACCTTCACCCGGGATGATGCCCTGGTCGCGGTTGTCCTTGTCAGCCTCGGCATAGAGATCATCAGCAGTCTTCTTGCTCTTGGCAGCCTTTTTGGCGAGAGCGGCACGCTGGGCTTTGAGAGCGGCAATCTGATCCTTGAGATCGGCATTATCGTTACCAGCCTTTGCGAGCTGATTATTCAGAGCCTCAATCTGGCCGTCGAGATCGGCTAAAGCCTTTGCATCGGCAGCAGCAGTAACATAGAGCGTATCTATCTGGGCCTCGCGTTCCTTCTGACGTTCCAAGAGAGCGAGTGCCTGCTCAGGAGTGAGACCGTCATAATAACCGTCCACAGCTCCCTTGTTGCGACGGGCAATAGATTCAGCGATACGGGCAGCTTCAAGAGGAGTTACACCTTCACCTGGGATGATGCCCTGGTCGCGGTTGTCCTTATCGGCTTCAGCATAGAGGTCATCAGCAGCCTTCTGGCTCTTGGCAGCCTTTTCGGCGAGAGCGGCACGCTGGGCCTTGAGAGCGGCAATCTGATTCTTGAGATCGGCATTATCCTTACCACCCTTGGCAAGCTGGTCGTTCAAAGCCTCGATCTGATTGTCGAGATCGGCTAAAGCCTTAGCATCGGCTGCAGCAGCAACATAGAGCGTATCTAACTGGGCCTCGCGTTCCTTCTGACGTTCCAGGAGAGCGAGTGCCTGTTCAGGAGTGAGACCGTCATAATAACCGTCCATAGCTTCCTTGTTGCGACGTGCGATAGATTCAGCAATGCGGGCAGCTTCGAGAGGTGTTACACCATAACCCGGGATGATGCCCTGGTCGCGGTTGTCCTTGTCGGCTTCAGCATAGAGGTCATCAGCAGCTTTCTGGCTCTTGGCAGCCTTGTCTGCGAGTTCGGCCCGCTGAGCTTCGAGAGCAGCAATCTGGGCACTGTTATCCTTGCCTTCCTTAACCATCTGCATGGTGAGGTCATCAATCTTCTTGTTGAGGTCATCCAAAGCCTTTGCATCCTGATCAGCTGCGGCATTGAGTTTGTCCATCTGGGCTTCGCGCTCTTTCTGACGATCCAGAAGTGCGAGCGCCTGTTCAGGAGTAAGTCCGTCATAATATCCATAACGGTCGATAGAGTCAAGGTCGGCGAAGTTGTTCATCAGGTCACGCAACGAATCGATTTGACTTTCAAGGATCACTATATTTTCATTATTAGCAGGAATAAATACGTGATGAACTTCAGCTTTGATACGACGACCGGTCTTGGCATCCACCTTAGTAACGGTCTTGAGGAGGTTGAATTTCACTGCAGCAGTAACTGACGGCATCAAATCAAAAATACCATGGCCATTGTTATAAGGAGACCAGTCCCAGGTAGATTCCGAACCCATCAGACTGGCATTGAGGTCAAGTGTGACATGCTCGGTACATCTGTACTCGAATTGCAAACCGCCCATGAAGTAGAGTTCAAAATTCCTACGGAAATCGCCCACCTCATAATCTGCCGTGGTGGGGTTCTTCTGAAGACCCATCAGCATGGATCCACCCAAGCCGAGAGGCATCATGATGTGAAGCTTCTTGGAAAGACCTTTTTCATAACCACTGAACAGGTTGGTCCAATCCAAAGTAACCAAACCGCCCAGAGAGAGTGCATGGGCATGGAAAGGATAGTAGCCGTTTTCGTTGGGAAGTTCGTTCATCTTGTCAATAAATGGTTGTTTGCCATATTGGGACTGACCTGACACATCGAAAAATTTCATGTGAAGAGCTACAGCCACATCAGGGATAAGCCATTTACCGACTTCTGCATTGAACTGATAATTAAGTTTGTTATGGCGAGCGGAAGCCTCCAGCTCGTTGCCGATAAAGGTCTGACCACCGGCTCCAAACATAATGTACCAGTTGTCGAAGGGGGATGCAATAATATATTGCAATGTATCTCGGTCGGCACCGAGATAGAATCCACCATGCTCACGATTGCGATTTTCATCCTCTTGGGCCCATAGGGTGGAAGTCGCAAAGAAAGACAAGAGCAGTACTAAGAATAGTTTTTTCATTTAGTTTGAATAATTATAATTATACATTAATTTTTATTATCTTGGGTAAGTTCAAGTTCATCTGGCTCCTCATCCTCTTTATTTTTCTCATCTTCGCCATAACCATATCCGTATCCGTAACCATAGCCATATCCATATCCGTATCCGTAACCATAGCCATATCCATATCCGTAGCCATAACCGTATCCATAGCCATAACCCTTACGGCGTTCATACTTAGGAATTTCCTTATAATATACAGCATTGAGGACGAGAGAAAGATGCGGAAATACGTTATCGTGATACAACGATTCCACATCAGGGAGCATTCGTTTGTCAAATACATTGGCACGGATGACAAATATCGTGTTATCCACAAGATGCTTGATGACATCGGTATCCACAACCATGCCGGCAGGTGCAGAGTCAAGGATTATATAATCATAATCCTGGCGAAGCGCATTAATCAAGGTATCGATGCGTCCATTACCCAGCAATTCTGCAGGGTTGGGAGGAATGGAACCTGAAAAGATGGCATCAACACCTGGTGAGAGTATATCCTTCTGAACTAAATCCTTATAGTCCGTCACCTTGCCAGAAAGATAATTTGAAAGACCTGGACGACGACGGCTATAGAAGGATCGAGTAAGAGAGCCTTTACGTAAGTCTAAGTCGATGATAACAACACGTTTACCAGCAATACCAAGACTGGCGGCCAGATTTGAAGAGATAAATGTTTTTCCGGAACCTGGCTGGAATGAAGTAACCATCATCACGCGACTTTCTTGGGTTTCATTGGATTCTGCATGACCCATAAATTCCACCTGGGTACGCAACATACGGAATGACTCAGAAATACTATCCTGCTTCTTATCCACCACAACAATACTTCTTTCATCCCCTTTACGCTTGGCAGGAATCTCACATAAGAACGGAACTGTAATCTGGTCAGAAATTTCGCGATAGAACTTCACACGAGTATCCAGAACTCGTTTGAGTACAAAATAAAGTATCGGAATGGACAAACCTAAAAGTAAGAATGTCATGACAGTTTTCGGTCCATTGGGAGCCACCGGAACACGATTGATACGGGCCTCATCTACGATTTTTGCATTTCCCTCAATTGTGGGTTTGCTGATCATAAGTTCCTCACGACGGGAAAGAAGATTGATATAGATGCTTTCCTTTACTTTCTGACGACGCTCGACATTATCAATATAAATCTGGTTGGTCGGTACACGGCGAATATCCGCAGAAGCCTGGTCAGCAATACGTTTAGCCTCCTGCATACGGGATTCCAACAAAGAGATATATACGTCCAACAAGGTATTCAAATTAGTACGCAGGTTATTCTGGTCCTGTAGAATACCTTTGACTACAGGGTTCTGGGCTGTAGCGTCATATTTGGACAACTTGAGGACGTTATCATTATACTGCGAAACAACATTCATAATCTGATTATCTTCCACAACTATTCCTGGAGGAATCAAACTGTAGTTGTCATTATTCTTATTGAACTGAGCAAGGTATTTGGCAGTAGAATACTGCTGACGCACCTTTTCCAGAGCTTCCGAACTCTGGATGCTGTTATTGATATAGGTTTGACCATAAAGATTCAAATCCACAAGACGGTTTTCCTGTTTGAAGTTGGCCAAAGCAGTTTCCTGAGTACCGAGTTCCACATTCAGAGCCTCGACACGCTCGTTGATATAGGCGTATGTCTCATTGATTATACGCTTCTTGTCATTGATAGCATCATCGTTATAGACCTTAATGACTTCATTGATAACATCAGCAGCACGAACCGGGGAGACATCATTCAAATAGATATTTACAACTGCATTACGGGTATCGTCACGCGCCACACTCAAACTACCACGATAACGTTCAGCCACATCGGTTAAAGCCTGATGAGAAACACTGATTGGGACATTGAAGTATTCCGGCAAATAGAACCACGTGGAATGTACTGCAATTGTACCTAATGGCGTGGAGACCGTATCGCCCAAATTCATTTTGATAGTCGTAAATCCATTACCGCTGACAGCCACTTTCTTGTCATTCAATGGAGTTACCGTATAACCCACATACTTTTCTTCATCACAATCAATAAAATCGACAATAATCGGTGATTCTGTGTAAAGATCCTTATCACGATGCATGAACTTGGTCTTCACAACATAACTTACATTCAGTTTCAAATTGCGGGCGGCATCCAACATCGTGGTCTTGGATGTAAGAATCATTATCTCGTTATTGACAGAACTATTGTAGAGACGCTCTCCTGCGAAAGCACTCTTTACAGCAGCCTCACGGGTAGCAAAATCTGCATTACTGATTCCACTACTGCTTCGTATCATGATTTTCGCGCTGCTGGCATAAGTAGGGACCTCACGTTTCACTTTCATAATACCCACAACAGCTCCCAATGCGGCAAAAAGCAACAACCAATGAAGATTGCGCAACAACAAGAAAAGAGCATCCTTGATATGGAAACTCGGCCCGCGCTTATTGTCTAAGAACGAAGAATTATTGTCAATATTTATATTTGTGGATTCTTGTGCCATAATATTTTACTTTTTCACTGCAAAATAAGTAAGGAAAGAAACGAGGATACCGGTAAGCGATGAAATTGTAGAAACCCATCCTAACCAATAACTTGTTTCAGAACGCATAGTCCCGAGATTATTTGATTGGGTGATGATAAAGTCATTCTGCTGAAGCATAAAGAACGGGTCCTCAAACACTTTAGAAGAACGTGGATCCAAATATCGGGTAACCATCTTACCATTTACTTCACGCATCACGGCAATTTTCTCACGACTGGTGTAAACACTCAAATCCCCCGAAAGTGCCAAAGCTTCAAGAAATGTACAACGCTCATTATTAATGGAAATAGCTCTGCCTCCATCTGCGCCTAAGAAAAATATCTTAAAAACATGGAAACGCACCATTACGTAGGGATCTGTGATGTAATTGTCAGTTTGAAGACGGGTTGCAATAGCCTCCTGCAATTGCAGACGGGTCATTCCCGCCACATGAATATTCCCCAGAACAGGGAATTGGATATCACCATTTACATCAACCAGATAGGCACTTGCACCCAAGTTAAATGGCTCAGCCAATTCTTTGTGAAAGCTTGATACTATGATATCTAACTCATCATACGGGCTGATTGTAGCCTCAAAACGATTCTCAAGTTCAATCTGAGTATTATGCTCCATATCCTGAAGATAATTAACTCGTTTTGAGTTAATGCAAGAACTCATCAGGAATGCTACCAAAGCCAAACCTAACAATACTTTTGTACGGCAGTTAAATAGATACATTGTACAATATTTATATAGTGTTTTCACAAATATGAATTATTATTGAGCCAACCGATTTAACGTAAGAAAGTATGTAATATTGTATAAATATTAGTTAAAAAAACTTAAAATTTCAGAAACAATATGATTTGAAGCATTTCCATCACCAAAAAGAGGTGGGAAATGGACCGTCTTACCCAATAATTCATGATATGCAGAGATTATTCTTGAATAATCCGCATCTACGATAACGCCGGCACCATTTTCTACAATTTCCACCCACTCGGTCTCAGGTCGGAGTATCACACATGGTTTTTCTAAGAAAAAGGCCTCCTTTTGTACTCCCCCACTATCTGTGAGCACCATTGTTGAATGTTTCTCTAACATTAGCATATCCAAGAAACTGGCAGGCGGAAGCACTTTAATATTACCTTGTAAATATCTTGTTCCAAGAATCTTAGCAGTTCTTGGATGGAGCGGTAACACTACTGGAAAATCCGCAGAAATAGACTCCAAAGCAGAAATCAGAGAATCCAATCGCGTTGGATCATCGGTATTATTATCGCGATGGATTGTTGCCAGAATATAACTATTATCCGTCAAATCATATTGTTGAAGAATTGTGCTTCTTTCCTCTGCTATTGATGAAAAATAGCGACAGTTATCCAACATGATATCGCCACTATTAACAATTTTCGAGCGACGGTCAAGACCTTCATTACAAAGATTATCCACAGCAGTTTGAGTTGGAGCAAAAAGGATAGCAGACAACTGATCACAAACAATCCTATTGACCTCCTCCGGCATATTCATATTGAACGAACGAAGTCCCGCCTCAATATGAAAGACAGGAATATGTAACTTGCTGGCGGCCACTGCTCCAGCAAGCGTAGAATTGGTATCTCCATATAGGACTATTCCATCGAAATGCTGCTGAAGCAACACCTGTTCAATACCCATTATCATCTTGGCGGTCTGTTCACCATGATGCCCTGACCCCACACTAAGATTAAACTCAGGAGCCGGTATGCCCAATTCATCAAAAAAGACTTGCGACATATTGGAATCATAATGCTGACCTGTATGAAGAATATGCTCAGAAACCTGAGACGCAAACTTTCCACGGATCACTCTTGACAATGCCGCCGCTTTGATGATTTGCGGACGCGCTCCTATTATAGTAAGCAAATGAATCATTTTGCAATAAAATACTTTATGATATTCTTCAAATTTTGAATTAGAAGTTCCGAGGTCCAGGGAATAAAAGAATCCGTCCAGCGCTGAGGATGGGTAGTAATCATCAGGTTATATCTACACCTATATATCATAGAATCAGCGGAGTTTATATTCTTAATAATTGAGAATGTCGTATGAAACGAAAGTCCTTCTTTCTGCCATTTTTCCTGAAATTGAGGAATCCGGTCCCTCACACTCACTTTGTATCCGTCCCATCGGCGTCCTGTATCGGTAAGATAAAAGGTATGTGAAAAGTCTGTGTCCAAATATGGCTCGAAATCTATACCCAAAGAATGATAGTCATACTTCTTCCATATATCTTTACTATCGTATGGACTGCGTGGACTGCCATGCATGCATATCGTCTTAATCGGACATCCAACTAAGTCACTCATTCTATGAATATTATCACAGAAATCACGATATGCGTCATCTATATTCCCGCTGCATGTGGTAAGACATTCATAATGGTAGCCAATCTCATGTCCGAGGCTTGCTATTTCCTTTATCACCCCATCATCCCAACTCTCTGGAACCGCACGAAAATAATAGATAGCACGTACACCTAAATCTGCCTCAACGTGCGCAAGTTGGAGAGACCTGTCAGGTCTTAGATCCACATCATGACGCATGAGAACTTGGCGGGCATCTACATTGGGAGAAAACCGTTGAACAAATAGGAATCCCGAGTCCTTAAGGGCCGTTAGCAACTGAGTATATTTATTAAGCGTAAAATCCATAGAATCAATACTTAGCTAAAACGTCTCTGGTAATCCGGATTCTCCACCATCACAGATTTACTTTGGGGATAATTCTCAATAAACCATGTAAAGAAAGCCGTGACATCGATTTTGTCAGCCAGCATCTTTTGCCGATTAACCTGAAATTCCTGTTTTAATGCAGACCGACCTAACCAATCTTTAACTACAGATAATAATTCATCAGGTCTATCCGACGGGATTCCGCGAGTAAGATGATACTTATGCTCCAACTCCTCAAGAACCCCTATCCTACCCGCAAAATCATTAAATCTAATATTGGGCACACCTAACATAGCGGCCTCTACCGCCATACTCTGGCTATCACCTATATACAATGACGAAAAGGCTAAAACATGATGAATGTCCAACGGATTGATTCTTAATCGATATTTCTCGAACTGCGGCTCCAGTTCACGTTCGGAAGTGATATATACATGGCCATATAATAAAAGCACGTCTATCAGCTTTTGAGCCACCTCCGTTGTAAACCCCTGAATATGGGAACCTATATCATGATACGCATTCAGCTGAGCAAAACGCAACAAAAAGAATGGCTCATCGGGATTCATATATTGAGCAACCACCTGTCTATCCGGAGAGAACCTATGCGGATGGAGGTATGCTAATTTATGATAACCCTGATAATGAATTGTTTTTGACTCCAGCGGCCCCATATCACAAGTTGATGGAGATAGATAAGTCTGAGCAAACGGTTTTAGCAGCTTAATATACGGCTGGACTATCGACGCATCATCTTCTCCAAAATTAATCCTGCCTTTATGTAACAGCCATCCCACATGAGCCAGTTCCACTGGAGAGCCCAAAAACAAATCTATCTTATTCTTGATTGCATACTTTAGAATACGGCAATCCCTAATGAACATATCCATAAACATTCCTAAAGGAGAATGTCGGTGTGATTGGGGAAGAATATTGCAATACGACAAACCTGAATCACGAAGCAAATCTTCTAAAATATCCTTTGTCTTAATCACAAAATGTACAGTATGACCATGCAACATTAACTCATGTGCCGTGTTCTTAAACAAATGGAACTGCGCCGGATGTGAAAGTTGAATCAGTATATTCATACGTTTCGTGACTCTATAATTGGTTTGAGATCTTTGACAACCTGAGCGGGAACGCCTGCGACCAACGTATGTGGCGGAACATCTTTTGTTACAATAGCACCTGTAGCCACAACAGCTTCCTTACCTATTGTAACTCCACATATTATAGTCACATTAGGCATAATCCAAGCACCTTCTTCAATCACTACTGGCTTAATAGTGCGAGGATATATTTTCTTTAATGGAGTCTCCGTGGGGATATGCGCATGAGCTGTGATGATGCACCTATCGCCAACAGCAGCATGATCCTTAATCGTGATCATCTGAGGAAACGCACGATCAAACAGCACATTATCACCGATATAGACATCATTTCCAATATTCAGTCCGCACGCTCTATAGAGAGTAGAACGGACAGACTTTGAAGGACAAATATGAGCAATCTTTTCTATCACATAACGAATAGCCTTGCGGAATGTGTACCATAGGCGACCCAATGGACTATCCAGATGATAATATTGTAGAACTTCCTTACTTGGCATTTAGAGATAGTATAATTTGTTTAAGATTATTGTTCTTCAACAATTGTAAGACGTTTATTGTTGTGCATCAGTGGTATTTCGGGAACGATTTCAATGGTTACAGGCCGATTGAATTGCTTTGTCCAAAAATCAATAATATATTGTTGAATTGCTTCAGAATACTGGGGGGTCACTACCAAACGAAAAAGGAAAGACCCATCATGTTTTTTTACCAACTGATAAGCCGTTACGGTTTCTTTTATTGGACGATTATTTTCTTGAAAAAAACCCACAAAATTATGGACAGTAAAACGTGTATTTCCCGTAACAACCAATGATTCACATTCACGTCCCATAATACGAATAATTCGACCATTCTTCACTTCGACAAGGTCCTGCGTATTATAGCGAATGAATGGATGTGCAAAATTCCAGAAATCGGTGGAGATCACACGCCCTACTCCATTGGAAACAGATTGATTATGATCATCCAACACTTCGATAATACCATAATAAGAAGTCTGATTGTAACCATCATGAGCCGGCGTTTCGTATGTATTAGAGGTTCCTTCACAACTATAGGAATCAATAATATCGCAACCAAAGGCTCGTTCTATTTCTTCGCGATATAATTGGGGAAGAGTTGACCCAGTAGTCATAATATGGTGCGGATGGAACTGGTATTGATTGAGGTACTGACTGCGACGTTGAGCCAATAAGTAGAGTGGAACAGGATACGAACGGATTATGGTAGGTTTTTCCACTTCAATCAGATGTAGAATCTCATCTAATCTGTTATTACTCATTGAGAAGAATGGTACATATAAGCAGTTGTTGACCTTGTCCTGCAACTTCTTTAACTTACCATGACGTTCTCCATTGGCAATCTTCATATACTTATCGCCCAGACGATAACCGGCTTGATACCAGGTGCGTAGTTTTGCGGCAGTATTGACAGAATTGGACAGTTTAGAGATATAGAAAGAGAATGGTTCTCCTGTCGAACCGCTGGAGCGAGAATTTAGTCGTTGCCTTTCCGAAAAGCCTTCTGCAGCAAAGCGAGAAATGCCTTCGCGACGCATTAAAGATTTGTCCACTATAGGAAGACTCTTCAGGTCTGCAACCGTTTTGATTTCCATGGGGTTGATGCCTGATTGAAGAAACCAGTTTCGATAAAAGGGGACCCGAGCAGCCACATATTGTACTAACTGTTGAAGACGGGCATTTTGAAAGTCTGCCATTTGCTCCGATGACCAATCTTCTGCCCCTTCTAAAAGACGGAGATATTTGGCAGTATGCTCCCCCCTAACCAAATCTCCCAAAGGAAGAATAATATTTTCGTGGATGAAACTCATGATTGACGAATCAAATAAAGAGGTAAAAGTTGATATCGGACATATTGCCATGTGTATGACTTAATGTCTTGAAAAGCCTGATGAATCATATCTTGCGATTCCTGCTGGTGATTGATGGCGTAAAGCATCTGACTGGCAAGCTGTTGAAAATTGTCGGAATCTACAAGCAATCCATTACGACCATGGGTAATCATAAAAGGGACCCCACCGACATTGGTGGAAATTACCAGAAGTCCAGCATTGAAAGCTTCGAGAAGAGAAACCGGCATATTGTCCACAAAAGGAGCGGAAAGCATAATATCCGCCCGCTTCAAATAGTCATGAATCTGAGAATTGTCCACTCTTCCAGTAAAGGTCACATCCTGGACATTTTGTTCTTTGACAAACTGTTCCAGTTCCGCACGAATGATACCCCCACCCACAAGAGTTAAAGTCGAATTGGGGACTTGTTGTTTCACAAGTTGAAAGGCTTTAATGATACAGAAGTGGTTGTAGAGAGGGTCAAGGGTACGAATGCAGATGAAATGAGGTTGAATGGGACTGCGTTGGCGAAAATGGGATTCGTCCAACTCAATAATATTAGGGATAATGGTATATGGTATCTGATATTTATCGAATACTTGGCCCAAGAAACCTGATAGAACGATATTTTTATCAGTTTTATTTAGATATCTGCGCACCAGACGCTTATGCCTGGCAAAGAAATCACTAGCCCCCCCTCCATGATAAGTGAGTATCACCCGTTTCTTAAGCCGTCTTCCGACAGACACCCCCACCACAGCAGGCAGAAAACCCCACCCAGAACAGCAATGGACATGAAATACGTCATATTTTTTACCTTGTAGCAATAATATCAAAGGACTTAAAAGCCGTTGTAAAAACGGTCTCTTGGTACTAAAAATATCCGCAACAAGACCTTCTTCCTGCAACTTTTGCTGCAAGATTTCCACTTGGCCAGATATTCCTCCAACACCAGGTTTATAATTGGTTACGAACAATATCTTTTTCACAACAACCCTCGACTTCCGATTTTGAAATAGGCCCAAGACAACGACATCATTACCACAACCACATACCACACTTGCACAAACTTATAATTCTTGATATTGACCAGCGACAACCCATAAGCCGCCATAATCAATAGTATTGGCGCGCCTGGCAATAAGAATCGTTCCGAATTGGAGAAACCCGACATAGAGATAGCACTTAAATACCCAAACACAAACGAACCTATAAGAGATAAGTCTCTCCAATTTTTCTTTACGAACAGAGCCGAAAATATAGCAATCAACACAAAGGCGCCTAAAAAGTTACGGACATAATTCCCGCCATGCATTATCTGCTGGTTGTACTGAAAATCAACATCCACCATCGTGGGATATGGCAAGAACAATGCCATAGGCGCCATAACCGATCCCGTAGCATATTTCGCCCACTTATTGCCTTTTGACGTTTGGTAATTACGTTTAGCCACGACATTGCTATCACGCTCCTCCCACAAAGACTCGACCTCTGTACGGATGGTCCCACCCAATAGAAAAGCTCCTGCCAAGACCACCCATGTGATCAAAACTGCACGTTTGGCTTTCCCCATCAAACGTTCTGTAGTAAAAACTATAGCTGTCAGGTAAGAAAAAACTGCCACCGCGCCAAGTACCGTCCTAAAGAAAAACAAAGATACGGCCAATAGAAATGGTATAGCAATTGTCCATATATGATAATCCCTACTATGAACCAGATAATCAGCGCTGTTCAGAAACGCCATGGATAAAAAGATCATCTCAGTCTCTTTCAAATGCAGACCGCAATAAATAATCAGGTTGGGCATCAGCATTCCGAAGATACCCGCCATACGACCAACGCTTTCCCCGAAATTTCGCGCCGCGATTTTATACATGAATATACACGTTCCTGCGCTGAGAAAACATTTGACCACGCGAGCAAGGAATATATTCGGTCCAATTATTTTGTACAACGCCGTCAGATACAACGGATATCCCGCATCCGAAACACCCCGCATACCGCTACCTATCAAATACATGGATATCACACTCCAATCCTCGGTAGCCAACCACTCCGCATCACTATGATATACCATTGAATCTGCAGCCGAGAACTCAAATGGGTCACCATTCTGAGACAAATAAAAGAAATATGAGAATATCACCCAAGCAAATCTAAACAAGACGGCAATGCCAAACAAACGAAACTGGTATTGTTGTTTTGTCAATTGCTGCCATTCCCGAGAAAAATAGGATGACAAAAGGAAAAATCCCACAACCCAGATAACGCCCAATACGATGTAAATGGTCTTCATTGCGTGACTGAAGAACACGACACTAACCATAAGCAACGCACCTAAATAAAGATATATGGCTGTTTGGGAAATCTTTTGTGGGAAAATTGTATTCATTAGGTTCTATCAAATCTATATTTATACTTTATTAGAATTCATTAATTCACTTATCTTGAACAAACTACCTTAATATCCGACACTATATAAAGTATGCAAAATTACAAAAAAATAACATTCTGCCAAAACAAAAAACATTTCTTATCCAAACAACCTACGTTTCAGCTTGATCAAAGCCGTCATATTCTTTTGCCCCACTACGGCTCGAAGACCTGTCTTCCAAGATTTCCGACCTTCCGACCAAGATCCCATAAAATGATGATCACAATAGGTGTTTTCCGATATAAGATACTCTCCTGATGTTTGCTGAGGACAGAAATACGTGGCTGGGAACACATGCAGATCTTTATATACATGATATTCGCCATCCTGATGGAAACCATTCTCACGCATAATCTTAGAAATCCGTTGTGTATTAGTGGTCAAATCCAATGATCCGTCCCCATGAATGAAATGACTGCCTATGTACGAATCCAATTGTTCCTTTACCCATTTCCCATTAGCTACACTGGCCATTATACCTGTAACTGGCGGCATGTGTTTACTACCTTCGTATCCTGTAAAAGCTGATAATTGGAGCAGGTCATCCAAGGGCTTTAATATTTCCACATCCGTATCCATATACACCCCACCTTCATTCTTGAGGGCCCAAAGACGCACATAATCTGTTACAAATGCATACTTCTTAGCTTCATACGCCTCCTTCGTATATGGAATGCTGGCCACATCAAAATTATCCTCATTCCACAGTTTATATTCCCAATCCGGCATATACTTATGCCAGCTCGCGATGCAATCTTTAGCCAATTGAGGCATCTCGCCTCGCCCAAACCAACAATAATGAATAATCTTAGGTATCATAATCCAATAACATTTTTATTGATGCCATAGGTGTTCCATATTGATTCCAGTACTTAGAAATATTGCCCTCCAGACGTCTTCTATACTCTTGATGATTATGCAAATATCGAACCGCATCAACCAAGGCTTCCTGATTGTCTTCTACAAAATGAATATGTTCCCCGTGAACCAATGGGGCAGGAAGATCATTGAATAAAGTTGTTGAAATTATAGCTTTCCCCAAAGCCATATATTCACCTAATTTCCAACCATGACATCTCCAATATGCTGGAGTATTAAACACACACATCGACTGCTTTGTTTTATACAACCACTCTTGAGGGGATACACCTGCACTGGCACAATCCATAAATGGTTCAATATTCCGATCATTTGCAGACAACAATAATCCACCTTCAAAATTCATATCACCTATACTTTTGCAAGCACGGATAAATCGCGCACGAGTAAGATTCACCGTTTCGTCATTCTGATTCCATTCATCCCCTATCCATTTAGTGGATAGATGGAAAAGATAGTTATTATCTACGTCAATATTTTCAATATACGATTCATATTGCGGCCTTTGTAATAATCGTTTATATTTCCCAATATGTTTTCTTACCGAACCATTTCTAAAATCAAGGCCACTTATACACATAGACAATGTCCGTGGAATAGACCAACATCGTATTGCAAAAGAGGGACACAATGATAGTAACTTGGAATGATATTTCTCATCTGTCAAAGCGAAATTTGCATTGACACTACCATATACATCACACCAATCATACAACTCAGGACAAATTTGATACGAATCATTACAATTTATAACACATCTTTTTTCCACTCCATTAATGCGTGTAATAAATCTTAACGATTTTGAATTTCTTACATTTTCTGAAAGTTCACAAAATGGAGCCGAACTATAACTTACGGTGTCTATCCCTTTATAATGTTCTAATCCATATATATAGAAACTCTTATATAAAATATTACCTAAAGGATCAACAATAACTTTCATAATCAAACAACTATCTTTTCATAGCAATATCTTCCGCAATCAGATTCATTGCCACACAAACCTCACGAGTCAAAGGATCCTTGAAGGTTCTGGCAGGCCAAGGTGACAATTCCAGCAAAAGTCCCTTCTCACAATGTACTCTGTCCGCTTTGGTTGGCCGGTATTGATTCGAAAATCCGTAATACCGTATATGAATCACAGAAAGTTCCTCCTTATAAGCCACCTGCAATAGTTCTCGTTCCTTCTCTGAAATAAAAGCACCTACCAGTACAGCTCCTTTACGTGCCTGAAGCACAAGATTGTTACGATAGGCATTTACTTCTTCCAGTGTCCATTGACTTCTGCAATGTACCGAAACCAGACTTCTTTCCAAAAGTTTGATATTACCTATCACATCAAACTTTCGTTCCCCAAAAGAAACTTGTCGTACTACCTGAAAATAATCCTCACTCATATATCCATATTTTTTAATATAACATATATTATTATCTTTATAGTTTCGACGTACCCAGCAGAGATTGTTTCATCTTAATAAGAAGTTGTTTGAAACGACTTCCCTGAATTCTCAACCAGAAACATAACCGCGACCAGCACAATGGAGCCTGATATCTACACCTGCATTGGGGCGACTGTTGGCTCCAATCCACTTTTTTCAGTTCAGCGACAGCTTGGGCATGATATTCTTTTGATAGGAAATATTTCCATAGACCATTAGTACGAAGATTATCTATCAATTGTTTATAGTCCGGATTTGTTAACTCTTGCGGTTCAAGGTAATCCAAATTCCATAACATGTGATACTTAGGGTCATGAATACGACGGGTTCCACGAAACGCCAAATCAACATCCTGGTTATAGTTGCACAACGGCTTATTCAGAAACGCCACCTTATATTTAAGTGCAATACGTATCCACAAATCAAAATCTTCTCCTAATCTAAGTTGTGGCTTGAATCCCTGAAATTCATCAAAGATATCACGTCTGAGAGCCACCGAAATTGATGTAAGCGGCATACATAACGTCTTGGAATATACCTGACAATAATTGATATATCGATGTTCAAAAGTTGAGTATATTCCTATCGGCGCCACCCGCTTCTGATGATTCTTGACAATATAATAGTTCGTACCATAAATGCCCGCGTCCGGATATCGAGAAATAAGCTGGTTCATTTCCTGCAGAAAATCAGACTCCCACCAGTCATCAGCATCCAAAAAGCAGATGTATACCCCATGTGAGGCTCGAACTCCATTATTCCTTGCAGTAGAAACTCCGGCATTGGGTTGCTTCAACAAGAGTGCAGGAAGATGGGTCTCCTTAATTACCTGCTCAGCAATATCTGCCGAGCCATCCTGAGAGCCATCATCTACCACAACCACCTCATAATCCGTGAAAGACTGAGCACACACCGATAGCAGTGCCTTCTTTATATAAGGAGCTTTGTTATAGAGTGGTATGATGATCGAAAACCTCATATTTATTGTACATTTTTGACCAGACGAACAGCATGGCCAAGATTGCGATTCTTATTAGACATTGAACAAGTAGTAGAGAACACTAATGTATAAGCCTTACCAACATCGGCAGGAGTTGAAGACCAATAATATCCGTTACTCGAATTTGATACCGAATAGTTATTTGAACTAAATTTCAAATAACCTGTAACAGGAAGAAAAATAGCTCCCGCGGCCTCCATTACCACCCATTCTGAAGCAGAATATCGATTTGCAGAATAATCCGTTCCTGTTTGTAATATTCCTATTCCTTGTGGATTAATCCAATCATTCGGCTTTATTACCATACCATCGACTTCCCCCACTTGGGCTTTGGCATATCCATTAGAAAGAATATAAGACCACTCCGAAGAAGTCATTGTACGCCATACATTTGCACTACCACCACCATTACTGATGGGATTCGTCCCCCAATCATAAGATGATGCCGATATATCTGTATCCGCTGGCCCGTATGTTGAAGCATTTGCACCAGGCGCTGTCATTGGACTATTTCCAGTACCCCAACAAAACAAATCAAGCCATTCGCTATAAGTATCATACCAATTAATATTGTTACCCAATTCACTACATCTCTGATTTTCAGCAAAACGAAACACACCTTGTTTAGGGCAATACTGAAGATTACCCATAGCAATATTCACATTCTGTGTGGCCGAAACTGCATACGCTCCACAAGGAGACGCATCGGAGACCACATTATCAGCATGAATTTCAATACTTCCCAACTTATTACGTGAGAGGGAACAGTTACCTGACATTGTCTTGGAAGCTTTGCAGATTACCCCATCAATATCAGTTACCACCGTTATTGTAAGCTGTTGATTAGAAAAAGGCGGTAAAACAATATAATAGATACGGCTCTCATTGGCAGGAATCATTTCCACCTCTGGCATCGCGAGCATTACGCTTTTAGAGCCCTCCTCTCCCATTTCCAAAGACGGAGCCACATTGATTGTAGAGGAAGGAACTGTTATCGTTCCCTCGCCGCAAAGTACGGCATCTGGAGCAGAAACCGAAATACCCCGGACCCGGAATGCACGCTCCTGATTATTTGTCAGCGTAACTTTCAACAAAGCACACAAATTTCTAAACTGGATTCCACCTTCTCCACCTTCATCAACAGATGCCAGCAACGGTGCCTCAAGAATCTGATTATCTCCAATCTTCTTGAAATTCTGGGCTACTGGTAATGAGACATTTATTGAAGTTAGACCTTTTACCGACTCAGCAGCAACAATAGAGGATGGATATACCGCAACATATCCCGCCTCATTATATTGGATGCCATCCAAGGTAGCAATATCATCAACATAATGCAACACAACTTCATCATCATTCACCAACACAGTATCTCCTTCCACCCAACAAGAATAATTCTGATCATCGATATACACCTTCGCCCCATTCGGATAATTATAATGTTCTATATTCGCGTTTAATGAAACGTTATTCGGCGTATTCTTTTCACAACCCACAAAAAGAAATGAAACTAAAAGGAATAAAAGACAAAACTCAACTTTCATTTTCCCAATATTTATATTTTATTCTGCAATAAATACGAAACTATGGTCTGCGATGCAGTGCCATCACCGTAAGGATTAACCGCCTGCGCCATCCTCTGATACATATACTGATCAGTTAACAACTCCGACACACCAGACTCTATCTTCTGGCAATCCGTTCCCACCATTTTCACTGTTCCAGCCTCCACGGCTTCAGGTCGTTCTGTGGTGTCGCGCATTACCAGTACGGGTTTCCCAAGTCCTGGAGCTTCTTCTTGCACGCCGCCGCTATCAGTTAAAATCAGGTATGATTTCCCCATCATATAGACAAACGGAAGATAATCCAATGGTTCTATCAGGAAAACATTAGCCAAACCCGTTCCTAATATTTCCATCACAGGTTTTCTGACATTTGGGTTTAAGTGCATGGGATATACAAAATCCACATTAGAATATCGGAATGCCAAGTTTCTGATTGCATGACAGATATTCAAAAATCCTTCCCCGAAATTCTCCCTGCGATGACCTGTGATAAGGACCATCCGTCTCCCGTCATTAAGTCTATCTACATCATAACCATACTCAAGCATTTTGAGTTTCAGATTCTGTTGCACTTGCTGATCCGAATCCAACTTCGCTGTCACCCAATTAAGCGCATCTATGACAGTATTTCCCGTGACAACAATCTGGCGATCATTAACATTCTCTTTCAACAGATTCTGCCGTGAAAGAGGAGTTGGTGAGAAATGGTAGGTCGCAATACGGCCGGTTATCTGTCGGTTCATTTCCTCAGGCCATGGACTGTAGATATTGCCCGTTCTAAGGCCGGCTTCTACATGCCCCACAGGTATCTGCTGGTAAAAAGCAGCAAGTGCGGTGATTGAAGAAGTGGTGGTATCTCCATGGACAAGCACCAGATCTGGGCGGACCTCATTCAGCACCTCTCTCATACCCAGCAGGATTCGACTGGTAATGTCAAATAGGTCCTGATTGGGTTTCATAATATTGAGGTCGTAGTCGGGCGTAATCTCGAACAACCGCAACACCTGATCCAACATCTCACGATGTTGTCCAGTCACACAGACCTTGGTGATGAACATATCTGGATGCTTCTTGAGTTCATGAACCAAGGGCGCCATCTTTATGGCTTCAGGTCTTGTGCCAAAAACAAGTAGTATAGTCTTCATTGGTATGTTTGTCATTATAACGAGAACATACTTACTTTATTGCATAATGACTAAAATAAGTAGATACATTTCCTGCTATTTTGATTGGAATACTCACAATGCTATTGTATCTTCCATACAACTTCGGAATCCGACTGCATAACATAGGTTCATTTCCCGTAACACTCCCATAGTTATTCCGAAGTTACCAGAGAGATACCAGGGAGATACCACAGAGAAAAGTTCGCATATTTTCATTGGATAGACATGAACGTTTTCGAAAATCGTATGTTCATTATGCTATTTTATCATTGTTTGGCAGATAACCTCAATACTTTGTTCATCCAATTCGTAATACATGGGCAATCTGACCAAACAGTCGGCATAGCGGTCGCAGTTGGGCAACGATCTGCCGTCGTGCTTGTCTTGATAATAAGGACTGCTATGCAGACTTAGATAGTGAAATACCGCTAAAATTCCGTTTTCTTTTAGTTTCTGAATTAATTGCGTGCGTTCTTTCAACGAATTGCAAACCAAATAAAACATGTGAGCGTTGTTCGTGGCGTAATCTGGAATATCCGGCAGACAGAATTGACCTTCCCTTGCTGCTGGGCTCAAGAGCTCAAAATATTTATTCCACAAAGCCTTACGCTTTGATTGAATATCCTCCAATGATTCCAATTGCGCCCATAGGAACGCCGCAATCACTTCACTTGGGAGAAAAGAACTGCCAGTATCCACCCATCCATATTTGTTGACCTCGCCACGGAAGAACTCGGCACGGTTTGTACCTTTTTCCCACAGGATTTCGGCACGACGGATGAACCGTTCGTCATTGATCACCAGCATACCGCCCTCTCCAGAAATAATATTCTTTGTTTCGTGAAAAGAGAACGCCGCCATGTGTCCGATACTTCCCAATGGTCTGCCTTTATAGCAAGAGTCTATCGCCTGAGCCGCATCTTCAACGACAAGAAGATTGTGCCTCTCAGCAATCTCCATGATTTTGTCCATATCGCAGGCGACTCCGGCATAATGGACGGGAACGAGGACCTTTGTTTTGGGCGTAATCAGCGATTCAATCTTCTCTGCATCAATATTGGGATTGCGTTCCATGCTATCGGCAAAGACAATCTTGGCACCAGCTCTGACGAACGCCAAAGCAGAAGATACAAACGTATAGCTTGGCACGATGACTTCGTCTCCTGGTTCAATCTCGCAAAGCATTGCCGCCATCTCCAGCGCATCCGTGCAACTGGTCGTCAAGAGAGATTTCTTGAAACCATATCTTTCCTCGAAAAAATGTTGGCATTTCTTGGTAAATTCCCCATTGCCAGAAAGTTTGCCATTGTATACGGCTTGGTACATATAATGGGCTTCTTTGCCTGTTAGATGTGGTTTGTTAAAAGGAATAATCATTTATATTAATTAGAGAAGTATGTGTGAATAAATACGTTTTGTCATCTGATAAACAACTGTTTGGCAGGAAATACGCCCCCAAATACAACTTTAGTTGGGAGAGTACACAATATACTTTCCTTTATTGATCTTGGTATAGCCATTGGCTTCCATAAAAGTTGTGAATTCATCGCCGAAAGATGTTGTTATCTTGAATGTATCAGGATATTCGGGTGTCCAAATAATGGTTGGATTGTCTTTGTCAATAACATTCTTCAATTCTGATAGTACTTTTTTGTCATCGGGCGTTATATAGAATGGATAATCCCATAATGCTTTTTCTTGGGTTATATAGTAAAATATATGAGCCATGTTCCCCATAAAAACAACGGATTGATAATCTTGTTTGCATAAGTTATAATCAGCCACTACATCTCTGATAAATTCACTTCTTTCCGTTGTTGTATGTATGCCATTCAATAAAGGAACCTCCTTGATGGAACTTGTGGTTTTATGGAATCTGTGGTCTTCGTATGTTTTGGAGTACATGTATGTGCTGTACAAAAAAAGAAAGCAAATAAAAGGAAGATAAAACTTGAAAAGTCGTTGTTGTCCGTTTAATAAAGAAACAATAAACGGTAAAAAGCAAATCAATAAAAATTTAAGTTTTAGCAGTCCCGTGTCGCTTCCAATGGGAATAACCGATGCCAAACAAAAGATTATCAGCATTGGAATAACCATGGAAGAATCAGGCCAACCTACATATATCATGGTGCAAATAACTATGGCTGAGAAAAGTAAGTTGAGGTTCCAATTATATGGTGAACCATATGTATAATCATACAAAAAAATGGCAAAAAGCAGCAATACACTACTATAGAGTACTACTTTAAAGAAGCGTGATTTTAATCTTTCGTAAACTTTATGTGTATGAAAGAAAAGAACAACAAAGGCAATCAGGCATAAAAGTGTATGAGAATCAGATAGAATCTTGTCTATCATATTGCTTAAAGAATGAGAGTCTCCATCCGTTGTCAATTGATTGCTTACGTTATTAAACTCATAAAGTCCAAAAATCCAATAAAAGAATACAAATGACAAAATGTAAGCCCAAATATAATATAGCGATGCTTTCCACCATGTGTTCTTCGAGTATGTTGAATCATCTTTGCATCTTTCTATAAGTATTATTAGCATAATAATTATAGGGAAAGAGATGATGTTTGGGAAACGGACATATACAGAAAAAGCAGATAGGATTGAGACTATGACCAAACTGAAAAAATTTCGTTTACGGCTATAAGAGATCAAACAGGTTGCTATTATAGACATGACGAAGATCGTGAATGAGTCTGGATCGAATAATATGCAATCATTGCAGGCAATTATTATTGTAAAAGAAACCCAATGTAAATATTTCAAATGGTCTTTTCTGGGAACTAATGCAAAATAGGGAATAAGTATGGATGAGATTTTAAGAATCAATCCGAGGATTCTATATACAATTAGTTCACCACCAAATAGCTTGTATATAACCGATCCAACAAAGAACGTTGCAGGAACCATTGATATCTCACCCAAAGAATAATTTCGATATAGATTAAGCCAAAAGGGTGTATCCGTGAAATCTAATCCCATAAAAATAAAAATGGAGCCATATAAGATTGAACAAGCAAATAATGTCAGTTTTACTGCTTTGGAGTGAAAAGGTTTAGAAATAATGGATATTATATTCATATATTAAAAGTTATGAGCGAGGAGCCCGACAATAATTGTTTCAAAAGTATCATTGAAAAAATACAATAACACCTATCATTATGATTGTTATTGCACCCCATTTGCGCAATGAGATATTTTCTTTGAACAACATACAGGACAGAATGGGTACAAATAGGTAACTCAAAGATTCGATAATGCTGACTTCCTTTAATTTTACCCCTTTGCTCATAGCATAGATGTTCACCAACATAGCCAGTCCCATTATCCCATAGCCACAAATTACCCATGGATTTAGATACTGTCGTAGAAATGTTGTATATTGTTTTGTTGCGGCTTTTTTCAATAACATTTGCGCACAAGCCGCAGAAAAAACAGCGAAGATGACAATAACCTTGTAAATCATTCTTTGGTCTCCATTTTTTTCTCTTTGGAATCAATTATGGCATACAATGTAATTCCAAGAATGATTATAGCAGCACCAATAATATTGTTAATTGTGATACTTTCCCAAAAAATCAACGCACAAAAGGACAAACAAAAAATCACCCCAGCACCACGGAACATATAAGCGGTGCTTATCTCTATCCGTTGGATGATCTGTTGCCAAAGAATAGCATAAATCCCTAAATTTAGTATGGCACCGACAACAAATAGACAATAATGCCAACTTAAGAAAGGATATAGTGCGGCAGATTTTGTAAAAATGCCAACAGTTGAACCAATGGCAATGGTGCCTAAAATAATGATGTATTTATTTCTTCCCTTCATGCTATTGAATCTCTCTATAAGATTACAGATTCTTATCAAATTTCAGATCGGGCATATCAAAAATGTCTCGTTCCAAGTTGACGGCGATAGAGCAAGGTAATCCACTCGGTTTGCAATCATTTATGGTAATCCGTTCTCCAAAAGGAGCGTTGAATATGATGTGGTTGTATCGAACTTTATTAGCTTTAAGAAAGTCAAGTGTCAGATCTATATATTCGTCAGTACGCGAAGTAATGAAAACAATAATATCTGAATCAGGTATGGAGGCAAGGAATTTTTTCGCTCCAGGAAGAAAAGAGTCCTTTCCGTCTATCTTATAACCATTATGTTTTAGAATAGTTCCATCGATGTCCAATATCCAGGTGTGGCCCAGTTGTGAAAGTGATAGTGTCTTCATAGATAGTATGATGTTATATGTCTTTCGCTGAATGCCTATGGCTGTCCAAGATGATTCAATTTAATATCATCCAATGTGACGCCAGTGTTTTGTTGCCCTATACATACGTATAAGAGCGTTTGTTATTAATCACAAAACATCTTCTAAATAATACAGACCATTGTAGAACGCTCCGCAAATTGAATCATAATCCTCCCATGCATAAGTTGTTAATGACAACCAGATTACAGCATGAATCAGCTTAATCTCCTCCTTTGTCACATCCTCGTCTGATATCAGTTCAAAGAAGTATACTTCCAAATCCTCCCACTCATTTGAATATATTTGAAGATTAACCCCTTCATGAGTTATATCCAGTCGGAAACGTTTCAGATTAAACTGATCGTAGTTGCCTACCAGAGAATAGTAAAGCTTCGCCCAATCGTAAGCCACATCGCCATACATCTCTGTATGTCCAAAGTACCCACGTGGGTCAATCATGATTGGTTGCAGATTTTCATCCAGCATCATGTTCGAGAACGTGCAATCGCCATGGAGGAACTTGAAATTCTTACAACGATACTCGGCAAACCTTTGTATCAGTTTATCCCGATAGAAGAATATGTTGCGGCAGATCTTGTTATTGATACGGACAAACTCCTTGTCGCCGAAAGGAATCATATCACGAACTTTTTCCAGACGATTGAATGTCTTGCCCACATAAGCATCATAGATGCTGAAATAATCAGTCGGTACTGTTCCGAATTCATGCAACTTCTTCAAAGATTTGACCAGCGTTTCCAATATCGTCTTTCTATCTTCAAAAGACAAGTGATAGTCGAAGATATTGTGACCATTTATCTTCTGCATTGTCAATGGCTCATAGCTATATATTTGAGGAATCTGCTTATAGCCTTTCTCCATCACATATTTATACCAAGCCTTTTCGCGAACTGCCAACGCACGACCCTGATCGTCGATACCTTCCTTGATAATTCTGTCATCCGCTATACGCAGTGAATTAAATGGACGACAACGGCTATCCGTTTTATCATCCTTCAACTTGTTCCATTCAGAAATAAGGCCATACTCCTTCGTGCTATAAAGGCCGACAGTATCAAAATGATATTCCTGGTCTTTCATCCAACGAACAAACTCTCCCTCTTCCGGAACATTCTCAAAAAAACTCTTGTCCTTAAAAAGAAAGAAGCCCGCAACACCATATTCAGTTGATGGTATCTCCTCGAACTTCCCATCTTGATAGCGCCAACGGCACTGGAATGTTTTAGAAAGGCCCACATAATTGTCCGTCGCCTCAGGGAGTTGGAAATCCTCAGGCAACACCAAATCCGACCAAATCAACATAAAAGGCTCACCCTCAGGAATCATTTCCGTTGCAGGTTTTATTCCCCCACATGTACCTTTCTTTCCATGTGCATCCACAATAAGATGCTGCACAGGCGAGAATGAATCAAGATACTTCCTCATTACATCTATCTTATAGTCAGATATTATGAGATACTTCTTATCCGGATACTTCTTAAACAGATGAAAAAGCATCGGCAGATTGTTGATGGGTACAAGAGCCTTCGGCTTATTCACCGTCAAGTACTCCATTCGGGTGCCTTTACCGCCAGCCTGAACTATGATATATTTTACATCCATGTTTTATTAATTCTTGTTTTTGCTCAATAGACAGACTCTCGTTATTTGATATCATTAATCGTGTAATGGTATTGAATCTAATACACATAATAAAGATTTCGTAAACCGCTTTAGATGTTTTTTCACTATGGTCTCATAACAGTTCTTTTGATTAATGCAATTTACATGTTATCAACAATTTTTATTTCTCGCATATAATCGGTTAGTGCTTGAATTGCAGACAAATTGTCATTGTATATCAACTCTTTTACATTTCGGTATCCCCATGCAGACAATGTATATTCATTGAAGAAGCAATTTACGGAACCGCATTTTTTTCGCCATGCTATTGGGAAATAATACACCATAAAATTTGTTTTACTGCTAATACATAAATCAAGAATACCACTTCTAACGGAAACAACTAATGGGACTTTATTGCAAATTGCATAAAATTCATATAATGAGCATCGAAGAGGTCGCGTACCTTTGATTTCGGACTGATCTCCAATGACATTAGTGTAAACTATAAAGCCCATCCCAATCAGCATCTTTGCTATTTCCTCAAACAAAGAAAAATCGGGTTCATCCATTGATGCGGAATAGGGATTAAGAATTACTATTTTATTGTGTAAATTATCAAAACAATGGATAGTTGTTATTTTTTCAGAGGAGAAATTGGGAGATATATGCTTGCATGTATTAGGCAATTGTAACATATCATCTCGAATGATGGTTAATGCATTACGGCCATCGTTTTGAGCTATAGGAATCCAACGATATGGGAAGGATGAAAAAATGAGGAAACGTCTCGCCAATTTGATTGTCCTGCGAGATGTATGAATTTGTTGGTATATTTCCCACTTTGTTGATTTAGGGTTGATTAGTGCTAATTCGTCATAATCTTCTGAATAATATTCGTAAAGACGCTTTCTTGTTGAGGCTCCAATGAGCGTCAGATGTTTTTTGCGATATTTTTTAAATTCATGAATGAATGCCAATCCATATACATCATCACCAATATGTTGTGTTAAAACAATAACATCTCCTTTATGTTTGAATCGGATATAAAATAATGCCCACCCCCTGACTATGATTTTTTTAATATTGTTAATATAAGAAGAGAACATTGTAATTATGATTGAAATTGTGATTTGTTTTTTATTAAGATGTAAATGTCCTCGAAACATTTCATTTCTCCAATTTCTTCGGGTTCCAGGGTAATGTTAAATTCTGTTTCAAGTTCTATGACAAGATTCAATTGTCCCATACTATCCCATTTCTCGCAAGTCTTTTGGGAACAAGTTGTATCTACTGAATCAAGTTCAAAAGTATTCTTCAAAACTTCCAATATCCGTTCTTCTAATGTCATGTTATTGTGTTTTTATATGATAATAATCTTTTATGTCAAGTGAAATCTTTGAAAGATCCGCCACATAGTTTTTCTTTCCGTCCAATTCAGAGACGCATGTAAAGCCGCACTTTTCATAAAAGTCTTTTACTTGTGCATTCTTGGCAGTCGGAACATATTGGGATTTTAATGTTGTGATTCCAGACTCTTTTATTGTGGCGAGGATTTTCTTAATGAATGCTGTTTCAATTCCCTTCCCCAAAATTCTACAACTAAGCAAGAACGAATCTATTTCATCCACGTTGATCATCACGCAACCAGTAATGCCATTGTCACCAAATTTATCAGCCACACCAATGCACCAGATCTTCCAACCGGCATCAACGAAACCACGCACATCAGCATCAGTATAGCGCTTTGTTGTCAGGTTGAACTGGTTGGTTTTCTGTGTCATCTGCGCTATTCGCTGGATATTGAAGTCATTGGCAGCTTCAATGGTGATCTGAATGTCGAGACTCTCCAGGAACTTATCAAAATCAGCAAAAGAAGCCTGAGCATGGGCGCGAGCAGCATTTGCCTTATATTGATCTGTCTTCTTGCGGTCCTCGTCCGTCACGCTATACACTTTGAAATAGTCGTGAACTAGTTGTTTGAAGAATTCAGGCAGCATATAAGGTTGCTTGGGAAAATCAGGAACAGCCACCATCGGCAGCACCTGCTTGATAAACTCGCGTTCGGTAGGATTGTCATCCACGAACACGAAACTGTCCAGTCCGACATTCAGTTCCTCGGATAGTTCTTTGATGTTGGTAGCCTTGTCTATCCAATTGATGCGATAGGCTGCAAAATGCTCTTTTTTGAGCACATTGAAAGGATTCTTCTCCCAAGCCTCGAGCACATCCTGCTCATTGTTCTTCGAGCAGGCGGTCAGTATAACGCCATTCTTGGACAGTTCTAGCAAAGCCTCCTGCCAGTACAGGAATGCCTTTCCGGGATAGTCGCCACCTATCTTGATGCCCTCTATGCCTTCCTCCCCAAGCACACCTCCCCAAAGGGTGTTGTCCAAGTCAAGTACCAGACACTTCTTGCGCTTCAGGGCAATGCTCTCCATCTTGCGCTCAAACCATGCCTTGAACTCCTTGTTGAGTTTCGGGTTCATTCCCATCTGTGAGATGAAGTAGAACTTCCAGTCCATCAAATCTCCTGCAGGATACTGGCGTGTGAACTCACGGATGTCTATTACCTTTACATTGCTATGAGAGTGTTCAGCCTCATAGAGTGAAGCATTGTAGTCATCCACAGCCCGAATCAGACGGTAGTCATCGTCCGTAAAGGGCACACTGTACAATATGTCCATCGTCAATGCCACAAACTGCTTCTTCGAGTCAATCTGCTGGAGTACAAATCCCAGCTTCTGGACGTAACCGCGGATTTCATCTGCCAGCACGTCCTGTTCAAACTTGATTGGGACCTGATACCACCATACATACCCTTCGGCATCCTGAGGCACAACGCTGATGTCATCATAGCCCGAGAACGCAAACTCCTTTGAGAAGAAGCGCTCTATGGTGTTGTTCCTGAAAACGAAGTAGTTCATTAGTATTCAATCAAATCAGAGATTTGGCACTTTGCTAAATTAATTAACACACTGCCCCAAGAAAGACCGGCACCGAAACCAGAAAGGATAACATTCTCTCGCTCAGGGTAATTATTTTTCATTTCTGAGACAATGGTCAATGGAATAGATGCCGAACTTGTATTTCCAAAACGATCAAGTGAATAAGGAGTCTTGTCAGTAGAGAATTTCAGACGTTTTGTAAAAAAGTCTGTCATAAACTTGTTTGCCTGATGATAAATCAAAATATCAATATTGTCCATGGTCAATTCCGCCAGACTCAGCAAATGCTTGATATCCTTTGGTTCTTCACGCATTCCGAAATTGAAGACATCCATTCCATCCATCCGAAACTGGTAATCATTTCTCTTATTGCCATTCTGATCTACGACTTCATCGAAAGCCTCTTTGCTCGACGGATTACGAAAGCCTCCGGCAGGAATCATCATCACATCAGCTCCGGAGCCATCAGTATTCAAACTGAATATTGAATTTCCGTATTTGCCTTTTTCGATAAGTGTAGCCGTACCAGCATCTCCAAACAAAGGCTTTGACTCTTTGTCGAAATCAGAGGTGATTTTCGACATGGTCTCACCAACAAGCAACAGAACACGATTGCAACCTATTTGATTTGCAAATGAATACGCGATGGAAAGACCATATACATAGCCAGAGCAAGCCAGATTTACATCAAAACACAAGGTTGATTTGCTCAAACCCAACTTATTCTGGAGAATACAAGCAGTTGCTGGCTGATGGTAGTCACTCGTCTGACTGACGAAAATCAAAGCGTCAATTGAGGCCTTGTCTATTTCATTGTCGGCAATCAGTTTTTCTGCGGCCCTGCAGCAAAGATCTGATGAACAGACATCCTTATCCGCAATACGCCTCTCTTTAATTCCGATGCTGTTGATGGTCTTTTCAATCTCATCCTCCGGAATCAGATAGCCGAGGTCTTTGTTGTATTCTATCTTCAAAGGAACACAGGCGGCTATTGCCTTGATACCCACTCCGTGATATTTGATTATTGCCATTGCATATCAATTTAGTAAAACTCCACCGTCAACAACCAAAGTTTCTCCGGTCGTCCATGCCGAAGCATCGGAAAGTAAATAAATCATTGCCCATGCGACTTCTTCAGGTTTTCCGTATCGTCCTAAAGGATAATGTTTCATATCAGCAGCCAAATCTTCTTCAGAAACCGCGCCACCATGTATCAATTTTGTTTCAATCATACCAGGATGGACAGAATTTGCACGGATTCCTTTGGCGGCAAGTTCCTTTGCACAATACTTCATATATGCAGTCAAAGCAGCTTTAGAAGACCCGTAAATCCCATTACCCAATGTAGAATTGAAAGCAGCGACCGATGCAGTGAACACTATTGACGCATTATTGTTCAATTTTTTCTTTTTAAGCAACCAGCGGGTTAGTAGCATAGGAGCAAAGGTATTGGCACTATAGACCTTATCTAACTCCTTTTCTGTATAAAACGAAACTGGCTTATATGTTGCAACTCCGGCATTATTGACTAACCCGTCTAATTGCGGACAGTCCATGGCTAAATGTTGAATATCATCATCTTCTGTAAGATCGGCCGTAATAATTTTATGTCCTTCACCTTCCATCAAAGATAATGTTTCTCTAAGACGCTCTTCATTTCGTGCTGTAAGGACAATCGTAGCACCCAACTTAGAACATTCAATAGCTGCAGCTCGACCGATTCCAGAGGATGCGCCTGTAATAAGAATGGTCTTATTATGTAATGAAAATGGATTGTACATTTCTATTCTATATTTGTTGAATTTTTGGACAAACTATTGAATCGACTTCAAAATAAGCTGCCCCCCAAGCTAAACCTGTGCCAAATCCGCAAACAAGGATCGGATGTTTGCCAGATGATAAACTTTGAGCACATTCCGTGACTATTGTCAACGGAATACTTGCACTCGTCGTATTACCATATTCACGTAAACCCAAAGGGACCTTTTCCATAGGGAACTTTAACCGCTTAGCGATAGTCTCAACTATCATCTTATTAGCTTGATGGAGAATTAGTTCTTCGGCAGACTCAATCTCGATAGCATATTCCGAACATAATTTTTTTATGGCCTTAGGAACTTTTGTGATAGCAAAAGAAAAAACATCCATAGAATCCATCTTGGTTTCATTTTCTTCTTTTGAGAGTATGCCTGCTTTTCTATCCAATTCTTTTCTCAATGTTTCCATCGTGAATGGATGCCTGTATCCGCCATGTTCATGAGTGAGTGCTTTTCCATCCTCGCTTTTTGTTCCGATATTGAAAAACATCGGGCTTGCACCTTCTTGGTATTCTAAAGCAGTAGCAGTGCCCGCATCACCAAACAACGGACGTTCTTCACGATTGCTAGCATCTTGATCTTTGGTGACGGTGTCTCCGTCTAAAAGTAATGCTCTTTTAATGTTCCCTTTTGAAATCATTGAGGCAATGGCACTTAACGATACCACCCATCCCGGACATCCATGATAGAAATCCAAGCACATGGTATTTTCAGAAAGTCCCATTTTTTCATGAACAACAAATGATGTAGGCTGATTAACATAATCAGGATTTTGCGTACAAAAAGCTAACAGGTCAACTGATTCTTTTTCCCACCCCAATTCCGACAAAAGTTTTCCTGCTGCATTCAGACACAAATCAGAGGCAGTCATATCGGGAGTTGAAACGTGACGTCTCTCAATACCTGTTGCTTCTATAACTTGTTCCGCCTCGCCGGGAGCATAAAAAGGCAGATTCTTATTTTCTTCTACATTCTGAGGTACGCAACCCGATATACCCCTGATGGCAACATTTTCGATTTTGATAAAAGCCATTACTTTTTGCTTTTAACGATATTAAACAAATCCTCTACAGTAACAGCACTACGCATATCATCTCCCTTAAGTGCCACGTCAAACTCCTCATCCACCATAGCGATGATAGAAAGTGCTATTAGTGATGAATACTCTTCCAAATCGTGGAACTCTGTCGTTGCAATGATTTCACTTGCATTTGTCTCGTCAAACTGCTCTACGAAGAGCTCGATGAATTCTTCTAAGGATTTCATAAAGTTGTTATTTTTAATGTTAATAATTAAAATTTTAGTTGTTTTACTAGTGTTTTCACGTATGTTGGCCCCAATTCCGTTTTTGTCATCAACACGCTTTCGTCCGCCATTGTGGTATCCCATAGAAACGTTGAAGGAATATGATCTTGAACATAAGAACAACATCAATCTGCGTCCATCCTATCGGCGTCTTGCCGTCCTTCTTGGCCAGCACATCTTCAAGTGCGGGTCAGTACATCTCATAGTCGACCAAGTCGGTGAGTTGCTCTATGGGGTTGTCCCTTTGGGAGAGAGACTTTATGTTGAACTCCTCATCTAACAGGTTTTCACCCATCTGCTTGTGGTATATAGTGGCTTTCTGCATTATTCTGGATGATTTCTACTACAAAGGTACGGTTTTGTATGGAAATATAATACTAAATATATAAATATTGGCAAGCTGATTTATGGAATATCCTTTAATCTATTTTTGAAATTTTGTTTAAAACGCGTTTCAACCTTTCAAACTTAGGTTTTATCTCTATATATTTTTTTCTTGTTAAAATGTATTCTTGCTCAGTGTAATTTTCTTGGTCTGGAAGAAGTTCATATCCGAAAAAAAGATTCTCTTTGACGGCACGTTGATTGGATTTAAGGACATGGATGTGCAACTCTTCCAATTGTAGTGTATCCCAAATAAAATCACCTTGGCAAAAAGAGGCGCGCATTGGGACATCAGTGTTCAGAAATTCGTCATCATAAATGAAAATCCCAGGTTCCCCTGTTCTTTTCTCATAGTCAATGTCTTTTATGTTGACACAACCTATTTCTTTGCCTTCATATTCTATTATGAAATAGAAGTTGTTGTCATTGTTTATTTTTTGAAACCATTTTTCTTGCATTTCGGGAGTAATTTCCTCTCGGTAAATCATATATTGTTGAATCTTGGGGTCATTGCGCCATTGTCGAAGAAGTTCAATCTTGTCATGAGTCAAACGTTTGAGTTTAATCCCATATCCTTCAATAACTAAATTTTCTTTCATTTATTGTATATTTAACAATTCTTTGACGATAAATAATGGACGACCTTTTACTTGGTCGAATATTTTTTCTATGTATAATCCCAGAATGCCCATTACAAACAATAGCAACCCTCCAACGAACCATATTGAAAAAACTGTCGTTGTATAACCTTGCACTTGGATGATGCCAGCCCATTTCGCAATCAAATTGTATGCAGCAAGTAGGAATGAAAACACGGACATTGTCAAACCAAGTGATACAGCTAATCTTAATGGTTTATTGCTATTGGAAATGGTGACGTCGAAACTCAATTTCAGCAGTTTTGATAAAGAATATGAGGTTTCCCCTTCTCCCCTTTCTGAATGTTGGACAGCAATTGCGGTTGATGTAAATCCCAAATATCCAATGACGGAACCAAAAGAACGGGCTCTTTCTGGAACTTTGTTGTATTCATCAATCACTTTGTGATGGTAAATACCAAAATTCGCAATACTCTTGTCTGTCTTCATCCCGCTCAGCCAATCAAATGTTTTATGAAAAACAGAGGATGAGAGTCTTTTGAGAAACTTGTCTTTTCGCTGTACGCGTCTTGCATACACAATATCCCATCCCTCTTGCGCTTTCCTGTACAAATTCGAAATTTCCTCTGGACGATCTTGTAAGTCGCAATCCATTACGACCACCCATTCCCCTTTGGCATAGGAGAGTCCTGCAGTGATTGCGTAATGCTGGCCAAAATTGCGACTGAGATTGATTCCTTTGACTTTGGGATTCATATCGCATTGCTTTGCGATTTCATCCCATGTATTGTCAGGGGAGGCATCGTTAACTAAAATGATTTCATAATCCTCCGTTATTGTTGATACGTTTTCAATAATGCGGTGGACTAATTCTGTGACCATCTTTTCTCCTTTGTATTCAGGAGAAACTATTGAAATATGAATGTTATTTTGCATTAGTATCTTCCTTATTAATTATATCCAGCAAATCGTTCCCTAATTGTTTTGAGAATAGTTCCGCGCCGGTTTTGTTGAGATGCATGGCATTGTAGAAATAGACAGTATCGTAAGAAAGGTAGTTATAGGTGTAATTTAATACCTGGCAATTGTATTTTGTTGCCAAGGAAGCATATACGTCAAACATTTGTTGAGGATTATCCATCTTTTCGGTAACACCAATATAGATTGGGGCAAAGACAAAAACAACTTGAATGCCCTCTTGATTGCATCGTTTAAGGTAATCTTCAAATATGCAGACTGCAGCTGTATCATGGCAGAATTCTACCTCTTCGACTTGATCAAACTGACTGCCATCCCATTGTTTGTCTCTTCTACAATAGCCCTTGTAAAGCTGGGGTTTGTCTAATTTGTTGGGCAACTTCAACCCCTCTTTGATGACTTGAAAATAGCCAGCGTATCGAACTAAAGGTATATATCTATCTCCCCAAGTGAAGTTTTCACTTTGTTTGGTCATCTTATACAATGAATCACAAAATAAATAAGGAAGGAATTGCTCTGTCTCATAGCCGTTGGAAAATGTCAGCGTTCCCCAATCCACATTTTGTAGAATCAATTTCGGCTTTTTGTTGTATAAGCAATAGGTATTATATTTGACAACTTCTGCATCTATGCTACGTCCATCCACACTAATATTGTAAAAGTTCATGTCTAACACGCTATCCAATATGGAAGGACAATATTGAACCATTCCTCTGGAGCTCCCCATTATCACGGCATCGCATTGCAAATTACCATAAAACAAATCGTTCCAAGACTTGAAAATACGTGCATTGGAATGATGCAGGTTGTTCGTAATTAGTCTGTCAATAGCAAATGCCACAACGACTAATATGAATAATGTAATCCCGACGCGTACAAGAAACTTTTTCATTAGAATTGGAAATAGATGAAAGTATCATTAAATGCACCAAAGAAAAATATCAATACCAAAATTGCGACGTAGCAACTGTACTTAATCCAGTGGGATTGGATTTTGCGGAATTCCAATCCGTGTCTTTTTTCGCGTTGAATCCATTCGACAATGAATAATATTGCTGCAAATGCTAAGGTTTTTCCGGGGAGACGAGGTGTGGAAATCAAACTATTGGTAAAGATATGTAGAATATAATCCCAAGCTTGAGAGATGCTCTCTGCTCTGAAAACGATCCAACCAAATACTGCAAGTAAGAATGTGCCGACCATTTGGAAGAGCTCTTTGAAAGATGGTAACAATCTTCCTTCCGCAACATTATTGGTGTATTTCCTGTGTTTCCCAGTAATGATGAGTGGTAAAAACAGCAAAGCGTTGTAGCCTCCCCATGCAATGAATGTCCAATTGGCGCCATGCCAGAATCCACTAATAAGATAGATGATGAACGTGTTGCGGATGATTTTTGCCTTGCTGCAACGAGAACCACCAAGAGGAATGTAGATGTAGTCGCGGAACCAAGTAGTCAACGAGATGTGCCACCGACGCCAGAATTCAGCAATGTCGCGACTGAAATAGGGCATTCGGAAGTTCTGCATCAATTGAATGCCAAACAAACGGGCGCATCCGATGGCAATGTCACTATATCCAGAAAAATCACCATAGATTTGAATTGAGAACAATATGGCCGCCAACAATAGCGTGCTGCCGCTTTGTGTGCCATAAGAACCGAAAATCTCGTCCACATAGATGGCACAGTTATCCGCCACGACAATCTTCTTGAAGAATCCCCAAAGCATTTGGCGTACACCGTCAACAGCATTCTCGTAATCGAACTGGCGGGGCTTTTGAAACTGTGGTAAAAGATTTGTAGGACGTTCAATAGGACCTGCTACAAGTTGTGGGAAGAAACTTACATACGCAAAAAAGGCGATAATATCTTTTGTCGGCTCTATTTTGGCACGATAGACATCAATGCTATAACTCAAGGCTTGGAAAGTATAGAAACTAATTCCAACTGGCAAAATTATATTTAGCAGCAATTGATCATATTCGAGACCGAACAATTCGGCAAATGAAGAGACAAAGAAATCGTAATATTTGAAAATGCCCAAGATAAGCAGATTCAATGTTATATTAAGGGCCAAGAACAGTTTTGCATGCCGTTTTTTTTCTCCGTCTGCGTCACGAATCAAGATTCCACTGCCCCAACTGCAAAAAGAGGTGAATGCTATCAAGATCAAAAATCTCCAATCCCACCAACCATAGAAAAAGTAGGACGCTACGACTACAAAAAGATTTTGCAACCGTAGGTTCTTCCCGAAAGCAAACCAATAGAGTATAAAGACTATTGGCAGGAAAGCAAGAAATTCTATGGAATTAAATAACATTACTTGTGAATCTTTTGTATCAATCCTGAATATAGCCGGAAGAGTTTTGGTGATATCCGAATCAATCTATACAGGCGTTTGTGGCGTTTTGTAACAGCCGTTTGTTTGAAATGTTCCCAATTGATACGGGAACACAATTCTTTGTCTCGATTTCCGTAAAGTTTTTTTGTTGTAGAAGAGAACCATCCAATGTAACCCGACGCCAAGACCCTATAGATAGCCCCTTTGTCAATGCCTTTCAAAGGCACGAAAAAATCCGCTAAAATTTCCTGCACTCTAAGGCTGTCATACCAACGGTTGATATTGACCGTGGTAGTAATGCTTTGTTCGCGTATGCGATAGACATAGACGTAATCCTGAATCACCCGAAGTGATTTGGCATAATACATCGCCATTGTGGTAAACAGGTCGTCTTCTGCACGAAGTATGCCATCAGCAAAAAACAGTTCATTATCAAGTAAGAACGAGCGTTTGTATGCCCGTTGCCAGATACAGACAAAATGAATCTCCGTAGGTATCAGTCGCTGACGATTGAAATACTCCCATCCGCTAATTGCAGAATCAAAGATAGGAAGTTGATTGTCAAGATATACACCTGTGCTTTCAAGATATTTTTTTGCATTGAAGCACAAAATATCTTCGTCATTCAAAGCCTTGGCGACATTGGTCAAAGATCCTTCTATAAGCCAGTCGTCACTGTCGATAAACATCACATAATCGCCCGAGGCTTCCTTCAATCCACGATTCCTGGCAGTACTCATCCCCTGATTGCCCTGGGAAATGACTTTCAGTTGCGGCCACTCTGCGGCATAATGTTCCAACAAAGACAATGTGCCGTCGGTACTGCCATCATTAACGACAATTACCTCATAATCTTCGAAATCCTGACTTGAAATGCTGTCTAAGCATTGGGGCAGGAATTTCTCGACATTATAGGCCGGTATGATGATGGAGATTCTCATGTGTGATCAGATGCTAATTACCACAAATCATTCACAAAATGTCAGAAGAAATATCAGGGCAAATCTTCAAATGATTCTTTTACAAGAGCCTGTTTCTCTGGCTTTCCTCCGTGGTAACTCCCTTCTATCTTCTTTTTATCTCCATATTATCTTCTTTTTATCTCCTTTCCTTAGAACAAAAGATAAAGTGGAGATAAAAAGAAGATAAAAAGAAGATAGAAGGGAGTTACCCCTTACAAGTGACTGTATTGCATTGTGAAAGAAATTATCAACAAATCAGGTTGGCTATCTATTATGGCTGGCTCCTTCGGAGCATCTTGCGTATCTCTCGAATCATTTTTTTATACTCCAAAAAGATAGATTCTGTATTTCTTTGATGCACCAAATGGAAATACCGCAATTTTAGTTCCTGTTTTATGATGGATAACCTTGACCAATGTTGAAACCATGGTTTGCTTTCACCAATAAAATGGATTACAGCAATACACTTATCGCTTTCTGAACTATGTGAATAAAAGAAACCTCTTTCCTTCTCATAATAGGAAGCGTAAGGAGCAAAAAGGTTGTAGCATTCACTCAAATGCCTATTAAATAATCCTGGCCACTCGTAATAATACTCTTGAAGGACATCCTGATCACCAAAATAAGTTTTTTTACGCATTACGTTGGGGATTGCACCACGTATCTTTTCGGCTAAACCCTTCTGCGGTTCTATAACCATTAATCCCGAGTTCATATCTATCCAATCTTCGTTCCCTGGGAAAAGAGCACCAGCACAACATGCAGACATATGAGGATATTTGAAAAGATGATCGAGATTTCTCAGAACAAACATATCTGAATCAATAAACACTATTTTTTCAAATCGAGTCAAATCAAATATCATCAACTTGTCAAAAGTAAAATTCCAGCGTTTTTCCTTCGCTTGTTTATTTTTTTCTTCCAAGACGTTCGGAATTTCTATTGAAGCATCATATTTAACCCACAAAACCCCTTCAAATAAACAACTTTCTAATAATGTTTCTTTTTGACCATACAAAACCGAAGGGACTAAAACACATAACGGGATTGACGTTCGGGTCTTTTTCAAACTCAGCCACATGGCAGCCAATCCCTCTATATAGCTTTCGCTTGTAATAATACTCACATATGCGTAATTCGATATATTCATATTAAGCGATAATTTGTTGCAATTCTATTCTGGGTAATGTGATCGTTTTTCCTTCACGTCTCACTTTCCCACCCCACGTCCTTACTGACGTTTCAAAACCAACATCCTTCATAACTGCCAACGTATCCTCATTGAAATCCCCATACGGAAAAGCGAAATGCTTGACTTCTTTTTCAATCAACGCTTCGAGTTTTTGTTTGGATGTGGCAATCTCATAATATTGTTTGTCGTAGTTAAGATTGCTCAAACGTGGATGGGACATTGTATGGCATCCTATCGTGCATAATCCACTGTTAGACATTTCACGAATTTGAGTTTCATTCAAGGCCATATTGTTTCTTCTGTTCTCAATAAAGTCTTTTGCATTGGGATATTTTTGATTCAAATAACTTTCGATTTGAGCAGTATCCATATTGAAGAATTTCTCTCTTAAACGATAGAATTCCTCATCATTGACTCTTAAATCTTCCAACACATACCACCAAAGCAAGGCTTTTCGTTCGTAAAAATCGGTAGTGATGTTTATCGTAAACGGACAATTATATTTTTTGAAAATCGGTAATGCCAAAGTGTAATTGTCGGCATAACCATCATCGAAAGTAAAGCACACGAACTTTTGATGTTGTTTTCCTCCATTTGCCACACAGGCAACTTCGTCCATATCCACAAAACGATAGCCGTTTTCTTTGTAACGCAATATGGTCTGTTCCAAAAAATCGGGCGTGACTTCCAATTCTCGGTTTGCCAGAAGCAGGCTGCGTTGTTCCGTTACGCGATGCAGCATCAGTATCTGCCCAAGTTCGGGGTGAATAAAATTATACGACTTGCGTTTTATAAAGGAGAATACGTTCATTTTTTCTTCATCAAAAAACTCTTCACCAATATTTTTCTCCTGTTTCTCGCTGGAACGATTCCGAATAATCCACTTTTGGCAAAACGCATATATCTACAAAGCCCATACCCTTTCGGAAAATATTCATCTTCAACAAAACTCAATGTGGCGTAGGCAATATGGGGTTTGAATTTTCGTTGCAAAGCCTCGTTATTATAATGATTCTGAACATTGCGACTCACAAGCACATCCGCAAATCTTTGAAATATTGCGACATCTTCTTTTCTCTCAATTTTCCCAGGCACAAATTTCTGTAAGAAAAACGATTTCTCTGCTTCCGAAAAATCAGGATTCAGCCATTCCAACATACGAAGCCGTACAAGGTTGGATTTTTCTTGCTGAGCGATACGTTTCGAAGTTGAAATCTGAGTCTCGTGCATACGGTAGTGGAACAAAGTAGCCTGTACGTTGTAAACCTGAGTTACCCGATAACAATGCGACCACATCATGTAATCCTCTGCAGGAAAAGCCTCGGTGCTGTATCTGAAACCATTGTTGACCATCACGCTGCGTCGGAACACAGGTACAATCACGGTACAGCCGAATAACATCTGCGCTTTTGAGTCTTCGTTGTGTTCTGGAAAACGCACCACGGATGTTTTGGTACCGAAGAACTGGAATCCAAAACTGCATATTCCTACTTCGGGGTGAGTATCCAAGATTTTCACGCCCGTTTCGAGCCAATTCGGTTCGGCGATGTCATCGCCGTCCATACGGGCACAGAGTTCCGTGCCGGACAGATCCAATCCACGATTCAAGTTCTCTGCCAAACCGAGATTATGATCATTCCTCTCGTAACGAATGCGGGAATCCAAAAAAGAATGCACCACCTCAGCCGTGTTGTCGGTAGAGCAGTCATCGATGACAAGCAAGGTGAAATCCTTGAAAGTCTGTGCCAGCACACTTTCTATGGCTTCCTTAATATATGGACCGACATTATATGCCGGCATGAGTACGGTGAGACGGGACATTTGTTTAAGTAATGTATTTTCCGATAACAGGAATTTTTGATATCACGAAAGATACAATAGTGCTACAAATAAAGACTGCAATGGCGGCTATTGGTACAAAAACAATAGCAGACGAACACCATTCTTTGGGTATGACATTTGAAAAAAATTGGATAAATAAATCATGTACTAAATATACGCCAAATACTAAATTTGAAAGACCGACGATATATTTGTTGGGTTGAATATGACAATTGTTCTTAAATGGCAAGAACATCGCAATTGAAATCACCATCACAAAGGGACTTGTATATGATGGATATGTATGAGGTGGCACGCCATTAATCCAGTTCAAAGCTACTATCCATATTGCCGAGAATAGAGCCGACAAATAAACAATCTTTCTTAACCTATTTGACAATTCAAATCTATTCAGGTAATAACCAATTACCAAATATCCTACATATCCACCCATTTCAATCAAAGAAAAGTTCAAAGTGGGCATGAAAACATTCCAATATTCAATTGATGATGCCACCACTGATAATAAAATAAAATATTGAATTTGCTTTTGCGTGGCATTCTTCAAAAATATTCTAATTATAGGAATCAGCAAGTACAGCGCCAATATCATATACACAAACCACAAGTGGTACCACGGTAGTCGTTTGACAAAGATAGGAATAAACAGACTGGTCAGGTTCCAATCCGAACCGAAATGGCTAATATTATAGTAAACACCATAAATGATGCTCCAAAAACATAGCGCAACAAATATCCGTAAAACATTCTTTTTGAAGAATCGCTTTACAGAAAACTCTTTTTGCGGATTTAGCAACAAGGATCCCGAAATCATCACAAAAACAGGAACGCACCAGTCTGTCAACGAAACCATAATATTTACTGCGTTCTTGTTAAAACCACCGGAATTATAGTAGACTGGACAGAAATGCTGTAATATGACCGCAAAGATCGCTAAAATCCTCAATATATCGAGGTAGGCGACACGCTTATTCCCGTCATTGTTACATATAACTTGATTCATTTTGATTTCAAGAACGATTTGATTTTTGAATAAACGCCCATCTTTTTCAGAATTTGTTTCGGCCGGAAGTCGAGGAAATAATATGCTCCAAATTTTATTGGCATTTTGCAAACAAATTTCAAAACGTATGGGACCCGGCGGAGAAAGTTCATGTCTTTTACAATAGAGATGAAATAATCGCGACGGGAAATAGGATAGGGCTTTAGAGCCTTGTCGAAAGAATCGAAATAATGCATTCTCACCCAAAGCAAACGTTCCGCGATTTCCTTCTTTCTTGTTGCAGTAAGGGTTTTATCGTTCACACCAGTGTAGTATAACACCTTATCCACCTTTCCGATCTTGAATTTCTGCCAGATGCGAATCCAATAATCGTAATCCTCAATCAAAAAAAGGTTTTCATCGTAGCCACCGATAGTTTCCAATACTTCGCGACGATACATGAAAGCATAGCAAATCGTATTGTGGTGTGGAAGCCTTAGATGCGGCTCATCCATACTTACTTCATAGCGAATCTTCCCCGTTTTGTCAAATGCCGCATAATTGGCGGTAACAAGACCTGTTTCTGGATGTTCGTCGAGATAGTGAACAAACTCTTCCAACATAGTCTCGCCCATCTTGTTGTCGTGTGAAGTCCATGTCAGATACTTACCTTTTGCGAAAGAAAAGCCTCGGTTCAGCGATGCGGGAAGTTTTATGTTCGTCTCATTGGTGACAACTGTTATTCGGGAATCCTTCTCTGAATACAGCTCCATGATTTCCAACGAATTGTCCGTGGAACAATCGTTGACAACAATCAGTTCCCAGTCGGTAAAAGTCTGGGCAAGCACACTCTCAATAGATTGTGCTAAGAAATCGGAGCCATTATAGCAAGGCAATACAATAGAAACGAGAGGAGGCATCATAGACTATTTTTTCACTGACCACCCCGGCAAGTATTTTCTGTTTTTTCCAAGATTTCCAAACCAGCCGTCCCTCATAGCATTCCATACAACCTTTTCATAAGGTGTCTTGAATTTTCTTTTCAGGTGCTTTTTCAAAGCCGTTTTGAAACGATATTTTGCCAACTCGGGAAAATGGCGCTTGAACATTACCATTTCGTTGCGAGTACTATAATAATCACCCCACGAAACAAGAATGTTATCATCTTTCACCTGTTCTTTGAACTGTCCAACAATTTTTACATCGTGGGTTATCTTCATTTCTGGAACACAGACAAGTCTGCCGTATTTTTTTAGTCGTAAACTGTGCTCCGAATCATCGTTATAGATAAAAAACCTGGAGTTCACATAACCAACCTGCGCAATCGCCTTGGCATTGATGAAAGGTCCGACGTATGTCAGAAAATCTATATCAAAATATGGTGCTTCATATTCTCCCAAAGGAACTGAATTCCAGCTAAAATAACGTTTATTGGTAAGTGTGTAGCGACTGCGATGGCTCACATCTATAGAACCGTCGATTTGATGTACTGCTGCACAAATGGCCGAAAAGCCATCATCGCGATGCACCTTTTCAAAAGCATAGAATTTTTCCATCAAATCCGGATAAGGGTAAGCATCATCATCTGCAATAAAAATCCAATCTGGATGCATGGTCATTGATAACTTTTGACCAGCAAAGAATCCTCCAGCACCTCCAAGGTTTTCTTTGGTGGTAATTATATGTTTTTCAAACGGAGTTTCTTTCTTATTCCACTCTTCCAAATACTCTAATGTACCATCGGTGCTATGATTATTCACTACAATAAGATTACGGAAAGTTTTAGTTTGATTTTCGTAACATTGAAGTGTCTTCTTCAGTTTTTCCAAACGATTATATGTTACTATGACTACATCTACATTCATATAAACAGTTTATTAGCATGTTCAAACACCTACATCCGAAAGTCCATGGATGGAGGTTCATTAGTCAGTTGTATATGTGCAATATCAAATACTTCTTTGTTCAAAATGTGGAAGTCGGTCTATCTGGCTGACTATCTTTGTTTCTGAAATGATCATCAATAGTTTGACACTTAAAAATTCTATTTATGCAGCACCCTTTTTGTGTCCAAATATATGTATTTATAAAAGTTCAACTTACAATATTTTAAATATTCAGGTATATGAAGCATTATCAATGTGATTGACTTTACTTTCCCCTTAAAGGCTGTTGCATTATGTGGTAATGAAAATCTTTTGTGGAAGAACTCGATTCTTTTGATGTTGCGATCGTCTGAAAGATATTTAGTGAAGTGAGGAAGGACGTCAAACTCATTGATATGTATCACATCCGTTTTGGGATGTATTTTCGCCCAAGCCAAAAGACCCCTCTCTTGATTGCTATGCTGGCGATAAGCGAATAATCTTTCATCAATGTGTCCTAATTGATGTCTTTCAATGGCTTTAATGGCTATTTGGTCATCATGAAGATATATTGGATCGTCATTTACTAATGGTAGAATCCATGACTTTGTACTGCTCCTAAATGCAATAGAGCACCCTAAAGCCCGATTGCCACAAAAATACACTAACAACGGATCAGCATCAAATCTTTTTATCCCCACCTCGTCAAGTCCATAGCAATCAAATGCGGTAATACCCAAATTATTGCCGTCCACATCCACCAAATCAGCATTGGTAAAAACAACGGATTTCTTCTGATTCCTTTGGAAATAATCACAGATTTTCTCAACCTTGTCCTTATACCAAAAATCGTCTTGGTCGGAGAGGAAAACAATATCGCCTTCACATAGTTTAATGGCTTTTTCAAAATTTCCACAAACGCCAAGGGATGATGGATTTATGTGGATTCGGATGTTTACATTGGTACTTGTTTTTATTTTTTCCACAATAGAAACCGTTTGATCTATTGATCCATCATCACATACAACGATTTCATCAACGGGTGTGGTCTGCACAAGTATAGAACGAATTTGTTGCTCTATATGTCGTTCTCCATTATAGGTACAAAGTGCTACGGAAATCATTTTTTCTTTTTTTTCATAAACCTTTTCGTCGAATAGAACGGCTTAAGTATGAATTTCCCGAGGCGATATGGACGCGATTTCTGTATCTTTTCCAATTGGAATTGGGCTGATTCCAACTGTTTTAGCGAAGATTCCATCGTGTCAAACATCTGTTGCTTTAATATTTCTGATACGTGAGGCTGAATGCTTTCGAAATACTTGATTAACGCAAATAGACCATTGCACCATCGTGGAACCGTATAGGATAAGGTTTTAGGACTCCACAGTCCTACACCATATCTATATACAGCCATTTCGTCAGGTAATTTCATTATATTCCCATATTGAGCAAGCAACATCCAATAGACATAGTCGTCGGCTTTAAGATCCTGAGGGAATCGGGCCTTCTCAGCAACAACTCTATCGTTTTGTCGATAAACAACAGACGGTGTATGAATGAAATTTCCCTTTGCCAAGTCAAAGATCGTAGTTTCCCCTATCATGTCATTCACCTGTTCTTGTGTGAATTCCCCTGTTTGCTGAATAAGGTTTTTGCATTTATGGAAACATATACTAAATTCGGTATGGGTCTCTAGGAAATCCACTTGTTTCTGCAACTTGTATGGATCTATCCAATAGTCATCTCCTTCGCACATCGCTACATATTTTGCCCCAGTGGCCGCTATTGCGGTTTCCATTACACGGTCGAGCGAACCGTCGAATTTCGAATATTGGTTTTCCGTTTCGTATATCGGCTTAATGATCTCGGGATATTTTGCCGCGTATTCACGGATAATGTCTGCAGTTTTGTCGGTGCTGACATCATCATGCACTATGGCGACAAACTTGAAATTCGTCTTCTGCATCAAGAATCCATCCAAGCAATCGCGGATATACGGCTCGTGATTGTAAGTAACACAATGTATGGCAACTAATATATTTTCATCCAGAGAATTCATAAACCTCATCTTCTTAATTTATGAACAAATCACAGATTTTCATATCAATGCAAACCGATCTAACATTAAATTTATATCTTCCGGCGAATTAAACATCATAACATCAATCATACTTAGAGCTGGTTCAAATGGTTCTCCCCCTTGCGCGTACTCGGTTATTTCCATTTGCTGAAATGCCACCTGTACCCCGTTTCGTTCATACTTTGATTGATCAAAAAATGCTGTGCCTCCAAAGGGATTAAGATATTCAGTACATCCCATAGCCTTACAGATATTTAATGCCCATTCGTCTGCGGCATTTACCGGATCTATCGCAAGATTCATTTCAGAAAAAATCGGGAACTCACGACTGATACCCAAATAGTCGCATGAGACTTGCAACGCTTTCTTGTCTAAATGTGTGATATCTGTAAAGTCTTCCGAGAATATCTCGTTCAACATCTTGACTATCTTGAAATAGTATGGGGCTTTCTTCTTATAGTGCTGCAACTGAGCCAGCATCTTTTGTTTCCAAGGTTCGGAATTATTGATACGCACATCTTTGATAAGTGTATCTCGTCCGTTGTCCTTAATTAGTGGCACCTGAATGTATTGCCAACCGCCTCCCTGTTTCAGAATACGATTTCGCTCAATCCAACCATGCCGAATAAACTGTACGGGGTCAAAAAGGATAAACTCATCCGTATGCTTGATCAGGCTATAATACCCAATATATGGCATAAAATAGGGTTGCATAATTCCTAATTTCATAACACGTACAATATATGTGTTGATTTAGATTTATTACAGATCAAAAATTGCAAATATTCAGCACTTTTTCCACTATCGGTGCCATATCGTAATATTTGTATTCAGCCAATCTGCCGCCGAATATCACATCTTTTTCATTGACTGCCAACTGCCGATATTTGTCCGCCAAGTCATTGTTTCTTGCATCATTTACAGGATAGTAAGGTTCCATTCCATCGGTATATTCTACTGAATACTCCTTGCTGACTACGGTTTTGGGACAATCATACACCTCTTGCTCGAACATTTCAAAATGCTTGTGTTCAATGACTCTGGTGTACGGAATCTCCCTGTCGGTATAGTTTACAACAGCATTTCCCTGATAGTTCGGACAATCCATCACTTCGTTCTCGAAACGTACCGTACGGTATTGCAGTTTGCCGAAACAGTAGTCGAAATAGGTATCAATGGCGCCGGTATAGACAAGTTTGTCGGCGATTTCTCTCCAGTTGGATTTCATGGATTCAAAATCAGTATTCACTTTGGTGTCAATACCTTCCAAAAGGCCATCGATGAGTTTGTTATAGCCTCCAATAGGAATTCCCTGGTATTTGTCATTAAAGTAATTGTTATCAAATACCAAACGTACAGGCAGGCGCTTGATGATAAATGCTGGTAATTCGGTGCATTTCCTTCCCCATTGTTTTTCGGTGTATCCTTTTACGAGAGCCTCGTAGATGTCTCGCCCCACCAGCATCAAGGCCTGTTCTTCCAGATTGGCAGGCTCTTGAACTTGCAGATTTTTAACGGCTTCCGCTTTTTGCTCTTCTATTTTTGCTTTGGCTTCCTCCGGTGCCCTTACCCCCCACATTTGGTAGAAAGTATTCATATTGAAGGGCAAATTATAGAGTTTTCCTTGATAATTCGCCACAGGACTATTTGTGTATCTGTTGAAAGGAACTATTTCATTCACAAAATCCCACACTTGTTTGTTACTTGTATGGAATATATGTGCACCATATTTGTGGACATTGATGCCTTCGATGTTCTCGCAATATACATTCCCGCCTAAATGCGCTCTTTTTTCAATGACAAGCACTTTCTTCCCTGCTTTGTGGGCGCAATATGCAAAGGTGGCACCATATAGACCCGAACCGACAATGAGATAATCGTATTTCATATTTGTTGACAATGAATTGATTGTGCTAAATCTTTCTATTTCTGTTTTAATATTATTTTTCTTCTAAGATATTCAATTGTATAGAATATCAAGAATGGAAAACGATCGTAACGTTTTTCCAATGGGGTCTTACTGGGTTCTTGTTTGAGATTGCCCTCTTTGTAAAAAGTTTCCATTTCCCGCTTGGAAGAACGATACGGAAGATTGGGTAAAAGGCTGAATATCCGTCGAGCATACGCATGTCTGGCAGAAGCGACCAATTCGACGAAATCCTGGCATAACCCTTGTTTGACCGCATTTTCTTGCCACTCTACCCGACGTCGATAGCATTTGAAATGGGAATCCAAATTCTTAGCAATAATTGAGGGATCCATTGACTGACCGACACGACCTATCAAATAATTGTACAGAACGAAATCGTAAGAAATATAAGTCTTAGCATATAACAAAGGTGCCACTACCAAAATAGTGTCATCATACATCACCTTCTCTTCGAACAGAGGCCATTGTGGTTGCAGTATTGAGGTTTTGTAAGTCGTATGCCAGAAATTCATGGTAAAAATCCAGATTTTCTGGTCTGCGAACGTGTTTTTATCCAATGGGGAAACCGTTTTTGTAGGAAGCGATAACACTTGAGGTTCATATCGATCCTCTTGAACATAAAACTTGTTATATGTGGTGAATACCAAATCTGCATCCGTACGAGAAAGCTCTTCCATCAATTTGTCCAGATTAGACAGCCAGTCATCACTATCGAGAAACCGGAGATATTTTCCTGTCGCCTCTTTCAATCCCACATTCCATGCGGAGCCATGTCCCCCATTCGCCTTGTCAATCTGACGGAATGTGTTGGGATAGCGTTTCGTATATTCCCGACTAAGTTCCGCCGAGTTGTCTGGTGTACCATCATTGACGATGATAACCTCCAATTGGTCCATCATTTCTTCGTCAACAACTTGTTGCCCTTGCACATCATTCTTGTAAATGATGCACGAATCCAAGCACTTGTTGATATATTGTTCGACCTTATATACAGGTACAACGATGGTTAGGAGCTTTGACATGATTTGTGTTTATTTTGTATTGAAATGTTTGATATTACGTAATACTTGTAATATAGGAATCATCGTTAATAAACAATAACGGGTGAAATTTGGATGACAAGCTATTATGTTAATCTGCCGTGGCATGGGATTTTCTCTACATATACGTCTAAGATCGACTAACAGCGGATGAAGATGATGCTCGTCATTAAAATTCTTATTTTCTTTCCAGGAATATCTCGTCAAATTTCGTAAACGTAAATAAATGTATATTTCCTCAGTCCCCAATTTATATAAACAAGATGCAATATTGGGGTTTTTGTTGGATAGTTTCTTGGATAAATCAATATGGCGGATTCCACTCGCAACGTGATCAAAAATTGTAGAATATTTGGGCGCCTTGCATGTGGAATTCGGATTATTGCAATATCGGTATGTGAAATTTGGATTAACAAAAACCGAATTAGCTTGTACGATTATACTCGCAAGCCAATCTCGGTCTTCATGTTGACGATCTTCAATGAAAAAACCATTTACATCCAAGAGAAACTGACGACGGTACACAAACGAGGGCGGAAAACTAAATACTTTTTCTTGAGCATAAGTTTCGGCAAACTCCATACCAGAAATCGGTTTAGTGGGGATTATTTGTAATTGATGTTTGATAATATTACCTGCTTTTTTTTCAATCTCCATAAATCCATATACCAGATCGGTCTGCTCAGTTTTGATGATATCAAAAGAACGTATAAAATCATGTAGAACTAAATCATCCGCATCTATGAATGTTAAGTATTTCCCGCAACATTCTTTGACACCTCTATTTCTTGCTGCACCTTGGCGGTGATTCTCTGGTTGGCAAAATAATTTTACTTGAGGATGTCTTAAGGCGTAGTCATTCACTACGTTGCGCGTGTCATCAGTTGAGCAATCGTCCACCACAATTATTTCATATTCCTTTTCTGGCAGATTAAGATTCGTGATACTATCCAGACAACGTACAATGAAACAGCTGCCATTGTAAACTGGAATAATAAAAGAGATGGTCATAGAAGTTTGGTTGTTTTAGTATTATTTCTTTGCAGTCCCATTGCTTAATGTGATAATGATGATTTTCTCTAATTATGAGATAGAATTACAACATTCCAATAAATGCTTCTATTGAACGTATATAATTGTCAATATCATATTTGGTTGAAGACAAGACCAAAGTCAAAAAATGGTAGGCATAGAATGTGACCGAAGCTGTGTAAAAGATGTAACTTTACGGTATAGATGAGGACTATGGCGGAAAACGGTGGTGTAATTAATACCTAATTGAAAGATGTAAAAGCTTGAATACCTTATTTATAAATCGAGGTATGATACGCATGTATTTCCAAAAGGAAATTCTCAACCAATACGGGACGTGGCAGATAACACACCCAAAATATCTTTCTAAGTAATGTGTAATACATAAGTAGAACGGACCATGCCATGGTGCTTCCTTTTTAGCCTTAAATGATGCGTTTGTTTCTACATAAGTTATATTTAAATCAGCAAATTGGTTGATGGCCACTTGATGAAAATTCAAATATCTTGCCTTACATAATATTGTCAAATGAGTGCCAGGACGGCAAAAAGCAGATATATGTGCAACAGAGCCTTCCGTAGCAACAATTTCCTCACAATGACGGGCTAACTGTACCTGTTCGCCAAAAGAAAGATCCTCAGGAATGATACTTGTGTATTTTTTTTTCACAAACTGTCTTTCTAATTCTTGTTCGCCAATCTCAACCAATGATTCTTTAGCCATTGAGTATTTATTTCGTGACAAATAGACTTTTCGAGGATAATCCTTATCCAAAGGTTCAACACACACTTTCCCTTTTATTTCATTCATGCTATTTACATATTCCATCGTATAACACCTTCCGAATTCTTCTGAGTAAAAAGAATTATCGGGTAAAACTATCTCATCAAATTGGGTTAGTTGTGTAATATGACTAAATTGTGTCACATCAAATCCTATATGAGCGAGAATTTCAACTGCATATTTAGGCAATGGTGCATTGTGATCTGTTGTATAGATAACCTCAAACCCTTCATTAATCAAAGTCTTGTATTCATTTGTCTTTAAAAACCATAGCTTGCGTAGATCATCTGTGAATACATGTCCAAACCCAAGTAAAATAACCCCCAGATAAATAACCTTCTTATGCTTAATAATCGGAGCCTCGTCACAGAATGGGTCAAAACTTTCCTTCCACTCGATATTACGTGAATCAACAACGGCAACTCCTTCTTTATCAGCAACTCCTCCTATTGATTCAGTCCAATGTACATAGGGCATAATGTAAGCATCATCGAAACATTTTACTGACAATCTCCTATTGCTGAAATGGTTATGATCAATGCCCGGCTGTAACAATGAACGCATTTGGGGCGATATATAATCCAGATTATATTGCATGATATTAAAGATAAATCTTGTTAGAATCTGATTTTAATAACACTATACGACGGATTTCCCAGATATAAGACATTATTATAGGTTTGTATGGTGATTGTTTCAAAATGAGGAATTAAGATCGATTATGATTTTTTTGATAAGTGCTTGAATTTGTATAATATAATAATGAAATTAGGAAGGGACAATATTAAAGTTCCCCGCTTCCAAATTGTATTTTTCCCTCTATTAAGGCAACACTGGATAATATTTTGTTTTTTTACGTATGGTTTATACTCACCTTTATCATATACCATAAAATCAGTTAACGAATGTAGATAATACTTCTCGGGCCCTTCCATAAAAGAAACCAATGTTGGTATTACCAAATGGTGGTATATATCATCACAATAGGAATAAAGACCGAGTTCTATATATGATTTTGTATATTGTAATAATAAATTTTGGTGTACTTCCCCCCATTTTTCAGTATTTAGTACAATGCCATTACCGCAACCGTTCCCCTCAATATCCCTTGCATTATTCTTTTCAAATAAAGGCTCTATTATGTCGTTTTTCTTGCAATAGCCGATTGTCCTATTTTGGGTATGTATCGAGAAAAACATTTCGTACAACTGCCAAAATGTTAATAATCTATTGCATGTCAGATTTTGTGACATATAAGGATTGTTGACTTCGGCATAATAGTTCGTAGGTCTAAATATTGTATGTTTTGAGCAAAACATCTCAAAATAATAACCACGAACTTGTTTGAATCCATAACGGATTAATTGTTCGTTCAGTGCCACTATGGTATGTCCGGTAGAGCGGACATCAACAATTGCAATATCTTCTGATTCTGTGGCCAGACCAATTTGTTGGAAATATCTGATGCGTAAATCTTCATCACCCTCATACAGAGATTTCTGTGATATATACAGATACTCTACCTTCAAATTATAAATTGATTCGTATTGGCGAGCTACTAAATACAAACTATAGGCATCTCGAGCACAAAAATATAGACGTGTAATCTTACGCGATACAGCATCCTTTAAAACCCTACACACAAACGCGTTGTAAAATGGCGCAATAATATCTAATACAATTCCTTGATGGGTATTGTCATTTTGCGAGAGATGAATCGACCTACTCATCCCTGCCATAATCGAACCTACTTTGAAAGAAGTGCTAAAATCATTATTCCGCCACATATTTTCATAAGGTAAGTATTCGTGTTGAATGATTTTAGACTTTATACCGATCTGACGAGGAATCCTATAATCACTATGTAGATTATCTCCAAAATGTACCCACTGACGAGGATTCAATTTCTCAGTACAAAGAATATGCTCATATAAATTACCATCTGATTTTCTTTTCCCTGTAGCACATGAAACATATAGCGTATCTCCCTCGCAAAGGAATCCATTGGTACGCATAACTTCTCGAATAAAATCCTCTGGCAAATACATATCCGATATGTATATGATATGATGACCATTAAGACGAAACTGATTTATCATGTCACGCACCTTTAGAACTGGTGTCAACATCATACGCTCGCATTCTAATTCGGTCTGCAATAATTGTTCCTTTGACAATAATAACGGATGACTCCACTCAAACGAATCGTATATGTCCTTAAGAGTTGCAAATGAATTTCTGCCACATTTCATATCAGCCCGATAACGTGCAACGACAAATTCCTGACGAATAACGTCGTCAACAGGTTCTCTAAATACGCGCAACGACAATACATCTAGCATATTCTCAGGTGTGCCACATTTGCGAACGATACAAGTATCGAATATGTCAAAACTATATGTCATACATCAATTTTGTAAGGATTTGAGAATCTTTTTTATAGACTTCCATAACAACACATTCTTTCCCATTGTACAACGAGCTGATGCATATTTAAAATATGCCTTTTTCCAACCAAATATTGCTTTATAAACAGGATATCGGTAATAAACAAAATAAGCAGCTAATGATTGCTGAAATCTTTTAGAATATGTTGTTCCTGTACACAGTGAAGTGTCTGAAATGCGATATTTGACCAGATATTTATCAATAAAGTCAAAGTGTACACCAGCTCTTAACAAATTAATCCAGTTAGGGAGATCTTCTAAATTCGGGACACGGGTATCACATTCAATTTTTTTTTCTTTCTTTTTGTTCACGAATAATGCCATTGCCGGTATGCAATTATCTACTGCTAACAAATACCCTAACTGTTGTTCTACAGTCCAGTCCGTAAAAAATTCATATTTGAAAAAACGGCTCATTCTTTCAACTTTAACAGTATCATTTCCAAATACTTCAGCCTTGCTAAACACATAAATTGCATCAGGATGCTCATTCACATATTTCATATACTCCTCAATGCAGTTTGGCAACAATATATCATCGCCGGCTATTCCTTTCACCCATTCTCCTTGGCAAGCCTCGTGTGCACGGTTGGCATTAGATGTCACTCCTGTATTTTTTTCTACAACAAGCAATTCCGTACGGGAAAACCGATCTTTATTTATCTCAATCCAGTTCCGACAAATATCTACTGTATTGTCTGTGGAGCAATCATCGGAAATAATCAGTTCAATATTCTGGTAGGTCTGTGATTTGATACTTTCTAATGTCTCCAAAATGGTGTTAGAAGAATTATATGTAATAACAGGAACGGATACTAAAGAATTATTCATAATATTTGGACATATAGTAATGCTGATCAAAAATTATTCAAGTTATTAATAATAAAACAGGCCTCCTCAATCGTTATTGTTGGACCAATAGGTATGCTTAATTCTTGATTGGCGATTTTTTCAGTAATGGGAAACTCCAAAGCGTTCCATTCTTTATAGCACTCTTGTTTGTGAGGGGGTATTGGATAGTGTATCAAGGTTTGAATTCCTTGTTTAAGGAGTTGCTCCTGTAATTCGTCTCTTCGGTCACAAAGGATAGGGAATAGATGGTAAACATTGTTGTCATCGTTTGAACGCAACGGAAGTTGTATTGCTGGATTGTGTATGTTTTCGTAATAGTATTTGGCGATTTGTCTCCGGTGATTATTGTCGTCATCAAGATGTTTCAACTTTACGTCTAAAACAGCGGCCTGTATCTCATCTAATCGACTATTTCTTCCTTGGTATTTGAAAACGTATTTTTGAGTTGAACCATAATTTGCCAAAGACCGAATAGTTGTGGCTAATGTCCCGTCATTGGTTGTCACTGCTCCGCCATCACCTAAAGCTCCAAGATTTTTGCCAGGATAGAAGCTGTGTCCAGCGGCATCTCCCAATGAGCCAGTCCTTATCCCGTTATACATACATCCGTGAGCTTGTGCGTTATCCTCAATAAGTTTCAAATTGTATTTTTTGCAAAGAACTCCAATCTTTTCCGTATAGGCACATCTTCCATAAAGATGCACTATGCAGATGGCTTTTGTCTTATGCGTTATCGCCTCCTCTATTTTTGAATCGTCAATCTCGTATGTGTTGATTGAAGGTTCAATCAGAACCGGTTTCAAGCCATTCTCTGTGATTGACAGGATTGTAGCGATGTATGTATTAGCAGGAACGATGATTTCATCGCCAGGTTGCATTACGCCAAGTTCGATGTATGCCCTGAAAATCAAGATGAGGGCATCAAGTCCGTTTGCGCATCCAATACAATATCGCGTGCCAATATATTTTGAATAATCTTCCTCAAAGCGTGTATTTTCAGTGCCTTGAAGATACCAGCCCGAATCAATGACACGAGCAACGGCAGTGTGAATCTCATCCGCATATTTTGCTGTTACGTCTTCCAATGAAAGAAACGGAATTTTCATAATATATTTTTTTGACGTTTCCTCTTTGGCATTTCCCCAAATTGATGATTCAAATGTCAGGTTAATCCTAACAATTTCTTTAATTTGCTATTTTTACGAGTTTCCGGTGTGGACATGAATAATACATCCAGCTCAGTCTCACCATATTCTATTGCCTTAATGATTTTACGATGAAAATTTAAAACTTGTTTATTCTCTTTTCGTACGTCATATATGTCAACTAACAATCCTAACATATCATTTGCTATCTCTCCCATTATTACAGATGGGGTCATAGCTAAATCATATTCAATGCCAGGTCTCATAATCCAACTGCCACTAGTGTAAGTTAAATGTGTCCAATCAATGTTGTAGATTCTGCACAATCCAAAATCCACCCCATCTTTCGAGAAAATGAAGTAATAATCCAGTCCTGCCCGTTCCCGTTTCTTATATTCACGAGTCCATTCGATTTGCTTTTGGACATCACCATCGGAAGCATGGATGTGTCTTCCCAATTTGGGGTGAGATCTTAGTTCCGTAATAAATCCTGCATCACCTTCATTAACCAATCTAACATGAACCCCATACTTGTCCATCTCAAAATTTTCAGGTAACAAAACCATATCCTTAATTCTTTATATACTTTTCAAACTCGTTATAATCCCTAATATAATCATCTTCATCATACTTTTCAGATGCGAGAACTAGACAGATGGATCCTGATGAGAAATCGTCAAGTTCTCGCCATATTCCAGGAGTAACAAGCAGACCTTGATATGGTCTATTAAGTGTAAAAGAACGCCTAACCTTTCCATCATCAAGTGTAACAGTGAAACTTCCACTAACAGCAATAATTAACTGTTTCAGCTTTTTGTGCGCATGCGCACCTCGGCTTTCCCCTCCTGGAACGTCATATAGATAATATACTCTCTTTACATCAAATGGTATTGCGTCACCATTCTCTACGACAGACAGGTTCCCTTTCCTATCACTATGATGCTTGTCAATTTCTATTATTGAACAATCATAAACACTTGCGTTTCCCATTTTCTATTGATTTGAAAACCTCGTAATCGTATATGTAATCGGCTTTGTCAAACTTTGTTGAAGAAAGAACCAGTGCCAACGAATTGGTTGAAAAATTATCCATTTCTCGCCACATCATCTTCGGTACATACAGCCCATAATATGAACGGTTCAAATGGAACACTTTGTGTTCTTTCCCATCGTCTAAAACGACATCAAAGCTACCACTCAATGCCACTATAAATTCTTCTGTTGTTTTGTAGGCATGTCCACCTCTATTGGCACCACCAGGTACATCATAAATCCAAAATGAACGTTCTATCTTAAATGGAATGTGGTTCTCTTCTTCAATAAAAGATAAGTTTCCGCGAGCATCCAAAATTTTAGGTAGTTGTATGATTCGAGCATCCATATTAATAGTGGCGTGAAGTTTTTATTCAAATCTTGGTTTTATAATACCAACCAATAGTCTTGTTTGATATTAAAATCCCTATAGAAGTCTTCTTGTGTATTGCTCTATTTGTCAAATAGTATGCAAAAATTATCTATCAGGCAATCAACCCTATAACTTTTTCCACCTCCTGCTCGCTCAATGCATGATGCATTGGCAAACAAATCACTTCGTTGGCAATACGAGTTGCTACGGGTAGGTTTTCTGGTTTAGCCGATTCCAAGCCACGATAGGTTGAGAATGTGCTAATCAAAGGATAGAAATAGCGACGGCCCAACACATTGTTTTCCTTCATTTTGAAATACAGTTCGTCACGCGTCATTCCATATTGCTCTGCATCCACAAAAATAGGGAAATAAGAATAATTGTGTCGCACACCTGACATATCTTCAAAGAATCGGATGCCTTTCACATCACGCAAAGCCTCTCGGTAACGGACTGCCACTTGATGACGGGCTTCGATGGCGACATCCACTTGTTTCAGATTCAGCAAACCATATGCAGCCCTCACTTCATCCATCTTGCTGTTGATGCCCGGAGCAACCACTTCGGTTTCGTCTACAAAACCGAAATTCTTCAAATAATCAATGCGCTGTTTGGTGGCGGCGTCTTTGACAATCAAAGCACCACCTTCCATTGTGTTGAATACTTTGGTGGCGTGGAAACTCAAGGTGGACATGTCGCCTTGGTTTAGTACTGATTCGCCATTTACTTTTACTCCAAAGGCATGGGCGGCATCGTAAATCACTTTCAAACCATATTTGTCTGCTATGGCCTGAATGCGATCCATGTCACAGGGCTTTCCATAGCAATGAACAGGCATGATAGCGGTTGTACGGGAAGTAATGGCGGCTTCAATCTTATCAGGATCCATTCCGCAATTGCTCGGATCGATATCGACGAAGACAGGTTTGATTCCATTCCACCAAAGCGAATGGGTTGTTGCAACAAAACTATAGGGGGTGGTTATCACTTCACCGGTAATGTGCAAAGCCTGCAAGGCAGTAATCAGAGGCAATGTTCCATTAGTAAAAATACTTATATATGGTACACCTAAATATTCCGACAAAGCTTCCTCAAACTGTTGGTGGAATCTGCCATTGTTTGTTACCCACTTACTGTCCCAAATCTGTTTCAACATTTCGTTGAATTCATCCAAATTAGGAAGTAGAGGGGATGTGACGGTTATTTTATCAAAAGAAATCATCAAAGTTTCCTTTTATCAAAGACACATATAAAATATAAAATCTTGTGATTCAATAATAATTTGGAAAGCAAATCAAAATCATTTTTTCAATGAGCGGAACAAAAACCTCAATGGTAAGTTGAATCTAATAATACAAAATCTAAAATAGTATTTAATATATTCCCATGAATCAACTTCTCCATAAGTTTTTTTCAAATACATCAACTTGCCAAAACTTGGAAAATTAATGTCAAAAAAACCTTTATAAGAATATGGTTTACTATCACAATCGGCACATTGCCGTTCGATTTTGATTCTGTATTCCTCAACCGTTTTGGTCTTATAATGACGAATAAATGCTACCTCGTGGCATATAGGATTGAAAGGAGAATTATTCACACTCTTTCCTATTGGATTGCAAATCTTTGTCAGTCCGTAAGGTGTGTGTGGATTGCTCGGACTTAAAGTGCTGTCTTGCGTCCAGTCAACTGGCAGACCTTTTCTGATTATGCTCTTAATCTGACAATTCTGCATTTCACTGCCAGGTGCATATTGGTAATTGAGAGGCCTTATCGGTTTCGTGAACCTATCCACGACGTTACCCTCCTTGTATCGTACATGGCCACTATCGCCATAGCAGAGCCAATTCAAATGTACGGCTTCAAAATTTCCTTTGTCTTGTAAGAATTGCTTGATTGATGTGATTCCGCTTTTTTTTGTAAAAGTGATAAATTCATCAATATCAATAAAAGCACACCAGTCGAAATCATGCGTTTTGTAGCAATCGTTATAGGCTTCCTTCTGGAAGTACTTTTTCCCTCTGGCATCGATGATGGTAATTTGAAATTCTATTGCAGTTCCGCTAAATACGTCTTCGATGCGTTCTCCATCAATGTCGTTATTATCATAGATGAAGATATGTGAAAAACCTAATGCCAAATGATACGATGCCCATTCATAAAGATAGACATTTTCGTTCTTTGCTATGGCACAAATCGTTATATTCATGCTCCCATGAATTTAATACTTTCTTGAATATTTGGCAGTATTATACCTGAATGATTAATTGAATAACCCAACGAAGGATCTAGATAATCAGCGACTTCAAAGAAACATTCATAGAAACCCCACAACAGATAGCGTCGTGACTTGCCGAACCAGACTTTAAGCTTGTATTTTCCATGATTCAAAGTATAGGGTGGAATGTGCAGTGAAACAGAATAATAACCAACCTTCGAATCACAATCCGGGGATACAACACAAGGGTATTGGAACACGACAATGTCATTTTTTGTCTGAACTTCGAAACATGCATCCACCAATGAATTGGGGACATTATTCCAGAAGCACAGTTCTACATCAATTCCTGACATCACATTCATTTCATTTCCGATCGTAGGGTTGACTTTGAATGTCTTTATGCGTATGTTCTCATTCCCAATGGCATCCTTAATGTCGTCAAAATTGAAATTCAACTTGTTGTCAGAATCTGATGCTGTCCCCATTTCCAAATATTGGTCAACAATCGAATCCACGAAACCAATATTCTTCACTAGCCCTTTTTCCAGTAAAACACCTGTCTTGCAAAGTTGACGTACCGAAGCCATATTATGGCTCACAAACAGCACCGTTCTGCCTTCACCTTTACTGACATCTTGCATCTTGCCAATGGCTTTCTTTTGAAATTCTGCATCACCTACGGCAAGGACCTCATCTACGACAAGAATCTCGGGATCGAGATGGGCAGCAACTGCAAATCCAAGACGGACTGTCATACCGCTGCTATAGCGTTTAACGGGAGTGTCAATGTAGCGTTCACATCCGCTGAAATCCACAATCTCATCCAATTTTCGGTTGATTTCTTGCTTGCTCATACCGAGGATGGCTCCATTGAGATAGATGTTTTCGCGACCTGTCATTTCTGGGTGGAAACCAGTACCGACTTCCAATAGGGAACCTATTCTGCCTTTTGCTTTAATTGTACCCGTTGTGGGTCCAGTAACACGAGAGAGAAGCTTCAAAAGAGTGCTTTTGCCAGCACCATTCTTGCCAATAATACCTACAACATCTCCTTGTTCGACCTTGAAATCAATATTCTTCAATGCCCATACATATTCGCTGTCGGCCGCGGAGGATCTATCATTCACCGATCCGATTTTTAGATAGGGGTCTTCCTTGTGGAGTACATTCACCTTCCACCAACGGTCGAGGTCATGGCTAAGTGTTTTTGTTGATACAAGCCCCAACCGATATTGTTTCGATATGTTGTTAAATTCAATTGTTGTTGACATATTTGAGATTGACTATTGGCAATTGGCTTTTATATAAACTGACATTTTACAATTGGTTCAAAAAATCACCAATAATTGAGAGTTACCTATTTTATTGTGTGGAGTATGTGCCGTTTGATATAGCGGATTCCTCTCCGCCAGAAGCGAGCTATGCGGATATGAATCATCCAACCAGGATCATAATCTCCTCGCTTGTCGATAGGTATATTCCACGTTCGCCCATACCAATATTTTAACAAACGTTTGGGATTGGCTGGAATGTCAAATTGTGTTCCCAAAAAATCCACCTTCTCCATTGCCTTAAAGTATTTTTTGGAGATGTAATGCGTCTGTATAGTGTACATCCTTTTAGCATAAGGTCTCGGTGCGGGTAATATTACATAGAAGTCTATATTGGCAGTCCCATATTGAAAGGTATATATCTCTGGCTCAACACAACATACAAAATGAATACCTGACTCCTCAAATTCTGGAATGATCTCCACCAAGGTTTCACGATCTTTGTCCCAAATACACATATCTATATCGTGATCGTATGGGATAAAGTCGTTCTGGCGAACGATACCTAACAATGTTCCGAACATCGGCATAAAGAAGATGTGATGTTCATCCAATATTTTTTTCACAGAAAGAACTATATGAACAGCATCTTCATGCTTCATATCAGGTGCTTTACGCAAATAATATTCATTGTTGTAGCATCCGTACTTGAATTTTGTTTCTTCCATTTTATTGTATATTATGTTAATATGTATTTGTCATTACCCCAATTAACATAGCTTCTATTTTGCAGAAACTGATTTGTTGAACAATGAAAGTTCACCAACTTATCGTGAACTTTATTTCAATACATCTGGATTGGGTTGATGGTCAATTTCTTTGATAGTGCCTTCGTAGCGTTCCAGAATCGTTTTCTTGATGCCTGTCGTTGAAGAACCTTCCCCACGGGGAAAATAAAACACTGTTACGCCTAATTCTTTAAGATAATCATACTTCCCGACCCAGTCGTCTCCTACCACGAAAACATCGATATTTAGTTTCTTTACCAATTCGGTATGTTCCAGACTATGCTGAGGTATGACGATATCAGGATATTTGAGTGCCTTTATGATTGCTATTCTTTCTTCAAAGGGAATAATTGGAGGCTTTTTGTAAGAAGCCACCAATTCATCGGTACTGACACCGACAATAAGTGTCCCACCTAATCCACGTGCATACTCAATCATTTTAAGATGATTACTATGGAACATATCAAAAGTTCCACCTGTATAAACTACTACTTTCCCGTTATACATGACTTATAATTGGATTATTCTTTTTCGGATTATGTTCAGCAAAAACTGATTGTCTCTTGTGACATTATACCGTATCCATGAAACTTTTCTGCACTCTGTTGAAAACAAGGATTCCAAGTAGCAAGAGTACGGTCATGAAGCAAAAACTATATACCAGCCAGCCCCAGCCAATGAATTCTCCCGCTCCCAATGCGGCATGTTTGAAAGTCTCGATAATCGGAGTCACGGGATTGAGGCACATCACATCATATACATTGATTCCGAATTTGACTTTGCCAGCCACTTGGCTTAATGGGTACACGATAGGCGTGGCATACATCCACAGCGAAACCACAAAAGAGAACAGAATCTGCAAGTCCCTATATTTTGTCGTCATTGAGGAAATGATGATGCCAAAACCCAGCGCCAGTCCGGCCATCATAAATACCAGTAACGGGAAAAGCAGGAGATACCAATTCGGACAAGCCTGAGTTCCCACGATGGCATAAATGATGTAAACCACAATAAAAAGAAACAATTGGATGCCGAATCTAACCAGATTGCTGATGACGTTTTCAATGGGGACGATGAGTCGGGGGAAATATACCTTACCAAAAATTCCGGCATTGGCAACAAAAGTATTTGAAGTCTTGTTGAGGCAGTCAGCAAAGTATTGCCACATACAGACACCACCCAGATAGAATAATGGTTGAGGAATACCATCGGTGGGTATTCCGGCAATGCCACCAAATACCACCATATACATCACAACGGTAAATGTCGGTTGGATAATCCACCATAAAGGCCCTAAGATGGTTTGCTTGTAACTGGTGGTGATGTCTCGCTTGATAAAGATTGTCAGCAAATCCCGGTAATCCCAAATCTCTTTAAGGTTGATCGAGAGAAGTTTATCTTTGGGTTTGATGACAGTTGTCCAGCCCTCGTCATTGTCTGGGCTATTGTGCTGTGCGGTATTATTTTCTTCTTGCATTGAATTGAATCTTCGTGATGGATATTTATTAAGACCGTCTGAGACAGAGAATGATGTTACCTATGGTAATCGCTTGTGAACCTGTTGCTGTCAAACTTGTTGTAGGTATAAACGTAGGGCTGTAGGTATTGAATCTATCCGCTGACGGAATTTATATAGCGTTACACATAAAATTATTTCAAGAATCCCTAGTCCTCGGCCTGTGCGCGGTCGCGCCGCTGCGCTGACGCAGAGCCACCACCAGGGGCTTCGCTCCGCGGTAACTCCCTTCTATCTTCTTTTTATCTCCAGTTTATCTTTTTTCTATCTCTTATTCTTAGGAAAGGAGATAAAAAGAAGTTAATATAAGTCGGATCGTAGCCATGTCGTTCTGTGAGCCAAGGAGTTGCTGCT
>JAZUFZ010000041.1:0-20931 GCA_045640985.1 Bacteroidales bacterium
TCCAAAAAATGGATACACAAACCCTCTTTATATACTACTTAACTAACTAATATATAGATAGTTATAGAGTGTTTGAAGAAATAATGATACCCTCAAAAATCGGATTGAAGACTGAAGACTGAAGACACTTTACAACTCAAATATTTCTCTAAAAAGCACAACTACAATGAAATACGACATTACAAAACCCACTTCACCCAAGATGCTGGAGCTCGGCAAGGGGACAGAATGCCTCAAATCGGGGTATAAAAAGGGCACATAAGGGAGGGAAATGCTCCAGTTACAGGTTCGGCTTCCCATTTTTTTGCGAAAAAACAGGCGTTGAAAAATTTTTCATAATTGAGGGCAAACGGCTAATCTGCGGAGGATAGTGGCGGGAAGTGGAGTAAACTGTCCTATCCGGCCGCGGAAATCCGCAAGGGTCTTTCGCGACTTGACACCGCCTCTGTTTGGCCCGCCTTCGCGCGGTCGCTCCGCTGCGCTTGGCGCGAAGCCTCTGTGAGGTTCCGCTCTGGTATCTCCCGGGTATCTCTCTGTTGGCTCCCTATGGAACACGAAAGATATACGGCGTTGCCCCGACGTTACTCCGACGGAAAAACGGCGTTAGCCGCCCCTGGATCATCAAAGGGTCTGACCCCTTGATGATACGAATCAGCACCAGTTCAGCACCGGTTCGGCACCTGATGTCGGAAAGAGTTCGTAACTTTGCATCCGAAATCAAGACGGGAAAGCCGGCCCCCCGCACGATTTCGAGCGTTCATCGACATACTGCGTAAAGATTCAAGTTTTCAATCACCCCTTGCCGGGGACCTGCTCTGAGGAGTAAGAGAAGCGACTTTTGAAAAGGCGGGTCGCATGACAATCATGACTAAGATATTCGCATCTTTAGGAAGAGCCCTATAATGTCTATCTGGCTTATACGAAAAGGTGCTATTTCAAAAATAAGTTTTGTCATTTTGCTCGGTCTTTGACCCACCGGGTCAAATTCATGTATCTTTACTCACTTCGTTCGTGAAGATACCGGCCTCGGAAATGCAAAATAAATTTTGTCATTTCGCTCGGTTTTTGTATCTTTGCACTTTTGAATAGGAAAGAAAATTATTAATAAATCAATTCAACCAACGGGTATTATGCAATTTAGAATTACTTATTCAGAACTGGAACATCTGGTTTCAGAGAAGTCGGGACAGCAGATTGGGTTCTCATACGGTGGCGAACATACGCTTGCCATCACATACGGTGCGAAAGTTTTGATTAAAACGATGAATATGGGGTTGAACCTGACTGTGGAACGGGTGTTGGGGACGGATGTACGGCTTTCGTATAGCGGTACGATGGGTGTGGATCTGATGGTCAGGACTGCGCTGAATCAGATTAAGAGCCGCCCGGAAGGGGCCATGATAGAGACTCTGGACGGAAATATGATTGTGCTTCATCTGGGAATGAATCCTCAGCTGGCACAGATCTTCAATCATATCATTCTCCAGGACGTATGCTTTGATGATCAGTTTGTGATTATTGAATTTGTAAGGCGGTAGCTATTCGTTGTGGTAGGGCTCGTGCCGGAGTATGGTAAAGGCGCGATACAGCTGTTCTACGAAAATGAGCCTGACCATCTGATGGTTGAAGGTCATGTCGCTGAGTGATATCTTATCGTTGGCGGCATGATGGATTCTTGGGGAAAAACCGAATGCTCCACCAATGACGAAGGTAAGGTTACGGATTCCGGAATTCATCTGCTTCTGGATGTATTCCGAGAAACCTACGGAGGTGTGCTGGGTTCCATGCTCGTCGAGGAGTATGACTTTGTCGGCTTTCTCGATGTGCTTTAGTATCAGGTCGGCTTCGCGTTCCTTGATTTCTTCGGGAGTGGCTTTCTTGAGGTCTTTCAGGGCGGGAATTATTTCCAGTTCAAAGTTGATATAATGTTTCAGGCGCTTGAGATAATCCTCAATTCCGGTCTGGATATAGGGTATGTCGGTTTTGCTGATAACGAGGAGTCTGATGTTCATGTCGGGAAGGGGGTTTGAGAATCATCTTTCGTGTGCCACGCTGTTGAGAATCAGCCATGGGGCTCTGTGCTGACCGTGGGACAGGGCTATCAGTTTGTTCTGCCATCGGGAGAGGCGGCCTTTAAGCCCCTTCCGATGGGTGTTGTGGAAACCGGATTCTACGGTCAGATTGTGATGGTATTGCTTCAGGAGCTGTTCGTAATTGGAAATCGGGAGTATTCTTTCTGTCCAGTTCCCGTTGCGCGGGTCGCAGGTGTTGTAGGGGTCGGAAAGAATGTTCGGCGAGGAGGATTCTATGGCGCGGGAGATGTCCTGATAGATGAGCCCGCGGGTATTTTCTGTCCAGTAATCAATCTCCTTTTCTGTAAGGTCAGGAAAACTTGCGCGGATATATTCGTTGCGGAGGCTTCTGTAGGTCTGCTCATCATTGATCATGATTTTCCGTAGGCGTTTCATGACCTTTTTGTTGTAGGGCGTGGAGCCGGTGGTGAAAATCATACCCATCCGAGGGTTGATTTTCATGAGGCTGGAGAAGAAATCGTCCAGACAGTAGATGTGCTCTATCACATCCATTCCCAGAAGATAATCAATATTGACTTCATCGCGTCTGCTCCATTTGCATAGTTCCGTGGCTTCGCCCTCCAGCATCACATCGGGTCCGATACCCAATCTGTCGGTCAGAACGCCTGCGGTTTCAACGCATTTCTTGTTGTTGTCGATGTAGATTACCTGTCCGAATCCCCTTTCCTTTGCCATGATGCTGAGTACGCCATGACCGCCACCGTAATCTACGATTGTGGCTTCTTCAATGGGCTTCTCAAGGTTGGCGGCTACGATATCAAGGCAATGGCTGTAAATCTCCTGATAAAAGTCCCAATCGGGGCGCATCCGCTCCAGATACCGCTTGTTGTAGTCGCTTATTTCAAGTGTTGCGGGGTCCAGTTTTTTGAGTTCTTCTATAACCATTTCCAGATTTTCATATAAGGGGTTTGTACAGCGCCATACAGTCGGTAGGACTGTTCGATATTCTCATCCATGCTGCCTTCAAAGTCGAAACTCTTTGTTCTGGCGGCGAGTCTTTGTATGATTTCCCAGAAGAGCAGGGGAGAGCAACCGTTGTCGTGCCCGTCGGGATTGAGGGCTGACAGGAGCGCATAGCCGCAATTGCTGTCATACGCTACGAATCTGGCCCCTTGCAGAATGCCGTCTCTGGTGCGGAGGCCTAAGAGCAGGCCTTGGTTTCGCTGGGTGGCGGTGTTGATGAGTCTTATGATGAGGTCTCTGGGAACAAGGTCTTTTGAGCCCCGGCTTTTCCAATAGGCTATGTGGAAGTCTGCGAATTCCTCCGGGGTAAGGCTGTGGTCGGTCTGGAGTGACTCTGCGGCTTTTGCTATTTTCTTCTGTCTGCTGTGGTGGTCAAATCCGTTCCATACCTTCAGCGTATCTTGGATATCTTCTATTCTATAGGTATATCGTGTGGTTTGTCTGTAGCCTTTCCAGTAGAAGGGGAGCCAGTTGGTTATAAGGGGAGAAAAGTTCTGCTGAAAGTATATCAGTTTCAATTCTTTCAGCTGTTCGATGAAGCTGTTGAATACTTTTTTTTCAAAGTAGAGCCGTTTGCACTCGTTCACCTTTTCTGGATATTTGAGCCATGGCCCGTTGTATTGGGTAAGCTGTGGCTGGATTATGTATCTCATGCCCAGTTTGCTTCCAATGAGATAAGGCATGGCTCCGATAATGTTTCCAAAGGAATCTTCCGCGAGGATTACATCCCATTTCTTACCGGTACACACGGTTTCCATCCACCAATATTGTAGAAACAGAGGGATGTGGTCACCCTCTGTTTCACAAAGTTTCCTGTATCTTTCTTTGGCGGTCATTATTGCAAGGTAACGCTTACCCTGTTGTTGGCGATTCTGCCCTCGTAAGTGTTATTGTCTCCAATCGGGTCTTCCGCACCTTTTACCTCAATCTCGATTCTGTGTTCGGAAACGCCGCGGCGTATAAGAGCTTTCTTTACTTCGACGGCTCTCTGTCGGGAAAGTCCGACATTGTAGGCATCCGTACCGGTGTTGTCGCTATAGCCTCTCAAAAGTACTTCCAGACGGTCGTTCTCCTGCATATATTGAGCAATCTCATCCAGCATCTTCCCGTAGGAATCCGGTATGGAGGCATCGTTGGGGAAGAATTTTACGTCATTGTATGTCGGGGCTCCTTCAGCCGCACTTGTGAAGAGCTGTATTTTCTTGCTTCCGAAATACATAATCACGCCCATCTTGATAATCTCGTCGGTCGGCTGCTCGTTGAAGAAGTAGTCATCTCCCTGCCAGTAGCGGTAATCCAGCTGTGCGACTTTGATCTGTACTTTGTTTTTCATTTCTGCCACATTCTTCATCCATTGGGTGAGCGAGGTCAGCGAATTTACGGCTTCTTCTCTGGCGGATTCTACGAGTGTGGATATTTCTTCAGGATCGGTTACCTGTGGATTCACAGCGAACACGGCGCAGATAATCATAGGTGCGCGGGCAACCTTGGTAAGATAGTTCATCACTGGGGTGAAATTCTTCCAGTCTTTCTTTCTCAATGCCACGATATCGGGCAGTTGAGAGTAGTCGAAATCCAGAAAATAAATCTTTTTGGCATCAAAGGCGGTGAATTTCCATACCGAGTCATAGTCGGTCATTCTTACCTTCTGTTTGCCCTCAATGACGGGCGAAACTTCTTTCTTGCTTTTTCCTTTCGATTGCTGGGCTTCTACGCAGGCAGGCATCAGCAACGCTACCATGATTATTGCAAATATTTTTTTCATTTCAACTTAATATTGGGTTTGGCTACCAGCCGTTAATATACTAATTTCCCGTTCTCGCAAGCCACCACGCGCGCTTCGTATTTGTCAATCATCATAAAGTCGTGGGTGGAGATCAGCATCGTTACGCCTTGCTCTTTGTTGATGGTCTGGAGCAGTTCGATGATTTCCGAGGAGGTTATGGGATCGAGGTTTCCTGTAGGTTCATCGGCGAGCAGCAGGTCGGGCGCATTGATGATGGCGCGTGCCACACCTACCCGCTGTTGTTCTCCGGCGGAAAGGCTCAGCGTGGGGCAGGTGGCTTTATCCTGGAGTTTCACCTTTTCAAGCGTCTGCATGATACGTTCCTCAATCTTGCTTTTGTCTTTCCATCCGGTCGATTTCAACACAAAGTACAAGTTGTCATAAACATTTCTGTCGTTAAGGAGTCTGAAGTTCTGGAACACGATGCCGATTCTTCTTCTCAGGAGAGGTACTTCGCGGCGTTTGATGTTCATGAGGTCGTATCCGCATACCGTGGCCTCACCTTCATCAATAGGATAATCGTTGTAGAGTGCCCTGAGCAGAGAGGTCTTTCCTGCACCGCTTTTCCCGATGAGGTAGGCAAATTCTCCGCGCTCCAGAGTGAGGTCTATGCCACTCAGCAATGGTCCGTCGTTGTGGCTCAACGAAAGGTTCTTCAGTTCTATGATATTTTCTGTTGCCATTGTGTCTTTTTTATGGAATCCGTTCTAAGGCTTTTTTGTAATAACGTGTTAAGTCTTGTTTTATTGTAGTGACTGCTAATTTTTTTATCTTTTTTTCCAGAAGGCGGGCATAAAGATTACAATTACGGTCAGGCATTCGAGTCTTCCCAGTAGCATTGTGAATGTGCAGATCCATTTTGAGGCTATCCCGAATTCGGCATAACTCCCGAATCCTCCACTTTTCCCCAGTCCCGGCCCATAGCCCGTCAGACAGCCGGTTATGGCTCCCAGGGCTTCCGTGGCATCCGTTCCGCACAGCATCAGGCCTGCCGTTCCGCATATCAGCACCAACAGCGTGATTACCAGCAATACCATCACATTCCGGATAATATCCTCGTTAATGGGGTGTCCGTTCAGTCTTACCGGGTTGTAGGCTCTCGGATGCAGTCGGTTCAGCAGTACCCCTTTCACGTTTCGCCAAAGGATAAGTATTCTCATGGCTTTCAATCCTCCGGTGGTACTTCCTGCCATTCCTCCGCACATCATCAGCATCAGAAACCAGAACGATATGGGTATCCACCAGCCCGTGGTGTCTGCTACAACCGACCCCGTCGTGGTGAGAACGCTCAGGCTCTGCACGGTGCCGTATCTCAGGGCGTCGTTCCAGGCATAACCGTTCTCAAAATGCAACATTGTCCCCACCCATATTATACTGATTGCAGCCAGACCTATGTAGAAACTGAACTGGTCGAGTTTGTTTCTGATGCGGTTCCATTGGAAAGTTACAATCAAATATAGTAGCGTGAAGTTTATGCCGCTGAGCAGCATTTCTCCCGCCAGAACATATTGCTGTACAGGTGTGAGGCCTGCTATGCTGTCGTTATATATGGAAAATCCGCCGCTGGAGATGTTGCACATCGTGAGGTTCAATGCCGGCCACCAGTTCATTCCCGTCAGCATCAGCACTACGACAAATCCTATGGTCAGTCCTACATAAACGCTCAAGGTCTGTCTTACTGTCTTTCCCGTGCTGGAGAGGGTCTTGCTGGTGTTGTCTGCCCGGGAGGCTTCTGCCGTATAGAGACTGTATTTGTTGATGCCCAGTCGGGGCACTATGGCAAGTACCAGCAACATGATTCCGAAACCGCCTGTCCATTGCAATGCGCTTCTCCAAAGCAGAATGCCTTTCGGCAGTACTTCTATGTCGGAGAATATTGTGGCTCCGGTGCTCGTGATGCCGCTCATGGCTTCAAATATTGCGTTGGTTACGCTCGGGGTTGCCCCTGTGGCAAGGAAAGGCAGACTTCCTGCCAACCCCATCACCAGCCATATTCCTACCACCAGCACATACGACATCCGCTTCTCTTCTATCGTGCGGAATTTTCGCATTCCCCAACCCAGAGTTCCGCCCACGGCAATAAGGCCTCCTCCGCAGAGCATCATCTCCTTTCCGCCTCCTTCGCCGAATACGGCCCACACGCTTCCTCCGCAAAGTGCCATAATGATACCTTCCGCCATCATCAGCAGTCCCATCAGTCGCAATATGGCTTTCCAGTCTTTCATCGTTTGTTTACAATCAGTCCTATGATGGCGAACACTTCCAGTCGTCCCGCCAGCATCATTCCTATCAATGTCCACTTGCCAAACGCCCCGATATTCACATACATCACTTCCAGTCCCACATGCTTCAGCATGGCGTTGGGCCCCAGGTTGCCTATATTCGTGGCGGCGAGGGTGAGTCCTTCTACCATGGTCTCTCCGTCAATCGTGAGCAGGAAAGCTCCGCCAATCAGTACCAGTACATACAGGAACACAAAGGCGAACACTTTTCCCACATATTCGTCCTCCACACGGTTTCCGTCAATTCTTACAAGCGTTACGGCATTGGGGTGCAGCATTTTTGTGAAATATCCTTTTACGAACCTCATCACAATCATCACACGCTTCCATTTCAATCCTCCGCCCGTTGAACCGGAGCAGGCCCCTACCACTATGAGTACCAGTGTGACCATCGTTACCGAAATGGGCCAGCTTTCATATCCTTCTGCAAAGAATCCGCAGGTGGAGATGGTGCTTGCCACATGGAATATTCCGTAGCCCAGGGCTTTCCCTATGCCGTCTCTTTCGGCTGCAAATCCTGCCACACAGCAGATGACGCCGATTGCCATCGCGCCAAGATATACCTTCATTTCTTCATCGCGGTTCTGTTTTATTTTAAGGGCGTTGTGGATTGTTCCTACGTTTATGCCACTCAGTATCATGATTAGGGTGGCCACTGCCATCGTGCTGATGCCCATGTCGGTAAGACCGTTGCTGCGAGTCATGAATCCTCCTGTGGATACTCCGCTCATACCGATGCAGAGGCTCTCAATCAGGTCGTTTCCGCATAGCCAGAGTCCTCCGGCTGCCACTAATGTAAGTATGACGTATATCCACCATAGTTTTCTGATGCTCTTGCTCAGCTGGGGGTGGAGCCGACGGGTCCTTACACCCGAAAACTCTGCCTCCATCAATCCTGCGCCGCTGTTGCCTATCCGCTCATCGCGGGTCCACATTATTACCAGCATCACCAGTCCCAGTCCTCCTATCCATTGGGTACAGCTGCGCCAGAGCAGCATTCCTCTGGAAATGTTTTCCGGCTGCATAATCACCGAGGAACCGGTGGTCGTGAATCCGCTTATGGATTCAAACATGGCGTTGGTAAAACTGTCTAAAGTACCGGTTATCAGATAGGGGAGGCTTCCCAGGAGCGGCACCAGTATCCAGAGTCCTACCACGATTCTATAGCAAGCGCTCAGGCTCACGATGAGTTCCTGTTTCTGGCGCGAAATTCTTTTGCTGACACTCCGGCATAGGAAACTGAGTACCGCATATCCCAGCGCGCACAACATCAGTTTCCACCATAGCGCTTCTCCAAGTATGAGGCTCACGATACCGCACACTCCCATAAAGCCCCCAAGTATGAGGCCCAATACCCACATGCCGTATGCCATGAATCCCCAGTTCCGCATCTCAGAATAGTTTTCCTACGATTTTCATGGTTCTCGGCAAGGCGAATACCACAACCTTATCGCCTTCTTGCAGTTGTGTGTCGCGGGTTGGTAAGATTGTTTCGCGTCCGCGGATAACTCCGCCGATGACTGCCCCGTTGGGCATTCCCATTTCTCCGATTGCTTTTCGGGTGGCTATGGCGCGTTTTCCTACCACAAATTCTATCACTTCCGCATTGGTGCCGCTCAGCCATTTGCTGCTTACGGCATCGCCGCTTACGGTAAAACGGGCAATATAGCTTGCCGTTATCAGTTTCTTGTTGATGATGGTATCTATGCCGATTTCCTGCGAGAGGTTTATGAAACCGGTGTTTTCAACCAATGCGATAGTGCGTTTTACACCTAAGCGCTTGGCGTTGAGACATGTGAGTACGTTTGTCTCGGTATTGTCGGTCACGGCGATATAGGCGTCCATGCCCCCCAGTCCTTCATCTTTCAAAAGAGATATGTCGGTGGCATCGCCGTTGATTATCAGCGTCTTTCTGAGGCTTTCGCTCAATAATCTGCATCGCTCTGTACTCTCGTCCACCAGCGTTACGCTCATTTCGTTTTCCAGTGCCAGTGAGGCAAACCTGCCCACGCGGCCGCCGCCGGCTATCATTACCCGTTTTACCCGCACTTCGTCCTTCCCGGAGATTTCGCCCAGTTCGTCGAGGCTGCCCCGCTTGCAGATGATATAGGCGAGGTCGCCCTCCTCGAACACGAATTCGGCATGGGGAATGATGGTCTCGCCCATTCTTACCACCGCCACAAAGCGCATGTTCCAGTCCATCAGTTCCATGCGTTTCTTTCCTACCGCGGGACTCTCTTTTCCGAGGCGTATCAGGTTCATCGTCAGCAGTCCTCCGGCGAAGTCGAAGAACTCCTGTGTGACGGTATTTTTCAGCAGATTGGTGATTTCCTTTGCGGCAATGCGTTCGGGACATACCATCTCATCTACGCCCAGTTCGCGCCACATCTCACGGTTCCTGCCCTCCAGCAGTTCGGTGTTGCTCACGCGTGCTACCGTACGTTTGGCGCCCAGATGTTTCGCCACCACGCACGCCACCAGATTCACGTTTTCGTCCTTCAGCACGGCCAGCATCATATCCGCCTCGCTGGCATTGGCCTCTTCCAGCACCTCTGGCGAAGTGGCGTTGCCCACAATCGTCAGAAGGTCAGTCTCCTGCTCCAGTTTCTTGAGTAGTTCCGCATGGGGATCCACCACCGTAATATCATAATCCAGTTCCGCCAGACTCCGCGCAAGATAGAATCCCACTTCTCCATCACCGGCAATAACAATATTCATAGTTTGAAAATATATATTTATTCTATGTATAACGCGTATCATTCTAAAATAGTATATCGCCGTCATTATTTTTTTTATTGCCCCGTTCATCTTGGATATAGGGTTACCTATAACACAGTCATTTGTATAGGATAACTCCCTTCTATCTTTTTTTTATCTTCTTTTTATCTTCGCTTTATCTTTTGTTCTTAGAATAGGAGATAAAAAAAGATAATATGGAGATAAAAAGAAGATATAAGGGAGTTACCACGGTAAAGATCCTATGAAACAGGACTCTGGGGAAAGATTCTTACTGCGGTTCCGGGCGGCGGTCATCATCTCGGAATCGGCTGTTGTGTGGTTTGATGCTGATTGTATGTTAAAATGTGTTAATATTGCAATATTTACGTTTTCTGAGTGTGGTGTCAGTCGCAAAATTGTGTGATATGTGTATTGTGGCGGGTGTAATAATAATGGTGTTGTGTAGTTTGTTAAGAATTTTTAAGAAATAGTAATAACGTTGAAAATCAGTGTTTAGGGATAAATGATAGGCGTAAAACGAAAGAAAAATGCGGGGAAATGGCTTTGGTTGGAAAAATGTTCGTAATTTTGCACCCGATTTCGTGAGAGATCAACAGTTGAAACGAATTAAATAGTATAGACAATGTATTTGACAAAAGAAAAGAAAGAAGAGATTTTTGCACAGTTTGGTGCAAATGCAAAGGACAGCGGCAGCGCTGAGGCACAGATTGCACTGTTTACCTACAGAATTCAGCACTTGACTGAACGTATGAAGGAAAACAAGAAAGATCAGGTTACCGAGCGTGCTTTGGTTGGTCTGGTTGGCAAACGCCGCAGAATGCTGGATTATCTGAAGGATGTGGATATCGAGAGATATCGTGCCATCATCAAGAAACTGAACTTGAGAAAATAATTTTTTCATATTTATTTGGTTATGGTGAGAAGGCAAATAGATTCTGCTATTTGCCTTTTTTTCTATAGCAGAAAGGATGTGCCGGCGGTCGGCATATTCTGTCGGACGAAAAAACAAGAAAGATGAACATTATCACAAAAAAGATTGACCTTGGCAACGGCCAGGTAATCACGATCGAAACCGGAAAATTGGCAAAGCAGGCTGATGGTGCAGCCGTGGTAAGAATGAATGATACCATGCTTTTGGCCACAGTATGCTCAAAGAAAGAGGCTGGCGAACATGTGGATTTCATGCCTCTTACAGTTGAATATCAGGAAAAATATGCTGCCATGGGTAGATTCCCTGGCGGTTTCTTCAAGCGCGAGGCTAAACCTTCAGAGAACGAGATTCTCATTGCCCGTCTGGTGGACCGTGCGTTGAGACCTCTTTTCCCCGATAACTTCCATGCTGAGGTTCAGGTTCAGATTACCCTTATCAGCGGTGACAAGAATACGGCTCCGGATGCTTTGGCTGCTTTGGCTGCCGCTTCTGCTCTGGCTGTATCGGATCTGCCTTTCAACGGACCTGTGTCTGAGGTTCGCGTTTCCTATCTGAATGGAGAATATGTAATCAATACTCCGCTTCCTGAAATTGACAATGCTGACCTCGACCTTATCGTGGCTGCTACCGAAGACAACATCATGATGGTGGAAGGTGAGATGAAGGAGGTAAGCGAAGACTGTATGCTGGGCGCCCTGAAAGCTGCTCACGAGGCTATCAAACTGCAGTGCCGTGCCATTGCTGAACTTACCGTTGAGGCCGGTAAAACCGAAAAACGTGAATATTGCCACGAGGTTAATGACGATGAACTCCGCGCCAAAATGCAGGAGGCTCTCTATCAGAAATGCTACGACTTTGCAAAGCAGGGCATTGCCAACAAGCTGATGCGCGAAGAGGGTTTCGAGGCTATCAAGCAGGAATATATCGAGGCTAACTTCACGGAAGAAGACCTGGAGAACGACGATCTTACCTATATGATTGACCGCTACTATCACGACATTGAGAAAGAGGCTATGCGTGATATGGTTCTGAACGAGCGTATCCGTCTGGACGGTCGTCAGCTGGACGAAATCCGTCCGATCTGGAGCGAGGTAAGCTATCTTCCTTCTGCTCACGGCAGCGCAATCTTTACCCGTGGCGAGACTCAGTCGCTGAGTACCTGTACACTGGGAACTAAACTCGATGAACAGATTATCGACGGTGCTGTAATTGAAGGTACCCGCCGTTTCCTGCTCCACTATAATTTCCCTGCATTTGCAACTGGCGAGGTGAAGGGCAACAGAGGCCTGAGCCGTCGCGAAGTGGGCCACGGCCATCTGGCTTGGCGCGCTTTGAAGGAAGTGCTTCCTACTGAAGAAGAATGTCCTTATACCATCCGCGTGGTGAGCGATATCCTGGAAAGCAACGGCAGTTCCTCTATGGCAACTGTATGCGCCGGCTGTCTGGCATTGATGGATGCCGGTGTGAAGATCCGCAAGCCGGTTACCGGTATTGCCATGGGTCTGATCAGCAAGGGTGACAAATGGGCCGTATTGAGCGATATTCTGGGTGATGAAGACCACCTCGGCGATATGGACTTCAAGGTTTGCGGTACCCGTGACGGTATTACCGCCTGCCAGATGGATATCAAGGTTGATGGCTTGAGCTATGAGGTTCTTGCTAAGGCTTTGGAACAGGCAAAACAGGGCCGTCTGTTCATTATGGATAAGATTCAGGAAACTCTTGCCGAACCAAGAGAAGACTATAAGCCATTCGTTCCAAGAGTTCAGCAGCTGGTTATTCCTAAGGACTTTATCGGCGCTGTTATCGGCAAGGGCGGTGAGGTAATCCAGAAGATCCAGAAGGAGACCAATTCCGTAATCAATATCGAGGAAGACGGTGAAGTTGGAAGAGTAGATGTTTCCGCTGTAGATAAGGACAGTATCGAAGCTGCAATCAAGTGGATCAAGGATATCATCACCGTTCCCGAAGTGGGCCAGGTATATGATGCCAAGGTTACCGGCATCGTTGAGTTCGGTGCATTCCTTGAGTTCCTCCCCGGAAAGGAAGGCTTGATGCACATCAGCGAATATGACTGGGCACGTACCGAGTCTCTGGAAGGACTTCTTCAGATCGGCGATATGGTTCAGGTGAAGATTATCGCAATCGATGAAAAGAGCGGTAAACTGAAACTCAGCCGCAGAGCCCTTCTTCCGAAACCAGAAGGCTATGTGGAGGAAAAACCGCAGAGAGCCCCTCGCAGAGAAGGTGACCGTCCCCGCAGAGAAGGTGGCGACCGTCCCCGCAGAGAAGGCGACCGTCGTGGTGGAAATGACCACAGAAGATAATTGATATTATCAACGATGTTCGATTTTTAGTGAGAATGGCGGTTTTATCCGCCATTCTTATTTTCTCAAAATCATATCTTTAGAAAAAAAAATAAAAGAATTTGCAATAGTACCAATAATTCTTCGTATTTTTGCAAAGATTTTTGAATTAAAACTATGGACACACTAAAGTATAATCTCCGTGGCGTATCTGCATCGAAGGAAGATGTGCACAACGCTATTAAAAACATCGACAAAGGCTTATATCCAAAAGCTTTCTGCAAGATTATCCCCGATATTCTCGGCGGTGATAACGACTATTGCAATATCATGCACGCAGATGGTGCGGGTACTAAATCTTCGCTGGCTTATCTTTATTGGAAGGAAACCGGCGATCTGAGCGTCTGGAAAGGCATAGCAATCGATGCCGTCGTGATGAATCTGGACGATTTGCTGTGTGTGGGAGCGGTAGATAATATCCTGCTCTCTTCCACCATAGGACGAAACAAGAATCTCGTTCCCGGGGAAGTGATTTCTGCTGTAATCAACGGCACGGAAGAATTCCTCCAGAAGATGCGCGACCTCGGAGTAGGAATACATCTTACCGGTGGCGAAACTGCCGATGTGGGAGACCTGGTGCGTACCATTATTGTAGATTCCACGGTAACGGCCCGTATGAAACGCAGCCAGATTGTGGATAACAGGAATATCAAGGCAGGAAATGTAATCGTAGGTCTGGCTTCATACGGTCAGGCTACCTACGAAACGGCTTATAACGGCGGTATGGGAAGCAACGGCCTCACCTCGGCACGCCATGACGTGTTCGAGAAGTATTATGCACAGATGTTCCCCGAAAGTTACGACCACAACCTTCCTCAGGAAGTAGTCTATTGCGGCGGCAAACGCCTGACCGATCCCACCGAAGTCCCGGGAGTGGATGCCGGTCATCTGGTGCTTTCCCCGACCCGTACCTATGCGCCTATCATCCGCCGCATCCTTGACGAATACCGCCCCAAGATCGACGGTATGATCCACTGCAGCGGCGGCGCACAGACCAAGGTGCTCCACTTTATCGACAATCTCCACGTCGTTAAAGATAACCTCTTCCCCGTTCCTCCACTCTTCAGGCTCATCCACGAGCAGAGCGGCACCGAATGGAAGGAGATGTATAAGGTATTCAACATGGGCCACCGCATGGAAATCTACACCGACGAAGCCACCGCACAGGGCATCATCGAGATTTCCAAGTCCTTCAACGTAGATGCTCAGATCATCGGACATTGCGAGGTTATGGAAGGTCCGCAGGTAACCGTCAAGAGCGACAAAGGAACATTTGTTTACAATTCATAACAGAAACGGTATGGCATCAATTTTTTCAAGAATCGTAGCAGGTGAAATTCCTTGCTATAAGGTGGCAGAGACCGAAGACTGTCTCGCCTTTCTCGACATCGATCCCGTGGTGAGAGGACACGTCCTCTGCATCCCCAAGAAAGAGGTGGATTATATCTTCGACCTCGATGACGAGCTTTATACCCGTCTCCATTTCTTCGCCCGCACCGTAGCCAAAGCCCTCAAAGAGGTCTGCCCATGCATCAAGGTCGGCGAAGCCGTAGTAGGCGTAGATGTGCCCCATGCCCACATCCATCTCATCCCGCTCAACCAGCCGGGAGACATGGACTTTAGCCACCATATCAAGATGACCCCTGAAGAGTTCCAGGCTCTCGCACAGGAGATTGCCGCCCACATCCGGTAGGCGCTGTGGCCACAGCGAAGCAGACAATATGTGATCCGCATAACAAAAGAGGCGCCCCGTTGGAGCGCCTCTTCTATTGACATATTGGCGGGGCGTTGTCTTATCACCGCTATTCTGGGCATAGTTCTGGGTGAATTAATCCCAGTCGCTGTTGTCGCCTTCGAGGTAACCTTTGAAACGGGTGCCTTTTTTCAATTCAAGTCCATCGGTGTCGAAATCATAATCGTCGATACGTCCGAAACTCGTTTTCATTCCCTGGCTCATTGCATAGCCCGTTTCGGCCTGGAATGTTACACATTTTATCTCTGGTTTGATATACTTTTTCATTTTTTTGTCATTATTTTCGTTAGTAGGTTAATACTTTCTTTCCTCTCCAGATATAGATGCCCTGGGAAAGGCCGCGGAGGTCTTCGGCGTCCTTGCGCACAAGGCGGCCCATCATGTCGTACACGTCGTTGCTGTAGCGGATGGGGCTGTCCTGGGCATCTTCCACGGCGTCGATCCCCACGCTGCCATCCAGTATGTCCACCATAAGCGTGGAGGCGGGGGTGGAACCTGTTGCCGAGAAATAGCAGCGGAAGGGGTTCACATGGGCGTTTCCGCCGCTCCGCACAAAGTAGCCGTTGCTGTAGCCGTAGTTGTCGGTGCTCATCTGGGTGCGCTCTATCGCCCCCTGGAAGGTCAGGCCGTTCTTGGTCACGGGATGGTAGCTGCTCGCTGCCGATTGGGGGAACACGGCGTTGGCGGCGGTGATTGTGCAGGTGGTGGAAGAGCCGTCTTTGGCAAGGTCATAGCCCACAAGATAGGGGGTATAGGCGGCGATAGCGCCCTCATGTGGGGCAAAACGGATGACATCGTCCGAGAAATCGGCAAAGTCGTACACCTCGAATCCGGCAGGCACGGCGGCGGAGAACGGCAGATAGAGCGTGCTGCGGTTTCCGTTGGTGAACTCGCGGGTATAGGCAGCCTTCTCGGCGGTAAACTCCACAGGGGACTCAAAAGCGTCCTGTCCGTCGGTGAGGACGATCTTCTTGGCCTTCCAAGTGGTGCCGTCTTTATAGATAAGGTTGTCGATATTGGGGAGGGAAGCGCGGGGGATATTGAGTTCTTCCCCATCCTCAGCATCCACCAGAGAATAGTTCTCAGGTATCTGATAGAGGGCATTGTCTCCGCTGCCGGACTTGGAAGGCACCACCACACGGGCGGCATATTTGGCCACTCGTCCGTAGGTGTCAGCCCCTTTCTCGATGTCCAGTTCCGAGAGGTTATAGATGGTCTTCAACGAGGTGCAATCCAAAAATGCGTATTGATTGATGTGGGTCACCGTGGATGGGACGACGAAGTTTTGGAGACTGCTGCAACCATCGAAAGTGTAGCTGTCGATGCTGGTCAGCGAATTTGGGATGGTGACGCCGGTGAGGCTGCTGCAACCAGAGAAGGCTGCCTCGCTGATGCTGGTGATTGATTCGGGGAGGGTAAGGCTGTCGAGGCCGCTGCATCTACAGAAGGCATATTTCCCGATGCTGGTCACCGACCCGGGGATTTCTACGCTGGTGAGGCTGTCCTGGCCGTAGAACGCGTATTGGGGGATGGTCCTCACACTGTCGCCTATCTTCAGCACTTGGAGGCCCACAGTATGGAATCCGTATTCGTCATCATAGTTCCAGCTGTTGGCATTCAGATGCTTGGCGTTATAGTACAGTGTGTCCATGCTGCTGCAGCCGGTGAACACGTTGGTGCCGAGGGTTTTCAATCCCGATCCGATGTCGGCCCGGGTGAGGCTGGTGCAGTCTTGGAAGGCTTTGTCACCGATTTTGGTCACCGAATTGGGGATTTCTACGCGTTCGAGGCTGCTGCAGCCATAGAAGGCTTTGAAATCTATGGTGGTCACCGAATTAGGAATGTCCACGCTGGTGATGTCGGAGTTGTAGAACGCCCCTTTGGGCAGTGTCTCCACGCTGTCGCCTATCACCAGTGTGCGGAAGGCTATCGGGCGGAAGCCGTAGATGTCGTTCTCGCTGCCCACGCTGTACCATTCGACAGTGTTGGTCAGGTTGCGGGCGTTATAGACAAGCGTGTCCACATTGTCTTGTCCGTAGAACACCCCTTTGGGCAGCGTCTCCACGCTGTCGCCGATCACCAACGTCTGAAGCCGCATCGGGCGGAATCCATAGTCGTTGTACTCATCAGAAGTGTTGTACCACTCGGCTGTGGTGGTTAGGTTTTTCGCATTGTAGTAAAGCGTGTCCACATTGCCGCAGCCGACGAAAACGCTGTCTTCGATGGTGGTCACCGACTTGCCGATGGTCACGGAAGCGAGGCCGTCTTGGCCGTAGAACACCCCTTTGGGCAGCGTCTCCACGCTGTCGCCGATCACCAACGTCTGAAGCCGCATCGGGCGGAATCCATAGTCGTTGTATTCATCAGAAGTGTTGTACCACTCGGCTGTGGTGGTCAGGCTTTTCGCATTGTAGTAAAGCGTGTCCACATTGCTTTGTTCGTAGAACACCCCTTGGGGCAGTGTTTCCACGCTGTCGCCGATCACCAACGTCTGAAGCCGCATCGGGCGGAATCCGCCATACCTGTACTCACTGTTTTCGATGGTGGTCAGATTTTTGGCATTGTAATACAGTGTATCCACATTGATACAATCAGCGAAAGCGTCACTTCCGATGGTAGTCACCGAATTGCCGATGGTCACGCTCGTGAGGCTGCGGCAACCCCTGAAGGCAAAATCTCCTATGCTGGTCACCAAATTGGGGATGGCGAGGCTGGCGAGGCTGGTGCATCCATAGAAAGTTCCTTCTCCGATGCTGGTCACCCTATCGGGGATGTTGATGCTTGGGAGACTGCTGCAGTCTCGGAAAGCATTATTTCCGATGGTGGTCACCGAACTGCCAATGGTGACGCTCGTGAGGCCGCTGCAGCCTAAGAAAGCACTTCTTCCGATGACAGCCACCGAATTGGGGATGGCGACACTCTCAAGGCTGCTGCAGTCTCGGAAAGCATTATTTCCGATGGTGGTCACCGAATTGCCGATGGTAAGGCTGGTGAGGCTGCTGCAGTCTTGGAAGGCTTTGTCACCGATGGTGGTCACCGAATTGCCGATGGTAAGGCTGGTGAGGCTGCTGCAACCTTGGAAAGCACTTCCTCCGATGGTGGTCACCGAATTGCCGATGGTAAGGCTGGTGAGGCCGCTGCAGTCTAAGAAAGCCATATCTTCGATGACAGCCACCGAATTGGGGATGGTGATGCCGGTGAGGCCGCTGCCGCGGAAAGCTCGTTCCCCGATGCTGGTCACCGTATTGGGGATAACGGTGTTTTTTGTTCCGGCAATCAAGGTGTTGGTGGCGGTCTCGATGAGGGCGTTGCAGTTGTTTCGGCTGTCGTATATGGTGTTACCCTCCTCCACCGTCATTGTGGCGAGGCTGGGGCAATTGGTGAAAGCCTGCCATCCGATGCTGGTGACGGAAGCTGGAATGGCGAGGCTGGCGAGGCTGGTGCATCCAAAGAAAACCGTATTTCCGATGCTGGTGACGGAAGTCGGTATGGTGGCACTGGTGAGACTGCTGCACTTATAAAAAGCATCATTTCCTAAGGCAGTCACCGAATAGGCGGTTCCGCCGTTTGTCACGCTCGACGGGATGGTGACGCTGCCTGTGGGCTTGGTGTAACCTGTCCACAAAGAACCCGTAGGAGGAACCACCGAGACATAATGATTGTCGATATCTGTGATTTTGTAGTACAGTGTCTGGCCTTCGGCGGTCTCGGCGCTGAAATCGTAGGGCTCTTGTGCCCAGGAGGACTGCAGCACGCAGGCCAGCAGGAGGATTAATAAGAAATGCTTCTTCATTATCGGATTGTCTTTTTTTCGTTTTTTCTTTTTGTGGACGGACGGGGCTTCAATCCCAGTCGCTGTTGTCGCCTTCGAAATAGCCGCCGAAGCGGGAGCCTTTCTTGAGATTGAGCTCGTCTCTGTCGAAGTCGTATTCGTCGAAACGGCCGAAGCTGTTTCTCATTCCCTGGCTCATGGCATAGCCCTTCTCGGCCTTGAATGCCGCACATTTTATCTCTGGTTTGATATATTTTTTCATCTTTCTGTCGTTATTTTCGTTAGTAGGCCAATACTTTCTTTCCTCTCCAGATATAGATCCCCTGGGGCAGGCCGCGGAGGTCTTCGGCGTCCTTGCGCACGAGGCGGCCCATCATGTCATACACGTCGTTGCTGTAGCGGATGGGGCTGTCCTGGGCCTCCTCCACAGCGTCTATCCCCACGCTGCCGTCTCCAAACTCCACTCCGAGCAATGGGGGGAGGCTCTGCGGCCCATTGTCAAAGATCTCAAAATAGGCGCGGAAAGGGTTTACGTGGGCGTGGCCAGCGTGCTCGTCTAATATATTGTCGGCGCTCCGCACAAAATAGCCGCCACTGTATCCGTAGCAAGTACCATCCATACAGGTGCGCTCCATGGTGCCGATAAAACTGCCACCATCGAAGTTGACGATGCTGGCCCGATTGCCCGTGGCTGCTATCGTGACATCGTTGGCCGAGAAGACGAAATCTGCCTGGGCTTTGCTGGCAGTCCACTCCACCAGATAGGGGGTGTAGGGCGCAAAATCCTCAAAGTCCACCTCGCTGAAAGTGATAGTGCTGCCGTCGAACGCATCGAACCTGTAGTACTTCAAACTGCCCGTAGAAGAGACGTTATCGGGTTTGAAAGGGAGGCAGAGCGTGCTTCGGTCGCCCTGCGTATATCTGCGGGTGTAGGTCACTTTCTCGGCAGAAAATGCCACGGGTGCTTTGAATGCTCCCGGCCCGTCGGTCAGCATAATCTCGCTGGCCAACCAATTGCCGTTTGTATGCTTGCCAATAAAGTTGGGGGGCAAGGCGTAATAAGGAATCTCATTGGTCCCCGCCTCCACAACGTCGGTTATATGAATGTCATCGCTTATCTTGTAGATCCAATTCTCACCCCCTCCGGAGGCACTGATGGAAGAGGGCATGACTAATTTGTCTTCGCTACCCCGTACCACGTCGAAACGACCCATGAAGCTTTCCGGAGACGCCACCACATCATTAAGCCCAAAGACATTATGCAGATTGGTGCAACCTGAGAATGCACCACCGCGAATAGTAATATCTTCATTTGAATAATCGTCCAAGTCATCTTCATTCACAGCAGAAGAGCCAAAGAAGACACTTATGAGGCCCGTGCAGTCACAGAAAGCGTTACTCTCAACGTTGTTGACGGAGACCGGTATGGATACCGAGAGGAGGCCCGTGCATCCATGGAAGGAATGGCCGTCTATCTCGGTGACGACGTAGGTCTCATTATTGTGCTCTATGGTGCGAGGAATGAGCAAGTGGCCCGTAGGCTTGGTAAAACCGTCCCAGGTTTCATGGTCTGGGGAGACGACTCTGACGTAGGTGACATCACGACCAAGGAAAAGGTCGGGAAATTGCATGGAGTCTTCGATTTCGTAATACAGCGTCTGGCCCGAAGGGGCGACGGCGCTGAAATCGTAGGCCTGTGCCCAGGCGGAGTGCAGCACACTGGCCAGCAGGAGGATTAATAAGAGATGCTTCTTCATATTGTTGTATGTTATTATTTGCTTCTTTAATTTATTTGCTTTTTTTTAGGTTAATATAACTGATATCTATTATCTATCAGTTTGATGTTCAAAAACTTCAACCAGTTGGTCTGCTGGTGAAAGAATTGCAAAGATAACATTATTTTTAGTATTATGCAAATTTATTTTTTAACATTTCGTTGAAACTATATATGGCGTAGAACGGGATAGGCCGACTTTTTGGGGTTCTTCACAAAAATGCGTAGATATTATTGTGCATGGAAAGGATACGTGGTTTGAAATCCCCGTCATTATAGTAGGTGAAGTTCAATAGTGTCGGTAAGTTTCTTCAAATGCCTTATTCAAGTTACTCAACTGCCTCTTAGACAAAGAGTAACCGGATAAACAACTGTCTTCAGTCTTCAGTCTTCAATCCAAAAAATGGATACACAAACCCTCTTTATATACTACTTAACTAACTAATATATAGATAGTTATAGAGTGTTTGAA
>JAZUFZ010000042.1:0-25359 GCA_045640985.1 Bacteroidales bacterium
ACGGGAGAGAAACCTGATGCGGCAAAACCCTGTTCTGCCTGAAATTCCACCACCCTGATAGCGGGCTTCTGATAGCTCTTTTTCATTGAAATTTGCTTTTTTCTTATTTTGCTTATTAATTATAATTATTTGTCTCTCAAACAGCTGCGCCCCATTTGGGGTACGGAGGGCAGCTTGAAAACGGATGCAAAGATACAAAATCTTATCGACATACTGGTATCTGTTAAGTTTTTTTATGAAATCCCTGCGGAGGCTCCCTTTTGATGGTGTGTGTGTATCGGTTTGAAACCCTGCGGAGCTGGTTTCCGCGTCTTGAATCCGGATGCAAAGATACGAACTCTTTCCGACGGCTGATGCCGGTTTTGTCACATTCTGTGTCAATTTTCCCGTATTCTGTGTCAATTTTGTGCTAATTTGGGTCATCAAGGGGTCAGACCCTTTGATGATACAGGGGGCGGGCAACTCCGTTTTTCTGGCGGGATTTCGCTGGGGCAACGCCGTGTATCTTTCGGGTTCCAGAGGGAGTTATCAGGGAGTTACCAGAGAGATACCCGGGAGATACCCGCCAGACAGAGTGGTCTCCAATGCCCCCGCCGGAGAGGTACGCTAAGGCTGTATCTTCAAGGGAGCCTCTCTCTGGATACAAAATGGCTGTAGTTCCCCGGGGCGGTGGAGTATATTTTTTGCATTTTTGCATAATTTGCTGAATTTAAGATTTTTGAAAAAGAGTGTGCAGGAGATGCAGGAGGAAAAAGTAACATTTTCTAATAGTACGGGTTTTTTAACCCTATATAGGGATATAAAACCCGCCCCTTATACGAAAGTTGTATAGAGATGTTGCATCACCTGCACAGGTTTTAGGATATTGCTGAAAATAAGTTGTTTACATCTTTCCCCGTTTCGGGGGCCGGAAAGGCTGTGCAGGAGATGCAGGAGGAAAAAGTAACTTTTTCTAATATCTCGGAGAGTTATACCCTTGTAGGGCATAAAACGCCGCCCCTTATACGAAAGTTGTATAGAGATGTTGCATCACCTGCACAGGTTTTAAGATATTGCTGAAAGAGAGTGTGTTACCTGTTTTCTTTACTTGGTCGTGCGGGGAGGCCTGTGCAGGTGATGGAAGTTCATCTTATAATTCCGCCGTTGTTGTCGGTCTGGTACTTGTCCGGTGAACAGCAGGCGGCTGTTGGTTCGGGTACTCGCGGGTGCAAATCTTAGCTGCTCACTATACTCCGCTGGAAGATTCAGAATGAGATAACGGTGTTGCAGATATTTATTCTATGATTTCCCAGTGACCGCCTTTCTTTGGTACTACGTGTCGGATGAAAATATCGCGCATCTGCTTGATATTGCCGTCTATGGCTGTTGTCGTAATTCCTATTCAGGGCTGAAGGCGGAAGAGCTGGGCGCGGGAGTTGAGTGTCTGGAGATAGAGGCTGGGGGAGAGGTGGTCGAACTGCGGGGGGCAGAGGTGGCTCTTGCGGCGTGTCTGGAGGTGGGTCTTGGTGACGTTTCCGCGTGGGGTGATGAGATAGAGGGCTGTGCTGTTGAGACCGAATATGGGGTTGTGTGCGGGCATGGAGGTAAGGGTGTCGTAGGAGGCGGGAGCGCTGGGACTTTCGGTCTGGAGGAGCAGGAGGTTTCCGTTGCGGGCGGTGAGGATTGGGTCGAGGTGGTTTCCGTCTCTGTTGCATGTGATGGACTGCCGGATGGGAGTGGTCCAGAGAAGTCTGCCTTCGGGGCTGACGCCGGCGAGGAGTATGCCGTAGCGGTTGAAGGTGCGTGTGGTGGCGCCTTCGTTGTCGGTGTAGGCGCTGGTGGCGAGGCGTTGGAGTGCGAGGACTCCGCCCCAGGGGATGTGGCGGGTGGCGATGATGCTGAGGTCACTGAAGCCGGACTGGGGGATTTCCAGTGGGCTGTTGCTGAGGATTTCTTTCTGGAAGTCGGTAAGGACGAGTGTGTCGAAGGTGATGAGACTGAGGCTTCCGGCATCGGCTGCGAGGGCATAGATCCCGTTGGAGAGCCATCGCCGTGTGGTGGATTTGTCGGATTGTGTGGTGCCGGCTACGAGGAGGTTTCCTGAGGCGGTGTTGAGAATCTTGCAGGCGGAGAGCCTGACGGGTGTTTCTACGGGTTCCTGCTGGAGGGTGGACTGGGTGACGCGGGCGAGCTGTATCTGGCTGGCTGTGGCGAGTCCGGCGATATAGAGGGTGCCGTCGTTATCGACGAAGATGTCGCTTATGGCTTCTATCTGGCAGTTCCGTTTCCAGAGGAGGTCCATGTCGGGACCGAACATGAAGAGTGTGCAGGTGGCTTCGCCGGTGGAACGGATATAGAGGATGTTTACGAGGGCTGTGTATTGTCCGTCGGGGGAGGTCCGGCTCCAGTTGAGGCTCCGGTCGCGTTTGGTAAAGGTGTGCTGGAGGAGGTCGGTGGTCTGGACGCGGAGGGTGCTTTTCCCGATGCGGAGGACTTGGATATGGTCGGATTTCTGTCCGGTGAGGGTGGTAAGGAGGGATATGTGTGTGGGTGTGTTTCCTGCTGCGAGGAGGACGGAATAGCGTGTGTTGGGGAGCGTGATATGGTTAAGGATGTTGAGACTGGTGTCGAGGAGGTGGAGCTGATAGTCCCGTTCCTGGATTCTGCTGCCGAAGGCGGATTCCTGGTGGGAGAGCAGAAGGAGTGTAGAGTCGGAGACAGGAAAGAGTGTGGCGGTGCTGAGGGCGGCCTCATCGAGGAGGCGGGTATCTTTGAAGTAATGGGCCTGCGGGGGCTGTGCGGGGAGTGCCTGGGTAAGGATCAGGAGCAGCATCAGCGGCAGGAGTATGGAGGTCCGTTTCATGAGGGTGTTACGGGTGGAGGATGTGGTTGCCGATATGATAGCCTATAAAGGCGCATGCGACGCAGAGAATGAGGGTTGCAAGCATGTAGAGGACGGCGGCGGACCAGTTGCCCGTCTGGATATAGTGCATACATTGAACCGAGAAGGTACTGAAGGTGGTGAAGCCGCCGCAGAAGCCTACGGTGGCGAGGAGGAGCAGGGGCTGCTGAAGGGAGAGGCTTACGAGAAGCCCCATCAGCAGGGAACCGAGGATGTTGGTGCTCATGGTGGCGATCTGGGCGGACCAGTGGAGGGCCTCAAAGGCTAAAGAAATCCCATAGCGTGCCATGGCGCCAAAGGCGCCTCCGATGCCGACTATGAGGAATTTTCCTGCCATGAGGTGTTGTGGGCTCAGTGCTACCGGTTGGCGTACATGTCTTCGTAGTAGCGCATGTAGTCGCCTGAGGTGACGTTGTCCATCCATTCCTGGTTGTCGAGATACCAGCGGACGGTTTTCTCGATGCCTTCCTCGAACTGGAGTGAGGGTTCCCATCCGAGTTCTCGCTGGAGCTTAGAGGAATCGATGGCGTAGCGCATGTCGTGTCCGGCGCGGTCGGTTACGTAGGTGATGAGGTCGTCGTCGCTGCCTTCGGGGCGTCCCAGGAGGCGGTCAACGGTACGGATGAGCACGTGTATGATGTCGATATTCTTCCATTCGTTGAAGCCACCGATATTGTAGGTATCGGCGATGGTTCCCTTATGGAATATGAGGTCGATAGCGCGGGCGTGGTCTTCCACATAGAGCCAGTCGCGTACGTTTTCGCCCTTACCATAGACGGGAAGGGGCTTGCGGTGACGGATGTTGTTGATGAAGAGCGGTATAAGCTTCTCTGGGAACTGGTAGGGACCGTAGTTGTTGGAACAGTTGGTTACGATGGTGGGCATACCGTAGGTGTCGTGGTAGGCACGGACGAAATGGTCGCTGGAAGCCTTGGCGGCCGAGTAGGGGCTGTGGGGCTGGTATTTGAGGTCTTCGGTGAAGAATCGGTTTCCGTAGGCGAGATGCTTTTCGGAAGAGGCCTTGGTTGAGAATGGGGGCTGGATGCCCAGCGGGTGGGTCATTTCCAGGGCTCCGTAAACTTCATCGGTGGAGATATGATAGAAACGTTTGCCTTCGTATTTCTCGGGCAGGGATTCCCAGTAGCATTTAGCGGCCTGAAGCATGGAGAGGGTTCCCATGACGTTGGTCTGGGCGAAGGTGAAGGGGTCCTTGATGCTGCGATCGACATGGCTTTCGGCGGCGAGATGGATGATGCCGTCGATCTGTTCGTCCTGCATGAGCTTATAGACGCCGTCGAAATCGCAGATGTCCATCTTCACGAACTTATAATTGGGCTTATGCTCAATGTCCTTGAGGTTGGCCAGATTGCCGGCGTAGGTGAGCTTGTCGAGATTGATGATCTTGTATTGAGGATATTTGTTTACGAACAGACGTACCACATGGCTTCCGATAAAGCCGGCACCTCCGGTAATGATGATATTCTTCATATAGTGGCGGGTTTGTTATTTCTTGAAGTTGGCAAGGCCTTCGTTGAGGTAGGCGATGAATTTCTCGGTATCGCGGTCGTATTTGTAGTTTTCTTTGGTGAGCACGTTGCCTTCCGGGTCGATGATGACGTAATAGGGCTGTGCGTTCATGTTGAACATGGTCTTTTCATAATAGAGGTTCTTGCGGCCGAGGGTCTTGAGTTCTCTGCCCTTTTCGTCGGTTATCCATTCATCCTCTGGGAGTTCGATGGTGTTCTCGTCGGCGAAGAGTTCACACATGATGAAATTGCCGGCCAGCACGTCATGAACCTGTTTGTCGGCCCATACATAATGTTCCATTTCGCGGCAGTTGGCGCAGGTTTTGCCTGTAAAGTCGATGAATACGGGTTTGCCGGCCTCTTTGGCGTAGGCTTTGGCCTCTTCGAGGTCGTAGAAGGCTTCGTAGCCGGCAGGGGTATGAAGTTTGTCGGCATAGCGGCGGTCGGCAGGGAGTTGTCCGAAGGTGACCGTATTGCCGGGCATCTGGGCTACCTGGGCTTCAGCGAGGTTGAAGTCCTGGGTGCTCATAGGAGGCAGGAAACCGCTGATGGCTTTGAGGGGAGCGCCCCACATGCCGGGAATCAGATAAACCACGAAGGTCAGCACGATGATGCTCAGGAACAGGCGTCCCACGCCGAGGCGTTCCACGGGATCGTCGCCTTTGAAGCGCAGCTTGCCCAGGAGATAGAATCCGAGCATGGCGAAGATGACAATCCAGAATGCAAGGTAGATTTCGCGGTCGAGGATTCTCCATCCGCAATACTGGTCAGCCATGCTGAGGAATTTCAGACCGAAGGCGAGTTCCAGGAATGCGAAGACTACTTTTACGGTATTGAGCCATGAACCGGATTTGAGGTTCTTCAATACGCTCGGGAAAAGGGCGAGAAGGGTGAACGGTAAAGCAAATCCTATACCGAATCCGAGCATGGTGAGCAGACTTACGGCGCGGGCGGTAGTGCTGGTGGTGAGACCTACCAGGGCGGCACCAAGGATAGGACCCGTGCAGGAGAATGAAACGAGAACGGTGGTCAGCGCGATGAAGAACGGGGCGAGGAAGCCACCTTTGTCGGCCTGTTCGTCGGATTTGTTGATCCATTTTTCGGGCATCTTGATTTCAAAGAGACCGAAGAACGACATGGAGAAGATAAGGAATATGATGAAGAACAGGAGGTTGGGCAGCCAGTGGGTTCCTATGAAATATAATGATTCGGGACCGAAGGCCAGTGCGAGAATGGCTCCCAGAACGGCAAAGATGAAGACAATTGAGAAGCCGAAGAACAAAGCCTGACGGCGGTTCTTGCGGTTGTCCTTGCTGCTGTGCATGAAGAAGTTTACCGTCATGGGTATCATCGGGAACACGCAGGGCGTGAACATGGTTACGATGCCGAATCCGAGTGCGCCCAAAAAGATGATGAAGAGGCTCTTGCTCTTTTCTCCTTCTGGCTCTCCTTCAGCGGCTTCCTGAAGGACGGGTGTCTGGGGTGTTGTGTCGGCACTTTCCGCTACAACGGGCTCAGCCGCAGCTGTGTCGGAAACCTCGGCGGCTTCGGCAACCTCTTCGGTTCTTGCGGGCAGACTGAACTCAAAATCAATATCTTCAGGAGCGATACATGAACCGTCGTTGCACAATTGGAAACTTAAAATACCTTTGACTTTGGAGGCTTTGTCGGAAAGAATCCTGACCTTCTGGCGGAAGGTGACGGTTCCGTCGAAAGATCGGACTGTGCAGTTGAAGAGTTCATCAAATTCCTCATGCGGCTTGGGCTCTGAAACCCCACCTACGAGGGCATAGTTGTCGCCTTTGGTGAAATCAAAAGCAATCGGGAGCGGCCCGTTGGGGTCGGTATGCTGGGAATAGATATGCCATCCGGCATCCAGCTTTACGGTGAAAACCAGAGTGGCTTCATTATTGGTTACGTTTTTGACGGCATAACTCCAGTGTGCCGGATTTTGGATTTGTGCCATTGCGGCTAATCCCATAACTGCCAAGAACAGAGTTAGTAATATTCGTTTCATTCTAAAAAAATGTTTATGATTTATTTTGCAAAATTACTAAAAATAATTAAACTGACAAATTTTTTTTTGTGTATTCGGAAAATAGTTGTATCTTTGCAAAAGTTTTGGAGTTGCCGAAAACCATATAGAGTAGGCGTTAACTAATAGATTCTTATACAACTATGAAGAAAATCGTTTTGGCTTTGGCCGCTGTAGCTATGGTTGCTTGCATGGCTTCCTGCAACAAACATTGCACCTGCAAAACTTATGCAGCTGGTGTTGTAGTTAACACTCAGGAAGACGTAGAACTTGACAAGGACACCTACAAGAAATGCTCAGACATGACCGTATTGGCCATTGCAAATCCTAAGACCGGTGTTGAGTGCGAATAATTCCGACGAATTAACAGTCACTTCAGATGGGAGGCGGCCCTTTCGGACCGCCTCCCATCGTATTATATCCCGCCTCCCATCGTATTTTTTTTTGCCTTCCCTGCCCGTTGTTTCTCCCGGGGTTCTCTTGATCTTTTCTTGTTTCCCTTTTATTATTCTCTTATTCCCCGACTATTCATTATAAAAGAGGAAAAAAAGAAATAAAAAAGAAGGATAAAAGAGCAATAAGAGGAACTGCGGAGCCAACAGGGCGGAACCCCGGTAACTCCGCAGGCGCAAGGTCTGCTATAAAGGAACAAGATGGATGTGTGGTTGCTCTTCATCCGTCTGAGATGAGGAATCCGTCCGAGATGAGGCTTACATATAAAACGGTGAGATAGGGGATGGTGTGTAGCAGTGGGTCAGCCTTGCCAAAGAAACCGCGGGCCTTCCTCGCCCATAGCGCCGGAGGGGACGAAACGGGCCCGTTCGAGCACCTTTATCGAGGCAAGGTTGTCGGCTTCCACTTCGGCTTCCACCCGTCTCACTCCGGGTTGGCGTGAGGCCCATCGGGCTGCGGAGAGCACGGCTTCTGTCATATATCCGTGGCCGCAGCAGCCCTCTTCCAGTCCGTATCCTATCTCTGCGATGCCGTCCGAGAGGCCGTGGAAGCTGAGGCGTCCCACTATGGAGCCAGGCTGGTCGCGGAGCGCTATCTCCCAGAGGGCGTAGAAGTCCCGGCTTTCAGGATGTCGTACGGCCCCGTCAAGCATCTCCTGGTAGGCCTGTCTCAGTTCGGGGACGCGTTCGTCCTGTATCATGCGGCGCATTTCCTGGTCGCTCATGGTGCGGAGGCGGAGCCGTTCGGTGGTGATCATAGGGCGGGAAACTTATTTCAGGTTGAATTTCAGGGTCCGTTCTCCTTTCTCGGTACGGATGTGGAGGTCGTACATTCCTTTAGGCATTTTGCTGATGGTGATGCGGTTGCCGCTGATATAGCGGGGAATGGTGCGGATGCTTTTCCCGCTGGCATCCACGAATTCAATTTCGGCTTCGTGGGTTTCAAGTGTGATGGTGATGTATCCGTCGTTCAGGAATGGGTTTATCGTGACTTTCTGCTTCCCTGGGGTGGCTTCCGGCGGGTTGCCTAAGGTGAAATTCTGCTCAAACTGGTGCGTGTTGATGCCCTGGATGCGTATGTTCTGCGGAGTAACGGCTGCGTTTCCGGCTTCGAGTGTGATATTGACGGTCGTACCAGTCGGGACCTCGAAATAATAGGCACCTTTGGAATCGGTGCGGGTCTCGAAATCCCCACATCTTACAACTACGTTTTCCGCGGGTTTCCCGTTGGCATCCACGACCTTCCCTTCTATGCCCTGTCCACCGAAACGGGCCAGCCCGTAGAAGTCGGTCCCGAACCATTTGTTGCCCTTTTTGTCGATAACGAGTTCCTGAACCATATCGGAAGGAAGTGCGCTGTTATGGCGGTTGTAGATGTGCCAGTTGCTTTTGCCGTCGAAAACAGCTATGCCGTGGTCGGTAGCCATCCAGACAGCCCCACCTTCATCCATGGCGAGCGCGTTGATCTGGTTGCTGGGGATAGGACAGGTTCCGAGGCTGTAGATCTCCCAGCTGTCCTCGTTGTCGTAGCGGCACAGTCCGCCCAGCGTCCCAATCCATTTTACCCCGTCGTTTCCGATAACCATAGAGGTGATGTTGTTGCTGGGCAGAGGGGAGTTCTGCATGTTCAGCGAGGTCCAGCGGTTCCCGTCGAGGATAGAGAGACCTTCGTTGGTTCCAATCCATTTCCGGTTCTGGCCGTCGATTACTACAAACAGAATGAAGTCGCTGAGCAGTTGCGAGTTGTCGGCCGTGTATTTCTCCCAGTTGCTCGAATTGTCCGCCTTCACAAGTCCGCTCAGGGTTACGCCGATCCATTTGGTTCCGTTCCGGTCGATAGCGATATCCTTTACGAATTTCATGTTGTGCTTCTTGGTTTCTTTGATATATTCGGTCCAGCGGCTGCCGTCGAATTCGATGACACCGAAGTCATCTGTCCCGATCCAGAGATGCCCTTCGCCATCCACGGTAAGGCAGTTTACGAACTGGTCCTTGAGCTTTTCGTTGAACATGGCATAGTCGGTCCAGGTTCTGGATGAGAGCCGGCAGAGGCCCAGGTTGGTGCCCACCCAGAGACTGTTGCGGTCATCGGTGGCAAGGGCGAGAATGGTGTTCCCCCCGATTTCGGAGTTGGACACGTTGTATATCTGCCAATGGCTGTTCTGGGCGTATGACAGGCTGGCGAAAGCCAGAAGCAGAGTGCAGAAACTGTAGAATTTCTTCATGTGAAATCAGGTTTTATGTTTTTCTTTTTTAGCGGCAGGGAAAAGTATGTTGTTCAGTATCAGCCTGTAGCCGGGCGAGTTAGGGTAAAGCTCCAGATCGGTAGGCGGGTCACCCACATAGTGGCGGTAGTCTTCGGGGTCGTGCCCGCCGAGGAAAGTCCAGGTCCCTTTCCCGTATTCTCCGTGAAGATATTTCACCTCTCCGAGTTCCCTGTTCTCGGCCAGAATCAGGGCAGAAGATTTGACGGTCTCGCGCCGGAAGGCGGTCGTCTGCCCCATGAAGCCGTGGATAATGCGGGTATGGTTCTGTGTCAGCATCGTGGGAATCCAGTCCCATTTGGCGGAGAAGTCGAAAAGCGTAAAGAAATCGTTCTTCTCGTTCACTTTCTGCTGGTGGGCCCGGTCGTCGATATCGATGGTCGATATCTCGTATTCGTTAGGGTTGAGGCTGATTCTGAAATCCTTGAAGGCGAAGGTCCTGCTGAAGTCCAGCTGGTTCTGAGCGTCGGGCTGCATCGGGTCTCCGTCGAACATGACATCGCAGATATCGATGTTTTCGGCCGCCAAGGCCACGTCGTAGCTGTCCGGAGCCGAACACATAGCAAACAGAAAACCGCCCCCCATCACAAAATCTCTGATCTTCTTGGCAACTGCCAGTTTCAGCTGGCTCACTTTGGTAAAACCTAGCCCGCGGGCGCGGGCTTCCTGCTGCCGCACATCCTCTATATACCATTGCTGGTTGCGGTAGTTTCCCCAGAATTTCCCATATTGCCCCGTAAAGTCCTCGTGGTGGAGATGCAGCCAGTCGTAGGAGGGCAGCACACCCGCCATGACCTCCTCATCGTAAACTATATCATAAGGAATTTCCGCGTAGGATAGCACCAGCGTAACCGCATCGTCCCAGGGGAGTTTGTTTTTGGGCGAATAGACAGCAATCCGGGGCGCCTTCTGCAGTTTCACGGCATCCATATTGATGTCGGGCTGAGCGATATAGGAGAGGATAGCGCTGCTCTGCCCGTCGGCAATGATCTCGCAGCTGACCCCCCTGAGCCGGCATTCCCGTTCCAGCGCATCGGCATGTTTCATCAGGAAAGAGCCGCCCCGGTAGTTGAGGAGCCATTGCACCTCCACCTCCCGCTCCAAAGCCCAGTAGGCGATACCGTAGGATTTCAGGTGGTTTTTCTGCACTTCATCCATGGGAATGAGAATATAGCTTGCGTAGGCGGGCATCAGTCCCCCGAACAGGATCAATAGTATTATTATGATTTTCTTCATTGCTATGATAACGATGAAAAATTATATTTATTGTGTGGTGAAGGTCCTAAAAATTTACTGCGGATGTCTGTTGGCAGAATTAAAGTAGCGTCGCACATAAAATTATTTCAGAAATCCTTGGCTCTCAGCTTGCGCGCGGTCGCTCCGCTGCGCTTCGCGCATAGCGCCTCATTTGATGGACACAACACAAAACATCCGTAAAAATCTTTTTCCCTGGCTCCTGTTTTTCAGGCTTTTTACCATGGTAACTCCCTTCTATCTTCTTTTTATCTCCATATTAACTTCTTTTTATCTCCTTTCCTTAGAATGAGAGATAGAAAAAAGATAAAAAGAAGATAAAAAGAAGATAGCACGGAGTTACCTCATACGCTTGCCGACCTCGTCACCAGGTCATCCCTGCCGCCAGCATCAACCATCCGCTATCAAAAAGAACACATTCCTATCACGCAGACAATCATAGCCATCTCAAAAAAACAAAAAAATACATTTTCCGTGTTATTTTTTTTCGTTATTTTTGCAACTGATTATTATGAAGGGTAACCGAAAAGGAGCCAATGTTGAGTGACCTTCCGAGTCCCGCCCCCCAAAAAACAGAAAGGATTAATGCTGGACAAAAGACTGGAACCTTCTGGGTGGCTTGCTTCTCCTTCCGCGGTGGAAGCGACCTCAACACATGGGGCACGCGCATCGCCATCAACGTCACAGGTGGACTCACGGATGTCCTCGCTGAAGATACCGTGGCACTCCTCATAGTCGATCTTCTTCAGGGGCTCGTCGGTGTAAACTTCGTAAAAAAAGCACACACAATGTTGTGATTAGCCCTTCCAATGCGTCTAATATAGTGTATCAATAAATAAGCATTGACAATAAATTATGCTGACAACAGAAGAAACTTTCAAAAACTTAATACACCGACACAAAGACTTAATCTGGTCAGTCTGCAAGCACTACCAATTAAGTGCGGCATGGCAAATTGAGGATTGTTTCAATGAGGTACTGTGTGCTTTGTGGCAAGGTTATGAAGGCTATGAAGGCCGGAGTTCTGAACGGACATGGGTTTTTAAGGTGGCCAATAACACTATGATTTCTATTGCGAGAAGATGCAATAACCAATATTCAGCCCAGCTACCTTTGTTTGAGCAATCACACGAATGCGAAAGTGAATTTCATTTGCAACAAATGATTGAATCCTTTGATGAACCCGACCGAACAATTGTAAAATCGCATCTTTACGGTTTTAGTTATGCAGAAATAGCCAAGGTGGTGGGGTTGAATGTCGGTGCCGTATCAATGAGACTGAGCCGAGCAAAACGAAAATTACGTAAAATATACAACCAATAATACAATGACAAATTTCAAAAAAGAATTCAAGCAATACGGAGAGCTGTTGCGAGAAGAAAAATGTCCGTTGCCTGATGCAGAATTGGACAGAGTCATACGGCATGCCATTTGGCAAGAGCCGACAGTCATAATAAACCCACGTCCAGAGAAAACTCAGCACAAATGGCGGTGGGTGGTAGCAGCGGCTTGCATTGCGGCATTGCTTATACCGTTAACAGAAAACATCCCAAACAATCAAACAAAGACGGTCGGCAGCGATATTGTTTATGTGTGCAATACCGGATGTAGCAGTAATGCCATACTTGCTCGGTTAAATAACATTGTAAAATAATTAAAATAATCAAGTCATGAGAAAGTACATTATTTCAGTTGTGGCAATACTGCTTATGGTATCTTGCCAAAAAGAGAACACCGAAACTGAAGCTTTGTCGTCAGCAAGACAAATATACAACGCGTATGCCGATGTCGACGGACTGACTGTTGCTTTGATTGGAAATTATGCGACAAAAGGCGACACAATCAATGCAGTTATGCTCCAAGCCCAAGACCATACAGCATGGGCGATGCTTCTCAACGAATTCAATGTGGTGCAGAAACCTGACGAAGGCGCAAAGGTTTCGTCACTTTCAGTAAACTATTTTCATGCAGACACCCTTGTTGGTGACATGGATGAGTATTTCGAAGAGATCCTTCACTCAATGATGTCAGAACTTCCACATTATGACAGCTCCATCACAATCCACAATTACCAGAGTTGGGAAGAAGGAGTGAAAGTCTTAGACACGACCATCGTAGATACGGAAAACGGTGTTGTTCCCAACAAGCAGCTGATGGTTGCCGCCATCAGCGACAACCAGACCGGATACATCACCCACGCCGAGAGTGAGGAGATGACATTGTGGCTATTTTTCTACAGCAACAAAAGCCAATACAATTCAATAATAAACAGAATAAATCAAAATTGATTTGCGCTCAGGCTCTGCGTAACACTCCGTTCGCTTCCATAACGGGTTTGAAAATCAAATAATAAGAATCTTTTTCATTTCTTACTCTCCTTTCGATTTGTGCTACGTCATTTTGCGAAGTCCTCATCCGTGGACACAACAAAAAAAAGAATCCACAATTTGTGAATTCTTTTTCTCTTTTTTGTCGGGGTGAAAAGACTCGAACTTTCGACCCCTTGCACCCCATGCAAGTGCGCTAGCCAACTGCGCCACACCCCGAACAAGGTCTGCTTTATCTCTCAAAAGCGGGTGCAAAATTACTCATTTTTTTTTGTATGACCAAATTTTTTTTGAATATTTTTTTGTCTGGCGTTATTATCTGTATTATTATCAGTATCTTATATTATTCCATAAAGGTAATCTTGAGAATGGTTCCCTCTTCCAGATCGGGCACTTCTTCCGGGTCGCTGTTGCAATTTGTATAACTGATGCTGCCGCACCCCGCCAGCTCTCTGCTGAAAAACGAGCTGAGCGCCTGAAGCCTGCGCGCAGTAAGCATTTGGTTGAAGTGCGGGTCGGGGGTGGCGTTGCTTTTGAGTTCGACCAGAACCTTCAGGTCCGGATTGTCTCTGACAAACTGCAATATAGGGTTCAGCAGCCGCTGGTCGTTCTGGGAAAGTCCGATAGCGGTCCCCTGCTGATAGAGATTGCTGTATATCTGCGCTTCGCCAAGGGGAAGCCTTGACATGAGAATGCTGTTGTCGAGCGTGCAGATCAGGGTCTCTTCGTTTTCGCGGGTCGTAGTGATCATGAGGCTGGTCCGGAAATAATTGCTGCGCGTGAAGCGCAGCTCATACTGAGTGTCGGCCTTTGCGTAGATACTGTACCGTCCTGCGGTGTCGGTATATTGCCGTGCCTTCAGGTATCCGTTCTCCCAAAGTTCCACCAATACGTTCCCGACCGGACGTTCTTCGGAGTCAATCGCCCGACCGACCATCAGCACGCCCAACGGATTCCCCGAGAAGAGGCAGAGCTGCTGGCCGGTAGTGTCCTGCGATAGCCATATACCCGCATCCCTGGCGGGCAGGAAGGCTATTTCGGTTTCATTCCTGGCGGTGTTGATAGGGGCAGGCAGAAGCGTTACGGGGCTTTTGCCGATGGGAATCATGCTTACGGTGTCGCCCTCCTGGGTAGTGGCTATCAGCCGGGTAGCGCACAGGTTGAATCCCGGATAGGTATCGGACCTTCCATCGGTGGCGAATATCAGGAAGTCATCCATGATGACAGGGCTGATTTCTTCCGCGGGGGTGTTGATCCGTTTCCCCATGTTGTGGGGCGTTCCCCATTTGCCGTTGCGGCAGACGCAATACCAGAGGTCGGAAGATTTGCCGGACTTCCCTTTCCCGGAAAATACCATGATGCTGCCGTCGCTGGTAAAGGTGGGATGTTCGATGCTGATTTTGCTGTCGGCCACTTTCACGGGTACGCTCCGCATCCGTTTTCCGTCGGACAGGTATTCGTAGAGCGTACTGAAGCCCTTGCGGTCCTTTTTTGTGTAGTAGAGGTTGCCGGACACAGGATGCCGGATCACGTAGTTCATCTCTTTGTCGATCATCTGCATTTCCAGATCCGGCTCAAAATAGGAGGGACAGTTGCTGATGAGCTTTGAACTCAACAGCGCATGGCCGTTGTAGCAGTAGAGTCTGTCACCGATGATGGTGAAATTGCAGCAGGAGCTGACGGTCTTTGCGGCTAAGGGCGTGAGGGTAAGGTATTGCTCAATCTGCCCGCTTGCGCCGGAGCAGCAAAAGATAGCCAGAAGGAAGAAACATAGTTTTCTCATAATCGTATTAACACTTTAACTCTTTGACTTTTTGACTTTTTGACCCTTAAACTCTTCACCCTCTCCTCCCTCTCAACCTTTGCACAATACCAGCGGGAGCGCCTGATCCATTTCTGTAATATAGTGGAAGGAGAGCCCCTTGAGGTAATCCTGAGGGATGTCTTCTATGTCGCGACGGTTGTCTTCACTCAGCAGAATGTGGGTTATACCGGCACGTTTGGCGGCAAGGATTTTCTCCCTGATGCCGCCTACCGGCGTTACGGCACCTCTAAGGGTGATTTCGCCCGTCATGGCCCAGTCGGTTTTCACCAGCTTGCGGGTGAAGATGCTTATCATGGCTACGAATATCGTAATGCCCGCAGAGGGACCGTCTTTCGGGGTAGCCCCTTCGGGGACATGTATATGGAGATTATGGCTGTCGATATCCTCCTGGTTTATTCCGAAGCGTTCGGCGTTCGCCTTCAGGTATTCAAAGGCGAGGGTTGCAGATTCTTTCATAACATCGCCCAGATTACCGGTCATCGTCATAGTCCCCTTGCCCTTGCTCAGGCTGCTCTCGATAAACAGGATTTCGCCTCCAACGCTGGTCCAAGCGAGACCGGTTACAACGCCGGCTTTCGGCTCCCTGCCCTTGATTTCGCTGTTGTGGACAGGTAGTCCCAGCATAGGTCTCAGATGCTCCTGCCTGAGGGTTGCGTATTCGGAGAAATCACCATCGGTGGCGAACTTTACTGCAATCTTTCGGATAAGCTGAGCCAGGACCTTGTCCAGCTGGCGTACCCCCGATTCGCGGGTATAGCTGTTGATGATTTCGGTAAGTGTGGATTTTCCGATCCTGACATCGTTGCGGCTGAATCCGTTTTCCTTCAGCTGTCGGGGCAGCAGATGCCGTTTGGCAATCTCAATCTTTTCTTCGAGAATATAGCCGCTCAGTTCTATGACTTCCATTCGGTCAAGCAGGGCGGGCTGGATGGTAGAGAGCGTGTTGGCTGTAGCGATGAACATCACTTTGCTCAGGTCGTAATCCACGTCGAGATAGTTGTCGTGGAATGCGCTGTTCTGTTCGGGGTCCAGCACCTCCAGCAGGGCAGAGGTGGGGTCTCCCTGGTTGGTCTGGTTCTGAATCTTGTCGATTTCGTCAAGTATGAACACGGGGTTGGAACTTCCCGCACGTTTGATGCCTTTGATGATGCGTCCGGTCATAGCTCCCACGTAGGTCTTGCGGTGGCCGCGTATCTCGGCTTCATCGTGAAGGCCGCCCAATGCCACCCGTACATATTTCCTGCCCAGCGCTTCGGCTATGCTCTTGCCCAGGCTGGTCTTGCCCGTACCCGGAGGGCCTACCAGACACAGGATTGGCGCTTTCATGTCGTCCTTCAGCTTCATTACGGCAATCTGCTCTATGATGCGGTCTTTCACCTTCTCTATGCCGTAGTGGTCGTGGTCGAGAACCTTGCGGGCTCTGGTCGTGTTCAGGTTGTCGGTCGTATATTCGTTCCACGGAAGGTCGAGCATCTCGTTCAGATAGTTGAGCTGTACCGTATAGTCGGGCGATTGCATAGGCGCCCGTTGCAGTTTCAGCAGTTCCCGCTCAAATACCTGCGCTACAGAATCGTCCCAGTGTTTCGTCTCGGCCCGGTTTCTCAGTTCTGCCACATCTTCATCTATGGGCGATCCGCCCAGTTCGTCCTGAATGGCCTTCATCTGCTGGCTGAGGATATATTCGCGCTGCTGGCGGTCCATTGAAATCTGCGCCTTCTTCTGCACGTCGTCCTTCACCTTGAGAAACTGGAGCTCCTCGCTCAGCATTTCCAGCAGAAGGTTGAGACGCCTCGGGTATCCGTTGCAGTCCAGAAGACTCTGGCGGTCATCGGTGGAAATGTCGATGTGTCCTGCGATAAAGTTGATCAGGACCCGTTCGCCTTCAATTCCTTTCAGGTCCACAAATGTATCGTTGCCTTTTTCCTGCTTTCTGAGCACGTCCGAGAACATCTTTCTCAGAATCTTGACCTTGGCGGTGAATTGGGTTGTGTCCTTAGGTAGAGGTTCTGCAATGGGAGTGATGTGGCCAAACAGCGGCTGGTCATCCACAGGGCCTTCAAGCGCATCAAGATGAAACTTCGTAAGCCCCTGCACCACAACCATCGTAGGGCCATTGTTCGGCAGGTCAAACATCTTGATGATCTTAGCCGTAGTACCGTAGTCGTATAGATCTTTCCTGTGAGGGTCCTGGGCATTTGTACATTGCGTTACAATGCCTATAATCAAATCAGCCTTCTTGGCCTCGTTCACAAGTCTCAGGGAACGCTTGCGGCTGACGGCTATCGGAAGAATCTCCCCTGGGAAAAGGACATTGTCGCGAAGGGGAAGTATGGGTAAGTCCGTGGGAGCATTGCCGTCACCTAACAGTATATCCTCGTCATCCTTGGAAATCATAGGTATAAATTCAGCATTTGAAAAAGCTCCGTCAAGCCAGATGTCTCGTTCCAGGTTTAATAGGTGTTTGTTCATTTCTTTGAATATAGACTATAGAATATAAGTGTAGTCCGGTATCTGAAAGTACCGCTTACTTAAATACGTAAAAACATAGAAAAAGTTTCACTCATTTCTAAAAAAAATCTTCTGAAATGCCCGGTCGGACATTGGTTCATTCCTCCGGGTTTGTCCCTGGCAGCTATAGGGTATCCCTGTTTCTTATTTGAGCTTTTCCCCGGTTTTAAGAGCCCTACCAGGGAGATACCAGGGAGATACCAGGGAGATACCCGACAGTTACCACGGAGAAATCAAATCTCGATCCATTCGTATTCGCCGCCCCAGAGTTCGAGAAACCGCATGAAACTTTCGTGTGAAATCACCACGCTGGCGGTATTGTCGCAGGGATGGAACGATACCTTTTCGGCTGTGTAGAGTTCCTTGTCGAGGAAATATTTGACTCTATGCCCGTTCTCGAAAAGTTCTTTCGGGTCGGCTGTTCCGGATATATTCATGTCGTGGATCAAGCCGAAAGCGCACACAGACCCGGGAAGCACGCCCAGACAGCGTTGCATTCTTTCCGGACTGGCAAAGCTGAGTTTCCCCTGGTGGAGGGCCTGCTCTAACGCATGAATGTCGAGTTCCTTATGACATTCAAAGCTTACCAGATAATGGCGGTTGCCCTTATGGTTGCGGGAGAAAAGATTCTTGCAATGGGTGGAATCTATGTTCTTCCAATAGGCGAGCGCCTCGTCAATCGTGGGCAAGGGCGGATGATAATGGATTTCGTATGGTATCTGATTATCATCTAACCAGTTGAGAACAGATTGTATTTTTTCGGACATTTCTATTGTTTGGGTGATGGGGCTTTCAGAGTGCCGCATTCTTCGAGCAGTTCCTTGTTCACTTCAAGGGGATGATATTTGGGGCCGTGCTTGCAGTCGTCAAGAACCGATTTCGTGGCACAGGTGCATCCGCTCCTCAGACCGGTCTTGGGATCTACGGCGTTGCAATGGCGTTTGAATTCTCCGTTTTTTTTGAAGAACATTTTGATACCCAGTCCCGCAATACACAGCGCAACGGCTGCAAAAGCAAAGGCAAGAACCACAAGAAACTGTTTCATAATGATAATAAAAAAGCCACACTTGTGTGTGGCCTTGCTCCCCAAGCAGGACTTGAACCTGCGACCCCCTGATTAACAGTCAGGTGCTCTAACCAACTGAGCTATTGAGGAATTTAATTTGTCAATTTCCGCTCCCCAAGCAGGACTTGAACCTGCGACCCCCTGATTAACAGTCAGGTGCTCTAACCAACTGAGCTATTGAGGAATGATTTTCGCTCTTGAAATCGGGTGCAAAAGTACTAACTTTTTTGCAACTGACAAAATTTTTTTTTGTTTTTTTTATTTGTTCGAATGTAATGATGTATTTATTAGCGAATTGCGTATTTGAGATTTTCTACGATATCGGATGCTATCATGGCGCATTCTCCGCATCTTTGGGCGGCAATATCGCCGGATTTGCCATGAATGAAGGTCCCGTATCTGGCTGCTTCAAACGGGGAATAACCTTGTGTTAGAAATGCCAGAATGATGCCTGTGAGAACGTCTCCGCTTCCGGCTGTCGCCATTCCTGGGTTTCCGGTTGTGTTTTCGGATATTTCTCCGTTGGGGCCATATATCATGGTATGGTGGGCTTTTTTTACGATGGTGATCTGGTAACGGACAGCCATCTCGGAGGGGTCAGCCTCATGGAACAGCCGGGCATATTCCTTTTCGTGAGGGGTAATGACGGCCCCTTGGGGCAGATTGTCTGTTCCGCATTCGGCAATGATATTGAGCGCATCTGCGTCCAGTACTACCGGCATACAAGTTTGCTTCAGGAGTTGCAGGAGCGCCTCTTGTGTATTTGGGTCAGTTCCGATTCCTGGGCCTATCCCGAGGGCTTGATAATGGTCCAGACGGGAAGGAGGCATCGTAAATATAGTATCGCTTGGGTCGATAGACGTCATGGCTTCAGGAAGCGCCATCTGGATGAGATCTACGCAACGGCTGGGAAGATGGAGCGTCAGAAGTCCGACCCCACTTCTCATGCAGGCTCTGGATGCCAGAATGGCACAACCCATCTTACCATAACTACCGGCAATCAGCAGCGCATGGCCGTAATCCCATTTTGTCGTATTCGGATCTCGTTTCATTTCTTTAATAATATAGAAGAAGCGACCTTTTACGGCCGCTTCTTCGTGGGTTGAAAACTGATTTATTATTTGGTTTCCGGTTTGAGGTTGATAACAGCATAGTTCTTGAGGTTGATGAACTTGGCCGCCATCTGCTGGATTTCCTGAGCGGTAACGCTCTTCACGTTCTCTGCGAATTTTGCGAGGTCACCGTTGTCATCACGGTTCTCGTTGTATTCGTAGCTGCCCATGATCTGGCCCATCCAGTAACCATTCTCCTGCATTGCAGTTTCGCGGTTAGCGATGGTCTGTTCCTGAACTTTTGCCAGAGTTTCGGCATCGGGACCTTCTGCGATGTATTTGTTGAGAATTTCGAGTGCTGCTTTTTCAACGTTTGCGGAGTTGTCAGGGTCGCAGTTGATATAGAACAGCCAGGTAACTTCACCTTCAGGATAAATGCTTGCACTTACCTGTACGGAAGGACTGTAGGTGCCACCCATCTTTTCGCGGATGATTTCGAGTGCGGAAATTTCGAGTGCATCGCTGAGCTGGCTGATGACCATGCGGTTGTGCTGGGTCGGCTCGAAGTTGTCGGTCTCACCGTAGATGAGGAGGATACCCTGGTTGTCGGTTCCCTTAACTGCATCGGCGCGAACAATACCTTTTACAAATTCAGGGTTGCGGTTGATGAATTTCTCGCCTTTTTGCTTGCCGTTGCAAGGCAGATTGTTGAGATATTTTGCAATAAGGGCAATATGCTCATCGTTGATGTTTCCAACAAAGAAGAAGGTCTGATTGGATGCATCGCAGAATCTTTCGCGGAAGATTTCATAGGCGCGGTCGAGGGTAACTTTGTTGATGTCTTCTTCGGTTGGGATGACGATGGAACGTTTGTCGTTAGGATAGATGGTCTTGAACCAGGTTTTCTGGAATACAACCTGAGGATTTTCTTCGATGAACTTTATCTGGGTCTTGAGAGCCTCTATGTTCTTGTCGAAAGATTCCTGGTCCTTGCGAGGAGCCTCGTAGTAGAGGTTGAGAAGCTGAAGCATAGTCTCAAAGTCTTTTGGTGAGCAGGAACCGCTGAATCCCTGGGTGAGATTGTTGATGTCAGGAGTGATGCCTACGTTCTGACCTTTGAGTTTCTTGGAAAGCTGGGATGAGGAGAAGTTGGCTATTCCGGCATCATCGATGAGACTGGCGGCCATCTGTGCGGTGAAGGCTTCTTCATCGTTGTAGAGAGATGTACCACCCCAAGCGTAGGAATCCATACGGATTTCATCTTCTTTGTAGTTGGTTTTCTTTACGATGAAGCGGATACCGTTAGGAAGTGTGTATTCGGTGTAACCGAGAGCGGTGTTCTCTTTGGTGATGGAAGGTGTTACTTCTGGGAGGGTCTTGTCGAAGAGTGGCTCATCCTTGAAGTTGTCAACCCAAGGTTCAGTCTTTGCTTTCTTCATGTTCTTGATCATCTTCTTGACATCCTTTGTTGAAGGAACCTTAACCTTATCAGGTGCGGTAAGATAGTAAACGAAGTTCTCGTCGGTAATCCAGGTCTTCACCATCTCGTTTACCTCTTCGAGGGTGATTTCAGGAACAAATTCCTTAGCATATTTGTATTCCTGCATAATACCAGGGATGGGTTCACCTTCAAGGTAATTGTTGGTGTATTCCTGAGCAAGATTTACGCTCTGGGTCTTGTTGGCCTCTTTTGCGGATTTCTGCATCATGCTGAGGTATGCTTCTTTCTGGCGGTCGAGTTCTACCTGGAGGAAGCCGTGGGCATCTACGCGGGCGATTTCTTTCAGCAGGAATTCTGAAGCTTCAGCTGCTTTGCCGTCCTTAGGAATTGCATAGAGTGTGAAAGCATCACAGCTGCGGCCGAGGAATCCACCGTAACCGGCGTCTGCTGCAATTGCGGGAGAGGTAGCCTTTTCGCACAGTTCGGTGAAACGGTCGGTCAGCATCATATTGATGAGGCTGCGAACGATTGACTGGCGGTAGTCTCCAACGGTGGTGTTGGCTGCCTTGCTGTGTTTCCAGAACATCTCGATGGTAGTGTTGGTGGCCTCTTTATCCTGAGCAATAGCGATGAGAGGCTTGGTGTTGCCTGGAATGTCGAAATCAGGACGAGGACGAGGATTTACGGAGGCAGGACGTTTTCCGAAATATTCTTTTACTTTGGCTTCCATCTGTTTTACGTCGATATCGCCAACGATAACTACGGCCTGGAGGTCTGGACGATACCAGTCATTGTAGAAACGAACGATTACAGGACGCTGGAAGTTGCGGATGATGTCATATTGTCCGATAGGAAGACGCTCTGCATATTTGGAACCTTTCAGCATGATTGGGAAAGTAGCCTTCATCATACGTTCATTTGCACCAAGACCGCCGCGCCATTCTTCAGTAATCACACCACGCTCGTGTTCAATCTCATCAGGGTCAAAAAGCAGACCTTCTGCCCAGCCGTCGAGAATCTTGAATCCCATCTCGATCATTTCGGGCTTGTCGGTTGGCATATCTACATAGTAAACGGTTTCGTCAAATGCAGTCCAGGCATTGATGCCACGGCCGAATTCAATACCGTTTTTCTGCAGTTCGCTGATCATAGTGTTACCTTCAAAGTACTTGGTACCGTTGAAAGCCATGTGCTCGCAGAAGTGAGCCAGACCCTGCTGGTCTTCATCTTCCAATACGGAACCTGCGTTGGTAACCAGTCGGAACTGTACGCGGTTTTCTGGTTTCTTGTTGGCACGGATGTAATAGGTCATTCCGTTGTCGAGTTTACCGATGCGGACCTTCTTGTCGATAGGCATCTTCTCGGTCAGGTCGCTTTTCTTACCCGAATCATTGGATTTGTTTCCAAGCTGGGCAAAAGCAATGCTGCAGCTCATCAGAACCATCAGCATCATAAGAAATGTTTTTTTCATTTTGCGTTTTTTATTAGTTATACTTTATTTTACTATTCTTAAATTCTTTAATTAGACGTCAGAAGAATCAAAAAACTACAGATTTTCTTCAGATTTTTTTTTCTACACCATAATCTTCCGTGTCAGATGGGGCTTGGTCGGGTACCCATTCCAGAATATCGCCTGGCTGGCATTCAAGCACTTTACAGATGCTTTCCAGTGTGCTGAACCTTATCGCACGGGCCTTACCGGTTTTGAGTATCGATAAATTCGCTGGGGTAATATCTACGCGTTCCGACAGTTCCGTCAGCGATATCTTCCTCTTTGCCATCATTACGTCAAGATTCACTACTATCATATTGTCAGCTCCTGTTCCTCCTGCATTTCAAATCCTACATTGAACAGCTCCGCCACAAACACAATCAGGATTCCGAAGAATATTCTTGTGAAATGAAGCGTGAATTCTACCTTCGGCTCCCAAAGGGTGTTCTGTATTATTTCCAATACAGCCAGTCGTTCAATATATACACTCAAATCCACACTCAACGACAGCGCAATCAGCAGCACTCCGATAAATCGGATCCACTGGATGTTCTTCTTCTGGAACACCTTGCCGCATTTGGCGTTCCGGTATAGTGATACCAGTACGATAATCGACATCACCACGATGCAGGCCAGCGCCGCAGAAGCAAACATCTGCAAGGCAAAGACCCAGTGCATTTTTGTGTTATGGATACGTTCTATATCATCGGCATACATCTCCACATCGAACCGGCTCACATGGGTTCTCACGGATATGCCCTCAGGTACCCCCTCTACCTCGTGAGCTGCCATGTAGAGGTCATTCCCACTGTGAAGGTCCGTAACGGCGATACCGAAATTGTGATTCTGGGGCATCTGGTTTTCGATCTTTTCAGTAAGCAACGGCTCCTCACTTTTCAGAATATCCAGAAAAAACAGGCCCAGGCATATCCCCATAATGGAGATGAAAATACCATATAGGATTCTGATTCTTTGTATTTTATTGCGCGTTTTCATCACGGACTTATTCTGTTTTTGATGTTGCAAAGATACGAATATTTTCTAAATAACAAAAATTTTTTATCGTTTTTCAATAAAATTTTATTGGCGAGAGTCTTTTTTTTGCATTCCCAAAGGATTTATTCAATCCATCCCAGAATGTCGCCTTTCTTCACCAGCTGGCCTTGTTTCACGCAGGTATCTACCAGTTTTCCTGTCTTAAGGGCCTCAACCGGCATCAATGCGTAGGAAGCCATGATCGTACAGAAAGTATCTCCTTCGATATAGCTGGTTCCTGGTGCTGGTTCCTCGGAGTGGTCGTCGAAATCCACCTCCCATATCACCTGACCCGTAGCGGTTGCTACGATTGGAACTGCGTTGGGATGTTTCTCCGAGATATAGTTGAGTTTGATCTGCGGTTCCTGTGGGATTTGAGGCGCGTTTGTCATCTTGGGCGCTGCCTTGTCCGCTCTCAGCTGTGCCACTTCCTTATTGAAACGTTCCTTGGCCACACCTGATTTATAATCGCGGTACTGGCGGTCGTGCATCGCAAATTCAAACAGTTCCTCGTCATCTTCTCCACGGTCCCATCCCAGCTCTTCCATCTCTTTAATATATTGTGGCAGCACATCCGGGTATGCGTCCTGTGGGTTCCCTTCATAAAATTCCAGACCATTCTTCTTCGCAAGCTCTATGATGAGCGGATCCAGTTTCCCGGGCAGTTTTCCCGCACGGCCGAGAATCATATTCCAGCTGTCCTTGTCGATCTGCTCGAAACGGGGTTTCCCCTGAGCCATCGCCATCATGTTCATTACCGCAATATTCTTTATATACTGGCTGAACGGGGTCACCAGTGGAGGATATCCCAGCATAGGCCAGATATGTTCCACTTCCTGGAACAGCTGTACCATAAGGTCATCTAACGTGAGCTGCGGTTGGTTGTTCTTTTTCAATATCAGGTTGATTGCACCTCTCACTCCCTTCAGGTCGTTGATGAGGCTGCCCATCATGCCGCCGGGCAGACCGCTCCCGACCAGTATGGACGTGCTGATCTTGTTCCTCGGGTCAATATAAAGCCCCAGGAAGTCATCAATAAATGTCTGTGTCAGGTGGCGGGCTTCCATATAGGCTTTCATATTCACGTCCTTCACCAGGAATCCGTCATCCTTCAGCATTGCCTGGGCTGCGATGATGCCGGGGTGGACCATTCCCCAGGCTAAAGGTTCCATGGCCACATCTATGACATCCGCACCTGCGCGGGCGACCTCCAATACCGAAGCCATGGCAAAGCCCGGGCCGGTATGGCCGTGGTATTGTACTGTTACGTTGCGGTAGCGTTTCTTTATTTCATATACCAGCCGGCCCAGCATGGAGGGACGTCCGATGCCTGCCATATCCTTGATGGCAATTTCATCTGCTCCGAACTCCACCAGCTTATCTACTAACCCCATATAGTATTCCACCGTATGGATAGGCGAAAAGGTGATGCTCAGCGCGGCCTGGCTGATCATTCCGGCCTCTTTTGCATATACGATCGACCCCTCTAAGTTGCGCGGGTCGTTCAGTCCGCAGAACGAGCGCATGATATCCACTCCCTGCGCCTTCTTTACCTTTGGCATCAGCTGGCGCACGTCTCTCGGCACGCCGTTCATCCTCAGTCCGTTCAATGAGCGCTCCAGCATGTGGGTCTGGATGCCCGCCTTGTTGAACTCCTTTGTCCATGCTCTTACCGCCTTATTGGGGTTTTCTCCATACATGAGGTTCACCTGTTCAAATGCTCCTCCGTTGGTTTCTACACGGTCAAAACATCCCATATCTATAATTGCAGGCGCAATCTGCACCAGTTGATCCACTCGGGGCTGGTATTTTCCCGATGACTGCCACATGTCGCGATAAACCAAACTGAATTTTACTTCCCGTGCCATATCTGTTTTCCTTTAATTTATGGGCTGTGGTTCTTCGCTTTTTCTTTGCTGGTTTCTGAACCGCAGTCTTTATCTGTTAATAATTAGTATTTTATATCATTAGCAACCGATAAATGCTAACTGCAAATATACAAAATATATTTGATATGAGATGTTTTTTATGTTTTTTTTCTATTATTTTTCTTTCAACATTTATTCTACAATCAGTTTTCTGGTGGTGGAGGCGTCGGGGCGGGAGCCGTGGATCTGGAAGAGGTAGAGGCCGCGTGGCCAGGAGGAGACGTCGAGGGTGAGGTCTCCGCGGAGGGTCTGGGAGAGGATGACCTGTCCGGC
>JAZUFZ010000043.1:0-38171 GCA_045640985.1 Bacteroidales bacterium
GTGCGTACACTCGTGGTCTGACACACCCATCATATGATATAGGAAGCTGGTCTGCATAACGTTTACTTTTGGTGGTACATTATAAACGTCTTGACCGGCTTCTTTATTTGCTCCTATCTACGCATTTTTATGAAGAACCAAAATTAATTCATACAACAGGTTAAGCCAACTTTTTCAGGTAGGAAGGTGTGGAACGGGAAATAAAAAAGACCGAGCGGTTGTCTCGGTCTTTTTTTGTTTTTGTCTGGTTTGAGAATTATGCCATGTTGTGGAATACATTCACTACGTCATCATCGTTTTCGAGACGTTCGATGAGTCCGTTCACGTCTTCCTGCTCTTCGGGCGTGAGTTCTCTCATGGTGAGAGGAATACGCTCAAACTTGAATGATTTGATTTCAAATCCGTTATCTTCCAGATATTTGGAGATAGGACCGTAGTTTTTGAAGTCGGCATAAATCATGATTTCGTCTTCATCGCGGAAGACTTCGTCGATATCGAAATCGATAAGTTCGAGTTCCAGTTCATCCATATCGATACCGTCTTTCCAAGCCACTACGAAGGAGCATTTTCTTTCAAATAGAAAGTCGTTCATTCCCATAGTGCCGAGTTCCCCTTTTCCACGAACAAAAGCGGCGCGGAGGTTGGCTACGGTGCGGGTAGGGTTGTCGGTTGCGGTCTCCACCACTACTGCAATGCCGTGAGGTCCTTTGCCGTCATATACCACTTCCTTGTATGCCGAGGTGTCTTTCTCTGTAGCACGTTTGATGGCACGTTCTACGTTTTCTTTAGGCATACTCTCGCTTTTGGCAGTTGCTATAAGGAGTCGGAGACGGAGGTTGCTTGAAGGGTCTGGCCCGCCGGCGATTACGGCGAGTTCGATTTCTTTTCCAATCTTGGTAAATGTGCGGGCCATGTGCCCCCAACGTTTCAGTTTTCTTGCTTTGCGGTATTCAAACGCTCTTCCCATAAAAATAAATGTTTAAGAGTTTAATGGTTTAAAGGTTAAGGTTACTAAGAAATGCTGTACAGTCTTCAAAAGTCTTGAAGGTATGTTCTTCCGGTACGAGGTCGGGTATGAGGTTCATGCTGGTGAGCATGTACATCGGTTGCGGTTGTATGATGGTCATCAGTACCATAACGCCTCTATCCTGAAGATCTTTGATGGCGGTTTCCATAGCGTACAGACCTGACTGATCCATAAAGCTGACAAGCTTCATACGGATGATGACGATCTTGGCATCCTGCGGTACGTCGTTCATCACTTCCTGGAATTTTGTGATGGTTCCGAAGAAAAGTGGGCCGTTCAAACGCTGGATATAGATATGCTGGCGTATCTCTTCCGGAATACCACCTTCATCGTTCCATGGTTTGTTCTTGTCAAAATTGCTTTCACCAGGACTTGGGAGACCTTTGCGGATATCTTCGTTGGTAAGGGCTGCGGTGCTGTAGCCGCCTTCCACGAGATCGCTGGCGCGTTTCATAAAGAGTACGCAGGCAATCACCATTCCGATTCCTACAGCGGTAAGCAGATCAACAAATACCGTCATCAGAAATACGACAATCAATACGAATGCATCGGCTCTCGGTATCTTGAGCAGGTCTTTGAATCCCTTGAAATCGATGATGCCCCAGCCTACGGTAATCAGGATTCCGGCCAGAACAGAGAGCGGAACATATTTCACGAGACTACCCAATCCGAGCAGTATTGCCAGCAGGAGAATGGAATGGGTCATACCGCTGATCTGGGTTCTTCCGCCACTCTTCACATTTACAACGGTTCTCATGGTTGCACCGGCACCCGGGAGTCCGCAGAACAGACCTGCTATGGCATTTCCTATACCCTGGCCGATGAGTTCCTTGTTGGAGTTGTGTTTCGTTTTGGTGATGTTGTCCGCTACCACGCTGGTGAGGAGGGTGTCGATAGAGCCGAGACCCGCCAGGGTAAGACCGGGAATAATGCTGGTCTTCAGGACTTCAATCCAGTTTACGTCTGCCAGAGAAAGGCCTTCTTTTGCAAAGAATGGCATAGGAAGTCCGGCAGGGATGTTTCCGATAATCAGACGTTCGTTGAGGTGGCAGAATAGCGACACCACAGTCATCACAACCAGGGCTACCAGAGTAGCTGGGATTTTTTTTGTGATGAGGGGGAACAGTTCGATGATTGCGATGGTTCCCAGTCCGAGGAGCAGTGCCTTCATACTGATGCCGTTCATAACGATTTGTGGGAATTTCCCGATCATGTCAATCACCAGTACTGGAGATTTCAATCCAATCAAGGGATAAATCTGCTGCAGGATAATGATGACACCGATACCGCTCATGAAACCGCTCAGCACGGGGTAGGGGATATACCTCACGTATTTCCCTATCTTGATCATACCGAACAGAATCTGGAACAATCCGCAGAAAAGGGCTGCGAGAGACATACTGATGATGACAGCTGAGAAGTTTCCCCCGCTGGCGGCCCAGGCGCTACTCACGAGGCTGGCTGTGATGACGGTCATAGGACCGGTGGGACCGCTGATCTGGGAGTGTGTGCCGCCGAAAAGGGCTGCGAAAAAGCCCAGAAGGGTCGCGCCTATGAGACCTGCCAGCGCTCCCATGGAAGCTGCTGCAGGATCATCAATTCCTCCAAAAGCCTGAATACCGAAGGCAAGCGCCAGCGGTAGTGCAACAATGCCGGCAGTAATACCGCCGAACAAGTCTCCTTTGATGTTTTTTGTACTTATCATTTTATTTTTCCTTTAATTTTTTCCATGTCACGGTTTCGCTGATACCCATCAGCGAGCCTTTTACCTTGAGGTTCCCGTCTTTATCGAACCATACTACGCATTTGGCCTTGAAGCCCCGTTGCGGGTCATACACTTTAGTCCCGTCCCACACTTTCTTTTCGGCGTTATAGTGGAGGTTGTCGATGAGCACGATGCGGTCGCACGGAAGTTTCCGCAATGTCTTGTCGGGGTTCTTCTCATCCAGAATTTTGTTACCCTGGGCATCTGTGGATTTTTCGAGCCAGTAAATCTGGGCTTTGTAGGTACCGTTGGATTTCTTGGTAATATGCACCTTGAAATAGTCCTGATTCTGTCGGCTTGAGTAGTAGCCAAGAATATTGTCGCCTTCGTTGTTGAGCGGGTTCTGCGCCTGCATCGGGAGTCCGAGTCCCAACAGCGCCATCAGTATAAATATGAGTCTTTTCATCATATAAGGTTTATTGTGTTGCTGTAATTTTTCAAGTTGCCGCATTTGGTCAGCCGTTTGTATATTTTTTTGTCCAATACTTTTTCCAGAGGACACCAGAACTCCTGCATCCGGGAAAGAATCTGGCTTTCGCCTTGCAGGTGTGAGAGGGCATACTGGAATATCTCGTCATGGAGTGCGAGCAGTCTGGATTTCCGTTCCTCATCAGGTAATTCCGCGTCGTTCTTGTATTCCTGGCACAGGGTAGGCCGTTCCAGCAGTCCGCGGCCGATCATAACGCCTGAGATCTCGGGAAATTCGTCTTCAATTGCGTGGATGTCCTGCCGGGTCTTGAGGTCTCCGTTCCAGATGAGGTTTCCTTTGTATGCTTTGTAAAACTCTTCAAAAAAGGCTTTGCTGACGGAACCTTTATATTGATCTTTGCCCAGCCTGGGGTGGAGGGTAAGGTGGCGGAGTCCAGCCTCGTTCAGCATCGGAACCAGCCGCATGCCTTCATCCTCGGTAGTCATACCGGAACGCATCTTGACGGAGAACTGCACCTCTTTCCTGTTTTGGATTTCCAGCACGATATGTTCGATTCTGTCGGTCTCAGCCAGCAGTCCTGCTCCGCGTCCCGCATGGGTCTGCAGCGGGAAAGGACATCCCATGTTGAGGTCAATCCTGTTCCAACCCATATCCTGCAGCTGGTCGCAGAGGTAGCACATCTCGTCCCGGTCTTTCATGATAATCTGCGGGGTGACGGGGATATCCTTGTTGTTTTGCGGGTCCACCTCGCGCAGGTCTTTGTTGCGGATTCCCTCCCGTTCCCATCTCACGAAGGGGGTGAAATATTCGTCCACCCCGCCCATCAGGCGATGGTGGGCCTGGCGGTAAACATGGTCGGTCTGACCTTGAATGGGGGCGAACAGCAGTTTCATCGTTTAGAATTTATATACGGCATCCAGCACCAGTCTCACGTTGTCGGCGGGACCATTGAGATACTCTGCCTGAGTGTATTCCACCTCTGCTGCGAATCCCAGCCCGTTTCCGGCTGCATATTCCAGTCGGGGCTGTACGCGCCAGAGGTTTCTGATATCTTTTCCACGGCCATAGTAGGGCAGCGCCGGGTCGGGGTTGCTGCTGGCCTGCCCGTATCCGAGGAATATGCCGGGACGCCAGCGTCCGGTCGTTTTGGCAAAGTCTGCCCATACGGTGTTGAACGGCACACTCCCGATGCTTTCTATTGCGGTACCCAGAGCGTTGTAGTTCAGCACATAGCCGCCCATTGAACAACCTTCATATATGGTGTTGTTGAGCAGCGTCTGGGCTTTGAGGCACCAGTTCCCAGCGGCGTATTTCCCGAAGATGCTATAGGAGAAGCGGCTGAAATTCCCGGCCGTAGGATAGTTCAAAGTAATCATATTTGCTGCAACACCAAAGAAGAGATGCTCTCCACGGTAACGGAGTTGCAGGTTCATTTCCGGAATCATACTCTGGCGGGCATAGAGCGTCGAACTCCCCAGCGGTCCCTGGCTCATATTGTCGAGCTGGAACTGTGCCACAGCTACGGCCTCCAGATATTGGTTCTCGTTTCCCAGACCCCAGGTATGGGTATAGCGGAACTGGTTGTAGCGCGCGTAGGGGTGGAATGGGGCACCCATGTTGAGCGGTGTCGTGCCCGGCATGATTTCGTGAATGGTCATTGCATACCAGTACTGGCCCATCAGCAGCTCGTCGTTCTCCCAGCGCATGTCGATATAGGCATGTCTCAGGCGCAGGTTGTTGATTGTCGCGTTGGTAGCACCGGTGAAGTCGCCTTCAATATAGCCCTTCATCTTCGCTCCCAGCACGTCGGGCCCTTGAACCGTAAGCCCCAGGCGGGCGGTGATGCTCAGCATATTCAGCCCGGGAACGGCATTCGTGTCTTCCCCTTCGGCATTCAGTCCTACCGGCTTGGGGTAGAAAAGCATCATATCTTCGCGTCCGCCCACCACCTCACGGCTGTCGGCATAGAGGTGCGGATTCACAAAACCGTGCCATTCGATTTTCCAGCCTTCCTGAGCCTGAAGACTCATACCGGCCATCAGCAGCAGTAGAAAAGCAATCCGTTTCATTTCTTATTTCCAGCAAGAGCCAAGATTAAACCTAAAGCCACACCCAGCAGGGCAGCAAACAGTACCTGCAGGTTCTGAGGCAGGATAAACGTAATCGTGTGGGCCGGATACCAGAACAGTGGTATGGTCTTCTTGAACACCACGCCCCATTGGGTTTTCCAGTTGATGCTGCTGATGATATCGCCCATCTGCATCGGTTTCAGCAGGCCTGCCACCGTGCCCCCGTTGCGGGTGATATGGATATCGGTACATTTGTGGAACGTCATCATCACAGGGGCGAAAATGGTATTCATCGCCACACTCACACAGAACGCAATGCCCACCTTGCCCCAGGTGAGACAGCTGCTGCCGAACACCTCTTTCAGCGCGGCAGGGTCGCATCCTGCCACATTTGCCATAAACACCGGCACACCACTCTTGAAGATCATCATCGCCATCGTGATGCACATACCCAGAAATCCCCATACCATCATTCTCGGCACGATACCGAAGCCTTTTTCGTTATAGACCCCTTTCCGGATACGCAATGCCAGCATCTCGCCGAATGTGGCAAGAATGGCAAACTTGAAAAACGCCATCACGAACGGATGGTTACTCGTAAGTGAGTTGAATGCGGCATAAAATCCCGTAGCCGGAATAAAGAAAGGAGCCAGCACAATCACCCAGATAATCACTACAATCCAATCTGCTTTTTTCATTTTTAACTATATTTCTATAATGACTTTTTTTATTAAATAATTGATGTCTAATACTATATATAATCTTCGCATCAAAATAAACAGATGCAAATGTACGAAAAAAAACGATACTGCAATAATTTTTTTTCACCTCAGGACCACAAAACCGCCAAAAAGCCGGAATCCAGCCCCGCGAAAGTCTTTTTTGCAGACCCGATACCGGCGCAACTACGAAAAAAAATACATAAAACCGCCACTTTGAAATTTTTTAATTGCTTCATATAGATAAATTTGATAATCAGCTACTTGAGATTGTGCAACAGCCGAATACATCCACGCGACATAAATCCACGGCAACCCATGCGACGAAAAAAAATTTGGTCAGTCATAAAAAATGTAGTACTTTTGCACCCGGAAAGATGGCAGAGTGGTCGAATGCGACGGTCTTGAAAACCGCTGACCTTCACGGGTCCGGGGGTTCGAATCCCTCTCTTTCCGCAGGATAAAATAAAGAAAAAGGCTCTGCAAGTTTGCTTGTAAGAGCCTTTTTCTTTTATTTCGAGATGCAAGGAAGCCCGTGGCAGACACAGGAATGGACAAATCCAATTCCGTTCTTTCTCAGGCTTTTCTCCGCGGTAACTCCCTTCTATCTTTTTTCTATCTTCTTTTTATCTTTTTTCTATCTCTTATTCTAAGAAAGGAGATAAAAAGAAGTTAATATGGAGATAAAAAGAAGATAGTAGGGAGTTACCTGATACAATAGGCTATGTTACAGTAGGAAAGAAACCCCGGAAAAATAATTCAATTTATAGATTATATTTGTTTGATCTCGTCCGGAAAAGTATTGGAAAAGGTATCAGGTAGGGAGCGGGTAAGGAGCGGGTAGGGAGCGTAAAACGTGAAAATTTCATTGCGGTTTATCCGGGTCTGTCACGGAGATACTACGAATATACTGCGGAGATACCGAGAAGAAGCTACGGAGTTACTGCGAAATTACAAAAATCCTTTTGTGTGGTTTGGAAAAAAGTTGTATCTTTGCACGACGAAAGCTGACTGTAGGTTGGCGGGTTAGGAATTGTGGGTCAGTGGGTTATCAATAATGATTTGTGAAATATGAATGATATTAGTACAAAAAAGGGACTTCTTGCGGTAAGTCCGGTGTTGGTTTTTCTGATTCTGCTCGTGCTGGGCGGCTGCCTTACGGGCGATTTTTCTTCGGTGCCCATCGTGACGGCGTTCCTGGTGGCTTCGGTCTATGCGGTAGCGATGACCCGAGGGGTGAAGATGAACGACAGAATCAAGATTTTCGGCCGTGGGGCAGGCAATACCAATATCATGCTGATGATATGGATTTTCATTCTTGCCGGGGCGTTTTCTGCCTCCGCTTCGTCGATGGGATGTATCGATAATACGGTTAATGCGCTGCTTACACTTCTGCCGCCTAAATGGCTGCTGGTGAGCATATTCATCGCCGGGTGCTTTATCTCCATGGCGACCGGGTCCGGTATGGGAACCATCGTAGCCATAGGGCCCGTAGCGGTAGGTATATCCCAGATGACCGGCGAGAGCCTTCCGCTACAGGGCTCGGTGGTGGTCTGCAGCGCGATGTTCGGCGACAATCTTTCGTTTATCTCCGATACGACGGTTATTGCAACCACGACCCAGGGATGCGAGCTGAAGGATAAGTTCCGCGCCAATATCTGGCTTGCCCTTCCGGCAGCCCTGTGCGTGATGGTGGTGTATTATTTCATAGGTGGAGCGTTTGACTATTCCTTTGCTGACGTGGATATTAATTACTTGAAAATCATTCCGTATGTTGCCGTAATTGCGATGGCGGTAAGCGGGGTGGATGTGATGCTGACTCTGGTGATAGGTACGCTGATATGTGGAGTAATGGGAATGATTATGGGCGATTTCAACATGTGGGGCTGGGCCCAGGCCGTTTCTACCGGCATAGAAGGCATGGGCGGCATGATAATCATTGTGCTGCTCGCGGCAGGCCTAATGGCGCTGGTGAAGCATAACGGAGGTATGAATTTCATCGTGAATCTATGCCTGAAGTTCGTGCGGGGCAGACGAAGCGCAGAGGCCTGTATATGTGTGCTTACGGGGCTGGTGTGCTGCTGCACGGCCAACAATACGATAGCCATCGTGGGCGTGGCTGACGTGGTGAAAGACCTGAGCAGCAAATATGGAATTGAACCCCGGAGGGCGGCGAGTCTGCTGGACACGAGTTCGTGCGTCACATTGGAACTGATACCCTACAGCTCGCATCTGCTGTGTATGGCGGGAATCGCCCAGATAGCCGCATCGGCGTTTCTTCCGTATATGTATTATGCTTTCGCACTGGGAATTGTGCTGACGCTTTCGATCGTGTTTCCTTTCAAGAGTCGGTCTTTGACCCACCGGGTCAAAGACATAGCCTCGGCATAGTGAAAGCAAGCTTTCTCTCTGCACTCGGCTTACCGAAAACGTTCCTTTTCAAGAGTCGTTTTCTCGCCTCGGCATAGTGAAAGCAAGCTTTCTCTCTGCTCTCGGCTTACCGAAAACGTTCGGCTCCTCACGCAGGCATAAGGCTGTCCGGGTGGCGGATTCCGAATAAAAGTACAGGCCTTCCGATAATTCAAAGAACACGAATGGCAGATATCCTTTTTATTCGTGTAATTCGTGAGATTCGTGTTCAATACGAGTCGCGAGAAATTAATTAAAGAACACGAATTGCACGAATTACACGAATGGGCGGAGCCGCGTGAAAAAATAAATAATTCGTGTCATTCGTGTTCAAAATTAAGAATAGCAGATAATCTTTTATTCGTGAGATTCGTGTTAGCTCCACTCCGGTCGCTGACCTTCGGTTCAAAAAATCACGAGTCGCATGAATGTTATAACATTTCTTAAAAAAAGGAAAAAATGAAAGTTTTTTCCTAATGTATTGATATTTTTTCGTATCTTTGCAATTTGGAACTCGTGTGAAGGAAAACCGCCAGGGAGAGACAACTGTTTGAATATATGGGAAATAATGAGTCGGGGAGAGCAGGCGGGGAATGGAGCGCGTCAGCGTTAATTGTAAAATATCAATATGAAACATAAAAATAATTATCATGAATTACGATCTTATTGTTATCGGAAGTGGTCCCGGAGGCTATGTGGCCGCAGTAAAGGGAGCGCAAATGGGAATGAAAACTGCAGTAGTAGAGCGTGAGAATCTGGGCGGAATCTGCCTGAACTGGGGCTGTATCCCGACCAAGGCATTGCTGAAGAGTGCCCAGGTATATAACTATATCAACCATGCAGCATCCTACGGCGTAGCAAGCCAGGGAGCAGAGGCCGACATAACCGCCATGGTACAGCGCAGCCGCGGTGTGGCAGAAACTATGAGCAAAGGCGTTCAGTTCCTGTTGAAAAAGAACGGCGTGGATGTGATCATGGGTTCAGGTAAAGTGAAGCCAGGCCATAAAGTTGAGGTAACCAATGCAGAAGGCGAGGTTGCAGAATATGAATCGGAGCATATCATCATCGCTACAGGAGCCCGAAGCCGCGTGATGCCGAACCTGCCGCAGGACGGCAAGCATATCATCGGCTATCGTGAGGCCATGACCCTGCCGAAGAAACCCCAGAGTATGGTGGTTGTAGGCAGCGGAGCTATCGGAAGTGAGTTCGCTTTCTTCTATCAGAGCATCGGCGTACAGGTAACGCTGGTTGAATTCATGCCCCAGATACTGCCTAACGAAGACGAAGATACCGCAGCCCAGATCAGCCGCAGCTTCCGCAAGATGGGTATGAAAGTCATGGCAAGCGCATCGGTTGAGAAGGTGGATATTGAAGGCGATGTATGTCATGTAACCATCAAGGATATGAAGAAAAACACGGAAAGTGTGGTAGATTGTGACGTAGTCCTGAGTGCAGTAGGAGTGGTTACCAATCTTGAAAACCTGGGTCTTGAAGAAACCGGCATCCAGCAGGAGAGAGGCAAGATACTGGTGGATAAATATTACCAGACCAATGTTCCCGGCTATTACGCAATCGGCGATGTGGTTCCCGGAGCAGCACTGGCCCATGTGGCAAGTGCAGAGGCAATATGCTGCGTGGAAAAGATGTGCGGCGAAGAGCCCAAGCTGGTGAACTACAGTAATATTCCAGGCTGTACTTATACTACCCCAGAAGTGGCAAGCGTAGGCCTTACCGAGAAGAAAGCCGTAGAGGCAGGAAAAGAAATTCTGGTGGGCAAATTCTTCTTCAAAGCCAGTGGAAAAGCTACCGCAGCAGGCAATACCGATGGTTTCATCAAGATGATTATCGACAAGAACACGGATGAGATACTGGGCTGCCACATGTGCGGAGACAATGTGACGGAAATGATTGCCGGAATCGTGAGTGCAAGAGAAAATGGCCTTACGGCAAAACAAGTTGCCGGAGCCATCCATCCCCACCCGACGATGAGCGAGGCCGTAATGGAAGCCATTGAGGCAGCATACGGAAAAGCCATCCATGGATGAGATATATGAATGTGTAAGCAGGGCAGGAGAAGCCTGAAAGGGTTTCTCCCGCCTTTTTCAAAAACGAAGATCAAGATGAAACTGATACCTTACGAAAAAGTACTGATTGCTGGCGGCAGGGAAATATGGATTACCAAACATCCTGTGTTGAATAATGATTTCGGCGTGCGCCCTTCGCACGAATTCCGGCATATAGAGGGACAGTATGTGTGTATGGGAACTCCCGGCACAGGCTATTTTGCCCATGATGTAGAAAGTGACCAGTATATCAAGATGGTGTCAGATGATATGTCAATCCTGAAGCCGAGCTATTGGCGTTATCTCACGGGAAAAGAGTTCAGCTACGAGAAAGAGTTTGAAAGAATCGATAAAGCCATGGAGCAGGAAACCGACGTGCAGAAACATGCCATACTGGAGTCGTACTATAATTCGCTGCGCGTCATGGTAGATGTGGATAGGGTGTTGCGCGTGATGGATGCCTTGAAAGAAAAAGTGAAACTGAGCCCCAGAAAAGATAATATCAGTCCGCTGAGCCATTATAAAAGCCGTCTGCATGTGTTGGCCCATGAAATGAAATCGTCCCGTTTCGATATGAACATGCTTGTGAATGACGAAGAACAGCAGAATAGCTATTACCGGCTGGTGGAAGCCTTCAAGGAAATCAGCAGCAGCCGCCGGGTGTGGAATATGCTGAGAGGGGAAGGAAAGATGAGAATGGAACGCGTGTATTGGGATTTGGGCGTGTTTAACTTTATGGTAGGAACAAGCGGCACGCCGCTGATGCGCGATATGAGTCGTCAAGGTTATTTTATCTACCCACAGCATATTGTGGTGGCAAGAAGTTCTACCGACTTTGATATCTACAATTTGAAAGCCCTGCATTTTATCTATCGCGAGACCACACAGGAGTCTCTGGTGGCAGGTGTTATTAATCAGGAAGACCTGATCGGTCGCCCGATGGGAGAGGTGGCAATAGAGGAACTGGGCGTAAGATGGTATTTTATGCACCGCTCGGTAGCATATAGATTTGTGGATGCAATGAACAGATATATTGCAGGAAAACTGTGAAATATTCCGGCTGGCATCCTATAAAAAAAAATTCATGAAGAAAACGAAGCATACATATAAATTCAATCCTAAAACCCTGGCATACGAAAAGGTGATAGTGGATGTGCGGGAGAAAGTGCGGAAGATTTCCTTCACGGTACTTTTCGGAATCGTGTTGGGAGTCGTGCTTATGGTGATAGGATTCAATGTGATTGATTCGCCGAAAGAAAAGGCCTTAAAACGAGAAATCGCGCAATATCAGAGACAATTGAAGAATCTCGATACCAGAGTGGCACGAGCCTCGGCTGTGCTGGAAGATCTGGAAGACCGGGATGACAACGTATATAGAACCATTTTTGAGGCTGAACCCAAGAAAGCGATACGGGACACGCTGGTCAATCAGGAGGTTGATTACTCCGACCTTCAGGGATATAGCAGCAGTAAAATGATAGAAAATACCACCCGAAAGGTGGACATACTTACAAAACGGCTGTATGTGGAGTCCAAATCAATGGATGAAGTATATGCGATGGCCCAGAAAAAACAGGAACGTCTGCAATCGATGCCCGCTATCATGCCGATAGACAAACGGAAATGCAAGATCGTGAGCGGTTTCGGCTACCGTTATCATCCGATTCTTCATACCAAGCGGATGCACACAGGAATTGACCTTACGGCCCGCAAAGGTACTCCGATATACGCAACCGCAGCAGGAACCGTAGAAGCGGCAGGCAGAAATATCAGCAGTTATTCAGGTTATGGAGTGGTATGTGTGATCAACCATGGCTACGGATATAAGACGCTATATGGACATCTGTATGATCTGAAAGTAAAGCCGGGTCAGAAAGTGAAACGCGGGCAGCAGATAGGAACGGTGGGAAGCACAGGATTGTCCCAGGCCCCGCATCTTCATTATGAGGTCTTCCAGAACGGCAATAGAGTGAATCCCGTGTTCTATTTCTTCAACGACCTCACAACGTCGGAATATGAGGAAGTACTGGAGCAGGCAAGCGAAGAAAATCAATGTATGAGTTAAATCAGCGTCATGGAAATAAAGATAGACGAAAATGCAGGATTCTGTTTCGGAGTGGTGAAAGCCATAGCGGCAGCCGAAGAAGAGCTGAAACACAACGAACATTTATATTGTCTTGGCGATATTGTCCATAATAGTGCAGAGGTGGAACGTCTGCGGGAGAAAGGCCTGAAGGTTATCGATTATGAACAGTACCGGCAATTGCGCGATACCCGAGTGCTGATACGGGCTCATGGGGAACCTCCGTCCACTTACGAAACCGCTCGGGAACGGGGTATAGAACTGGTGGATGCTACCTGTCCGATGGTGTTAGCCCTTCAGAAAAAAATCCGACAGGGATACGAGGAAATGCGTCAGGCAGGAGGTCAGGTAGTCATCTTTGGAAAGGTCGGTCATGCGGAAGTGATAGGGCTGAACGGGCAGACGGAAGGAAACGCCATAGTGGTAAGCAGCCTTTCGGATATCCATAAAGTAGATGTGAGCCGCCCGATCAGACTTTATTCCCAGACCACAAAAAACAGGGCAGAATATGATGAGCTGATAGAGACTTTGAAGCAGGCAGCCCAAAAATCGGGGAACGAAGATATGGTAGCATATAATACGCTGTGCAGCCGTGTGGCAAACCGGGCCCGGGAACTGGAAACGTTTGCCCGGAGTGTAGATGTGGTACTGTTTGTGAGCGGGAGCAACAGCTCCAACGGGAAATATCTGTATGAATATTGTAAACGGGTAAATGAAAGGACCTATCTGCTGACAGATGAAAGCCATTCTTCGGAAGGCTGGCATTTAGACTGTATATTAGGAAACGAAGAAAAAATAGGCATTACGGGAGCTACTTCTACTCCCCGCTGGCTGATGGAGGAATTGAAATGTACATTAGAACGCTGAAACTGCTGAACTTCAAGAATTACCCGGAGCTGGAGGCCTCTTTCTGCAGCAACGTCAATTGTCTGGTGGGCAATAATGGGGTAGGAAAGACCAATCTTCTGGATGCGCTGTACTATCTTTCGTTCAGCAAAAGTTATTTCAACGCTATAGATAAAGACAATATCCGCCAGGGCGAAGACTGTTTTGCCATTCATGGCATGTATGAGGGGGACGTGGCTGTATCGTGTGTGGTGCGCAGGGACCAGGGAAAACAGCTGAAATATAACGGAAGGGTATGTAAGACCTTTGCCGAACATGTCGGAAAGATCCCGCTGGTGATGGTCTCCCCCATCGACCAGATGCTGATCACAGGCGGGAGCGATATGCGGAGAAAATTCATGGACGGGGTGATTTCCCAGACCGATAAAGACTATCTGCAACAGCTGTTGCGGTATCAGAAGGCTCTGGAACAGCGCAACAGACTGCTGAAACAGATGGCGGAAGACCATTATGTGGAAGAGGAAATGCTGGAAGTGTGGGATGAGCAGCTTTCGCTCTATGGTGAATATCTGAAGGAACGACGTGGAACATTCCTGAAGGATTTTACTCCGTTGTTTTCCTACTATTACAATTGGATTGTGAACGATGGTGATGTGGCGGGCCTCACTTACGAAACACAGTTGGTGGCGGGTGAGATGCAGGAGTTAATGAAACAGCGCCGCTCCGATGATCTGCGAAACCAATATACAACGGTGGGTGTGCATAAGGATGATCTGATCATGACGATTGGTAATATGCCGGCGAAAAAATACGGTTCCCAAGGGCAGCAGAAGACGCTTGCGCTGGCCCTGAAACTGGCTCAGTTTGAATATATCTATGCGCAATGCGGCATGAAGCCGATATTGCTGTTGGATGATATATTTGATAAATTAGATATGAACCGGGTAAAACAGCTGGTACGGCTGGTTGGCAGTGAACGCTTCGGACAGGTATTCCTCACGGATACCCAGCCAGGCCGTGTATCAGGTATCTTTGCCGATATACCACAGGTGGAACATCGGATTTATGAGGTATCAGCAGACCATAAACTTGTAATGACCGTATGATGGAGTCCCACGAACATACACTGTCTGATCTGCTGGAAAAAATCTATGAACGGTTCGATATGACGGAAGCCGTAGCAGAGATGGAGGTACGCCGGACCTACCACGGAGTTGTAGGGGAGTTGATATCCAAACTCACCAAAGAGGTAAGGTTCAAAAACGGGACATTGAGTGTGAAACTGCTCTCACCCGCTTTGCGGAATGAGCTGGAATACAAAAAGCAGGATTTGCAGGACGCCATTAATGAGCGGCTGCGCAAGCCGGCAATAAAGAAAATCATATTGCGGTGAATGGTATGAATCAATACCGGCACTTGAAAAAAAAATCATAAATAAAAAATGAATATAAAATATATTATAAGGGGATTAAAACTCGTTTGCGACTGTTATCCAAAAGGCTTCGTGCTGAAGATGCTGTATGTGTTCATCCAGAGTATGCTGCCCCTGGTCAGTCTGCTGGTATTGAAACAACTGGTGGACAGCGTTACGGTAGCATCTGTAAGTTTCGCCACACTTACGGGTTGGGTGCTTGCGTTCTGTGGGGTGTGGCTTGCCGGACGCTGGGTCGGGGTGCTGAGTGGTGTGAATAACGACATCATGAGTCAGCGTCTCATAGACCATATAAGTGAAAAAATCCAGCATCAGGCGTATGAACTCGATATGGCATATTACGATAATCCGCAATACCACGATACTTTCCATCGGGCACAGCAGGAGGCAACTTCCCGCCCCATACAACTGTATAACACCCTTATGGGTACAATAGGGTCCGCAGTAGCGTTGATAGGAATTGTATTTGTGTTGGCTAATACGGCATGGTGGATTATACTGCTTATGCTTGTAGCCGTGGTACCATCGTTCATAGTGAAAAGCAACAAGGCCAGAACCATATACAGATTTAGGAAGAGCAATACCCAGAACTATCGTAAAACGAACTATTATTCTACCCTGTTGAGCAACAGAATATATGCCAAGGAGATGCGAACCTTCGGACTTGCAGGTCTATTCCGGGAACGTTTCGTCACCACAAGAAAACAACTGGTAGATGTCCTGTTGAAAATCTCAAAAAGGCTGGCACATTATGACGCAATGTGTGCCTTTATTGAGGTGTTTGCGCTGGGCTTGATCACGTTGTATCTTGCAAAAGGAACTATCGAGGGCGTTTTTACTGTAGGTGTGTTCGTAATGGCATTTGAGGCATTCAGAAAAGGAGAAGGGTATCTGCATGGCGTAGTAGATGGCGTTACAGGATTGTATGAAAGCAGATTGTTTCTTACCAACATATTTGATTTTCTGGAACTCAAACCCAGAATAGTCTCCCCCGAGAATCCGGAACCATTCCCACAGGAAGTAGAGAAAATAGAGTTTGTAGATGTGACTTTCCGTTATCCCGACATGCGTCACGATGTGTTGGAAAATTTCAATTTCGCTGCAGAGAAAGGTAATATTACCTTGATAGAAGGACGTAATGGTTATGGTAAGACAACCATGCTGAAATTATTGTTGCGCCTTTATGACGTGAACGGTGGAGCGATAAAGATTAACGGTATCGACATCAGGAAATTTGACCCTATAGTGCTGCGGAAACATGTGGGAGCTATCTTCCAGGATTATGTACAGTTTAATTGTACGTTACGTGAGAACATTGAGTTCGGCGACTTATACTCATCTGAAAAAACAGAAGCACGTATGCTGAACGCTGCACGACTGAGTGGCGTTGATGAAATTGCGGAAAGGCTGCCCCAGGGATATGATACGTTATTAGGCAGGATATTTGACGGTGGTGAAGAATTGAGTATGGGACAATGGCAACGGGTGGCTCTGGCCCGTCAGCTTTACAGCGAAGCCCCCATACTGGTATTTGACGAACCCACTGCATGGATGGATATTGAAACGCGCAGGAAACTTGAAAATACCCTGGAAGAATTGAAAACGAAACATCTAATCATACTGATAAAACACATATAACCATAATTAGTGAATGGTGAATAGTGAACAGAATAATATAAAGAAGAATAAACATGGAAATAAAATTTTGTAATTTAGGTGGTGGAGTAACTGGTATTAAAAACATAGGGAATGTGATTTTTCTCTATGGAGATCAGGTATCGGAAAGAAGGCTCCCCTTCGGGAAACAGGAACTGGCATACTTGAAACAGGTCCGTAATGAAAATAAAGAGTCGCAGATACGTTTTGACAGGTTGCCTTATCATACCTGGATTCAGAATTTCGATAGTGAGAAACCCTCTACCGTCGTACATGAACAGTTGCGTAAATCAGCAGCCGTAATCCAGCAACAACTATCCGATGAGAAGCAGAAAGAGGTATTCTTGATGAGTGAAGGAGCTCTTCCTGAAGATATTATTGCTTTTGTGGAAGGTCTCGTCATGGCAAATTATCGCTTTGACAAGTATAAGAGTAAGAAAGATGTGCTGGTGGAAACTTTATGGATAGACGATTCAATCCTGAAACAGGAAGATATGGAATCCAGCACACGTCTCTGGGCACATATTGCACAATGCCGGGACTGGGTCAATGAACCCGTGATGAACTTAAACGCAGATAAATTCTCCAAGGAAATTAAAGTTTCTGCAGAAAAGTTGGGTGTAGATTGTACCATATTGGGAAAACGACAGATAGAAGCCTTAAAAATGGGTGGCCTCCTTGCCGTAAATAAAGGCAGTGTTGATGAACCCCGTTTTGTTGTGATGGATTATCATCCAGCTGACGCAATCAACGCTCATCCTATTGCACTCGTGGGAAAAGGTATCACATACGATACTGGCGGATTGAACATCAAACCGGATGACTATATGCAGGAAATGAAGAGCGACATGGCTGGTGCTGCAACTATGGCATCTGTCCTGCTCGCTGCAGCGGAAAATCATCTTCCGGTTCATGTGATGGCGTTTCTACCTATGACTGATAATCGTCCAGGGTTCAATGCCTACGCAGCAGATGATATATTGACGATGTATGACGGATCTACGGTAGAGGTAGTCAATACTGATGCAGAAGGCCGCCTGATATTGGCAGATGCAATTGCCTATAGCAATCAATACAACCCGGAACTTATCATTGATGCGGCAACCTTGACGGGTGCGGCTGTCAGGGCTATAGGAACCATAGGAATTGCAGCTATGCAGCAAGATGCTGCAGATTCAATGAAACTTATGAAAATTGTGGGTGAGCAGGTCTATGAACGACTCGTAGAGTTTCCGTTCTGGAAAGAGTATGATGAATTGATAAAGTCAGATGTGGCCGATATCAAGAACTGTGGAAGTGTTCCCCAGGCAGGTGCGATAACCGCAGGAAAGTTTCTGGCCCATTTCGCAAAACATCCCTATATTCACCTTGATATTGCAGGGGTGGCCTATTATTCAAAGAAAGAGAGTTACTATGGTGTAGGCGCTTCAGGATTTGGTATCCGCTTATTGTACGCCTTCCTGCAGACTTACGACATGATTGTAAAACAAAAATAGTATAAAATATGTTACGTTTAGGAATTACCCATGGAGATTTGAATGGGGTAGGTTATGAAGTTATTCTAAAAACCTTCAGCGACAGCCGGATGTTTGAACTCGCAACACCTATCCTGTATGGTTCAGCAAAAATAGCTACATATTACAAAAAACTGCTTACCCTCCATCAGGATGTTACATTCAATCCCATACATCTCGCATCCGAAGCAGTCGGAAACAAACTCAATATCATCAATCTTACCAACGATGAGGTGAAGATTGATGTTGGAAAATCCACCGAGACTGCCGGACTCTATTCCCGTATGGCATTGGATAAGGCTTGCGAAGATTTGAAGGCAGGAAATATTGATATGCTGGTTACTGCACCAATTAATAAGAAGAACATTCAGTCTGATAATTTCGATTTTCCAGGTCACACTGAATATCTCTCCTCTCAGTTCAATTGCAGTTCCCTCATGATGATGGTTTGTGATAGAATCAGAATAGGCATCATGACCAACCACCTTGCCTTGAAAGATGTTCCAGCAGCAATAACTCACGAGGCATTGATGGACAAACTTGTGCTTATGAATCAGTCCTTGAAACGTGATTTTGGTATCACGATGCCTAAAATTGCAGTGCTCGCATTAGATCCCCACGCGGGAGATAACGGAGTGATAGGAGACATTGATACCAGAATAGTAAAACCTACAATTGATGATGCTCAGCAGCAGGGAATACTTGCATACGGCCCTTACCCATCAGACGGATTCTTCGGCTCCAGTGAATTCAACAAATTCGACGGTGTGTTGGCTTTGTATCATGATCAGGGGTTGATCCCTTTCAAGCTGATGTCGTTTACTGAAGGTGTTAATTTTACAGCTGGCCTCCCGTATGTAAGAACCAGCCCTGCCCATGGAACCGGATATGATATCGCAGGAAAAGATAAAGCTTCAGAACAATCCTTGAGAAGTGCGATATATTTAGCCTGCAATGTACTTAAAAACCGGAAAGAATACGACGACCTTATCAAAGACCCCTTAAAATAAATGAACAGATTACTCCTCATAGATGGAATGGCTGTGGTTTACAGAGCCTATTATGCATTAAATCATAACCCCAGAATCAATAGCAAAGGACTTAATACTTCAGCGATATTGGGATTTACTACAACTTTGCTGGATTTACTACAGAAGTTGAATCCCAGTCATGTTGGAGTTGCATTTGATTTGTCGGTACCTACATTTCGCCATGAGGAGTATCCACAATATAAAGCAAATAGGGAAGCTACTCCGGAAGACATTCATATTGCAATTCCAATCATCAAAGATATTATCACGGCATTCAATATCCCATTGTTGTGTAAAGAGGGGTATGAGGCGGATGATGTGATTGGCACTATCTCCCATAAGGCTGAACTGAATGGCTTTGATGAGGTGCTGATGGCAACCCCGGATAAGGATTTTGCCCAGCTGGTAACCAGCGTGGTGAAGATGTATAAATTCGGTCGTATGAAGACCCCCGACATGATTTTAGGAATAGAGGAGGTCTTGGATAAATTTCATATAAAGGAGTGTCGTCAGGTTATAGATGTATTGGGACTTTGCGGGGATGCTATAGATAATATTCCCGGTATTTCAGGTATCGGTGATAAGTCTGCGCAGAAACTGATTTCTGAATTTGGTTCTATAGAGGGAATTCTTGAGAATGTGGATAAAATATCGAATAATCATATTCGTCAGTTAGTTGAAAATGGGAAAGATTCCGCTATTTTATCTAAATTTCTGGCTACAATTGTGGTGGATGCTCCTATAGATTTTAATCCGGAATCGCTTTCGAGAAAAGAACCGGATTATGCCAGATTATCGGAATTGTTTGATTATCTTGAGTTCAGACAGTTGGCAAAGCGTGTTATTCCAGCATCCTACGCAAAGCCGGAAGCTGCCACTATCGCGTCACATATACCGGATTCTGGACAGTTGGATTTGTTTTCTTCGATAGAACCATCTACTGCAAATTCCGTACAGGATATAGTTAAAGAAACGCTCCAGCAAGAGAATATAGCCTCTTTGAATGTTCCTTTTGCCATAAAGGTAGATGATGTTGTGGTTTGTTATGATTATAAACATTGCAGACCGGATCTGCTGGCACAGGGAGTTGATGAAAACCATATTTTTGATATCCTGCTGGTCCATTATGTGCTTGATCCTGAATCCCGACATAATTTGGAGTTTATAGTATCACAACGGCTTGGAATAGAATTTGATTCTTCAAAACCGGACGATACCTTGGCCGCGTTGTATGTGGTGTTAAATAAGGAGTTGGAAGAAACTGGGCTGGATAAAATCTATTATGAGGTAGAATTACCTTTGGTTAAGGTGCTTCAAAGTATGGAGCAGGAAGGTGTAAGAATAGATGTTGAAGCCCTGCATTCTTATTCTTTACAACTCACGGAAGAAAAAGCCCAAATTGAACATGACATTTACGAATTGGTCGGACATTCGTTTAATATCAGTAGTCCGAAGCAATTAGGTGAAGTATTGTATGAAGAGTTGAAGATTACGGATAAGCCACCTTTGACCTCCACCAAACAATATAGCACCGCGGAAGAAGTCCTGCTCAAACTTAAAAACAGTCATCCTGTTGTAAATCTTATTCTTGAGTATCGCTCAATCAGCAAATTAATAGGAACATATCTTGACAGTTTCCCGAAATTGATAGACCCCAAAGATGGCCGGCTTCATACGATGTACAACCAGGCAGTTACAGCCACAGGACGGTTAAGTTCAAGTAATCCCAATCTCCAGAATATCCCAATTCGTACAGAACGAGGAAGGTTTATACGGAAGGCGTTTGTACCTAAAAATGAGCATTACGAACTGCTTGCCGCGGATTATTCCCAGATTGAGTTAAGGCTTATTGCTGATATGGCTCAGGATTCCAATATGATAAATGCGTTTCAGTTGGGATTGGATATCCATGCCGCCACGGCCGCCAAGATATATCATATTCCCATCGAGGAAGTCTCAAAAGAACAGCGTCGTAATGCCAAGAGTGTCAATTTTGGTATCATCTATGGAATTAGTGCATTTGGATTGAGTGAACAGTTGGGGTGTTCCCGTAAGGAAGCCCAGCAATTGATTGATGATTATTTCGAGCAGTTTACCTCCATTAAGGCATATATCGAAGATCAGATTCAAGAGGCACGCTCCAATGGATATGCTCATACGGTTATGGGACGTCGGCGATATCTTCCCGATATCAATAGCAGGAACGGCAGTCTGCGGAATTTTTCAGAGCGTAACGCTGTGAATATGCCTATTCAGGGAACTTCCGCTGACATGATCAAACTGGCTATGGTGAAGATTTATCATGATTTGAATGATGCACATCTGCAGTCCAAAATGATTCTTCAGGTTCATGATGAGTTAGTATTTGATGTATATAAGCCGGAGAAAGAAAATGTGTGCAACATTGTCGAGCAAGGAATGCTGTATGCCGCTCACTTATTATGTAAGGTTCCAATTGAAGTCGGAATGGGTATGGGCTCCGATTGGTTAGAAGCCCATTAAGTCGCTTTAATCCATTGGCGGAATACATATAGAGTTACATATACTTATTTCGAGAATCACTGGCCGCAAGTCGGGTGTCCTTCAGTTGATGTCTTCAGCTTAAAACATCAGTAATAATCCTCTTTCCAAGGTCTTTTTTGGGGGATTGAGTCTGTGCTCGGGTGCTCCGATCTGCTTGGCGCAGAGCCACCACCGAGGGCTCCGCTCCGAGGTAACTCCCTTCTATCTTCTTTTTATCTCCAGTTTATCTTTTTTCTATCTCTTATTCTAAGGAAAGGAGATAAAAAGAAGTTAATATGGAGATAAAAAGAAGATAGAAGGGAGTTACCCCTTACAAGTGGCTATATTACAACAAGAAATCCGCCACCAGTCTGCTGTGGCCTGCTGCGCCTGCGCTTGGCGATGTGCCTTCACGTGGCGACTCCGCTCTGAGTCATCTGTTTTGTGTATGTATAAATATAGGGAACTATATTTACCTAAAATCAAATAAAATTTAAGCGTAATCATATCGGTTACGCTTTTGTTTTAATGTTTAAGTCTATTCCATTGTTCTTGTAAATCAAGAATCGGTGCGATAGTCTCTTCGATTAACTTGTGTTTGGATTCTGTCAATATTTGATTGGATTTTGCATCATAACCATCTTCAACAAGAACATTACCAACATCGTCTCGCATATGCAAAAACCAAAGATTACGTACCTTTATTATTGAACCATTTTCTCTTTCCCATTTATACGTGAAGCGAATATTTAAGAAAAACAGTGGTTGAATTCTATGAAATATGCAAAAAATCACGTCTTTATTTTTTTTCTATAATATGTATATTTAGAGTAGATTATGTCTCTTGTTTTAAAAATAATTTTGCCGTTATGAAAAAAAGTTGTAAATTTGCATCGCTGAATTTTTGTAAAAGTCAGCAGGTGTATATTGATAGTCATCTCATCTAACGAATCCTGGTAAGATTCTATGCTGTAGGGATGGCGGACAGTAGCACCCATAATTGTTGTATATTCAATCCCTAAGGAATTGGTATATGTCAACGGTGTGGGTCTATTGTTTTTGAACCTACAGCGAGGCATTACCAGGAGCCTGTTAGAGGGTGAGGAAACAATATGGTTCCCACACCTTTTTTGTATTATCGCAAGCATTAGGGAACGTGCGAGCACAAAAGTTGCGCCCGACACGTATTAGGGAAAAGTCATGAAAAAAATATTTGTTTTATTGTTTTTTGTACAGATTATAACGTGTTCTGTATCAGCTCAAAACTTTTTTGTTCCGTTTAACCCTATTCAAACCCAACAACAGACATCAAGTAGTTACGATAGTTATAATACACAACAATCCAATCCTGAGCCAAACTATCAAATAGTGCAAGGTTACTTCATAAATAGTCGTGGATCTTGGGAAAAGATATCACTAAAAGTAACTGTGGTTGAATCGCGCTACGGATTATCCTGTTATGTAAAAGGATATAAAACATTAGGTGAGCAATATTGGCATAATATTACAAGTTCCCGAGCTGATGCGGTAAGTCGTATTGACGAAGACATTATTAGGGAAAACTTTGAATGGAAATGCTTTATTGCAGGAGCGTCATTCCGCTATGTTTATTTTTAGGGATTATGTACATTGGTATGGCATTGATACAACAAATTTAAGATACTACAGAGGTAACTAATAATCAAGTACACTTAACTATCTCATAGTCGAATGTGTCGTTGCTCATTCCGAACATATAGGCGAAGCGGACTCCAGCGTCCGCTTCCTTCGTATTACATTGGAAATGTCAATCATATCAGATGTGTTGGTCTATCTATATACTATAACATCTAATATACAAAATTTACCTTTCAATCAAAAGATTTTCAATAAAGTCCAAGAAAGATCAGGTAAACATATATAGTCCCTTAATATAAGCCCCGGCATTCTTCTGCCGGGGCTGTTTCGCTTTTTATTGCTTCTGTGCTTATTTCTGCGCCTTTTTTACAAACAATATCAAGGCGGTAGTCTCAAATACGAGGAATGTTGCGAAACCGATCAGGAATGCGACAGCTATGAGCTTCGCCTGTTGTGTATTGCGGAACATACTGATTGTAAGTATAATCAGATGCAGCATCATCTGCCCGATGGTGATTCCCAGAAAGTTCCTTACAAAAGTTCTCGGATCTTTCTGGGCACTTTTTACGATAAGGTAATGCTCAATTCCGGTAACTATGGCAAAATACAATGCAAAAACCGGCATCGCAATAATGAATGATTCCGGAGCAACCCACATTGTGATAAATGAGGCAATTACCAGAATCAGGGTCACGATAATGAGACAGATATAGTATCGTTTCATTCGCAGAAATGGATGGTTTCTTTGGTGGTGAATTTCTCGCAATAGTGGCATCTGAGCTTCAGGTTCTCTTTATCCACTACATCAAATTTTGTAGGAATCACCTCGTGGTTAGTAACGCACATTGGGTTGGGACATTTAACGAAATTTTCAATGTGATCTGGAATTTCAACCTCGAATTTTTCCACCACATCGTAATTCTTGATGTTGATGATAGTGGCCATAGGGGCGAGCAGGGCTATCTTGCTGAGTTCTTCTTTGGAGAAGTATTTGTTTTTGATTTTGATGATAGCTTTGCGGATGTATTTTTCACTGCTGAGGTTGTTGCCGATCAGCACTTCATCGTTGTATTTTTCCAATCCGAGGAGGTGTATTACCTGATATACTACGTCGGTGGGAATATGGTCGATTACGGTTCCGTTTTCGATTGCGGATACTACGAGTTCTTTTTTCATCTTTTCAGGTTTTAGGTTTTTATTTTGCACCGAGTATGGCTGACATCAGGGCCTGGCGGACATATACTCCATTCTGTGCCTGTTGGAAATAGTATGCGTATGGAGTAGTATCAACATCGGTGGTGATTTCGTTTACGCGTGGCAGCGGGTGCAGAATGCGCATATTTGGCTTGCATCCCTGTAGCATACTTGCGGTAAGAATACAGGAGTCTTTTACTTTCTCGTATTCCATAGGATCGGGGAAACGTTCGCGCTGTACACGGGTCATGTAGATGATGTCGGCCGTAGGAACGATGTCCTTGATGTCGGTATATTGATAGTAAGTGAGCCCGGCGTTCTTGATGGACATTTTTACAGAGCTGGGCAGTTTCAGTTCGTTAGGGGAAACAAGATGGAAGGTTGCGCCGAAGTTGCACATGGCCTGAACGAGACTGTGTACGGTACGGCCGTATTTGAGGTCTCCTACGCAGGCTATCTGGAGGTTTTCAAGGGTTCCCTGTGTCTTGCGGATAGAATAGAGGTCAAGCATACACTGGGTCGGGTGCTGGTTGGCTCCGTCTCCAGCGTTTATGACGGGTACTTTTGCTACCTCGCTGGCGTATCGGCTGGACCCTTCTTTGGGGTTACGCATGACGATAAGGTCACTGTAACTGCTTACCATAACGATGGTGTCGTGGAGCGATTCGCCCTTACGGACACTGGTGGCTCCGGGGTCGCTGAACCCGATGACGCGTGCTCCCAATTGATTTGCTGCGCTCTCGAAACTGAGTCGGGTGCGGGTGGATGGTTCAAAAAATAGTGTGGCAATCACCTTATCGGATAGGATAGGCTGCTTTGGATTTTTCTCAAATTCCTCGGCAATGTCCAGCACTTGCAGGTATTCCTCTCTACTGAAGTCAGTGATAGAGATTAAGTTGCGTCCTTTTAAGTTACTCATAATCGTACTTGTTTTGGTTTGCAAATTTACACAATTATTTTTATTCTGCAAAACATTTTTCAGTTTTTTTTATTTCGCGTTTTTTCAATTCATCTTACCCGGCCGAGCCCCTTGATGGCGGGCTGAAAGTTTGGATCGATATTAAGGGCTGTCTGAAAGCAGATTTTGGCATTATTAAGGTCGCCCTTGAGTTCGTAGGCACAGCCTTTGTTGGTATAGGCTTCTACAAATTGATTGTTTGCAGTTACGGCATGTGTAAAATACTCGATGGCAAGATCGTAATCGCTGTAGTAGAATAATTCAATCCAGCCTTTGTTATGCCAGGCATCGGGATGGTTGGGGTCTATTTCGAGTATGTGGTCGTAGAACTGTTCTGCGGCATCCATGTTTTGCTTGTCCTGATAGTACATGGCAAGGCTGTACATGGCGTTGATGTTCTGGGGCTCCAGTTTCAGGGCGGTAGAGAGATATTCCTCAGCGAGCGGGTTCTGGTGAATAGCGTAGAGTGTTCCCAGTTCCTCAAATGCGGGTTCATAGTCGGGATACAGGTCGCATACTTTGCGGAGGTAACGCACAGCGTCGGTTGTGTCTCCTGTTTCCTTGCAGATGAATCCTTTCATGAAAAGTGCTGTTCGGTTGTCGGGATCTTTCGCGGTTACTTTTCCAAGGTTTTCGATGGCGCGGTCATAGTCCCGGCTGTAGAATGCGATTTCGCCTAATTTGAGATAGGCTTCGGTATTATCCTGATTGTGGGAAATCACAGTTTCAAAAGTCTGGTAACTGTGTTCTACGTCGCCATTCGCAAAGTAGGCATCCCCGAGTTTCATCTGATAAGATTCGTTTTTAGGCTCAAGGTCTGAGGCTTGCTTATAATCGTTGATGGCCTCATTTACACGGTTCAACTGTAATAATATATCGCCTCGGGTTGCATATAGGCTGGCATCCTTAGGATGATTTTCAATATTGATGTTCAATACTTTTAATTGCTCTTCTACGGGTAGTTCTTCAAAAGTGGATTTGGAATTATTGCAACCCATAACGAATAGGGTAGCAATAAGAACCAGAATTTTGCTAAAAGAGTGAAATGTAATTTGTTTTTTATTCATTGTGGAACTTTTTATGGAATCAATGGGTGTTATTTAGAATTATGAATTTCCTGTGATTTCGTTAATAGCTGGTATATCGTTTTTTTCGTGTCGTTGAAGTTGGTCTGGTGAAGAACAAGCAGACTTTCCTGTTCTGTGACAGGAAGAGATTTCCGCAGCAGTACCCAGTATTCTTTTGTTTTGCGGGTGCGGGCCTGCTCTGATGGGTAGGTGGTTTCAATGTCGGATATGAGCGCCGAGATAAAGGTAGAAACGAATTCCTGATGTGTGGTGATCCCTTTGATTTCGAGAGGCAGTAGTGGATTGTAGAGTACTCCCCGGCCGAGCATGACATCCTTTATATTGGGATAGCGTTCTCGGATGTACCGGTATCGTTCTGCTGTAAATATGTCTCCATTGTAGATCGTGTTGTGGTGGAGTAGGGGAAGAACCTGGTCAAGGGTGTCTAAATCGACCTGTCCGCCATATTGCTGTTTGCCGATGCGGGGGTGGATTGTAACACAGGAGAGCGGATAGCTGTTCAGAATGGGAATAATGTTGAATATTTCCTCGGAGGCATAGTAACCTAATCGCATTTTGATGCTGAGCCGAGGTTGTATGCGGGGAACTACATAGTCAAGAATTTGCTGGATTTCTTCGGGATAAGGGAGTATTCCGCTGCCACGGTGCTTATGAGCAACTCTTCTTACGGGACATCCGATGTTCCAGTTTACTTCAGAATATCCTACTTCATAAAGACGGTTGGCGAGAGCAACAAATTCCTCGCATTCTTTCCCCAGAATCTGGGGGATTACGGGAATACTTTCTTTGTTCCGTTCAGGCCATACGTCATCGATTTTCTCCCAGGCATCAGCGAGGTTTCCGTGAGTTAAGGACAGGAAAGGGGATATAGCATAATCCAAGGCACCGGGGAAGTATGTTTCGTAGCATTTGCGGAACATGACTTCGGTCAATCCTTGCATAGGGGCTAATATCAACTTTCCGTCAGTCATTCGTTGAATCTTTTATTTCTTTTGCTTCCTTGAGCTGTTCGGCGTAAATCTTAAGCTGGGCAGTCATCTTCCTGCCAACCTTGTTCACGGGACTATAAAATATGGATTCTGTTTTTGTGGTCTGGGTAATCATTTTCTGATCATGGTCTATCAGTATTACAAAGTTGAGCAGAATCGAAAGTATGCATACGGCTTTAGCCAGTCCCAAGGTGGCTCCGAGCAGTTGGTTCAGTATTCCTACATGCACAAGTTTCAGGACGCCTTCAATACATTTTCCGAAAAATTTTGAAAGTATCACCACTCCGAGGAATGTAATTAGGAATGCTATCAAGAAGGTTGCTTCACCTTCTATGGGGAGCAGGTCGGCTACCAGTTTTGAGAAATGTATGGCGGCATAGCATCCGGCTATGATACCCACGAGTGAGGCTACCTCAAAGATAATACCCCGTTTATAGCCTTTGTACACAAAATAGGCCATAGGGATAACCATTATTATATCTAATACATTCATAATATAGTAAACTGTAAATCGGGAACTGATATAGCGTGTTTTAGTTTGGTATAATGAGATGGAATATAGCAAAAAGAACGGAACGACAAAGGCCGTTCCGTCTTTTCAAATACATCTTGAAATAAGTAAGCACGATATACTTTACGCATAATCAAAAAAAAAGTTTCAAATTTTGATATTTTTTTTCTTTTTTTCCAGCAATAGGTCTATTTTTGTGGAAATGAACCATACGAGTGCCCCTATGCCACATCCTAAAATGGCTCCGCAGAGTATGTCTCCTGGGTAGTGTTTGCCAAGATAGGGTCTGGAATAGCATACCACTAAAGCCCAGGCAAAGATAATCCATCCGAACCAGAAGTGCTTTCCGGATTTTGCGAGACTTCTGTAGCGCAAGGTCAGGAACATAGCTAACGCAAACACGTTGGCTGCATGGCTGGAGACGAATCCGTACAGCCCTCCTTTCCCAGTGTGGAACATCCTTACATCCTCCAGTGCGTGGCAGGGTCTCAGCCGGCACACCACATCCTTGAAACACATAACGGAGATTCTGTCGCTCAGCAGGAAACACAGACCAATTCCGAGTAGCACCACCCACCATTTGCGTGGTTCCTTGCGGAGGGTCATAATGCAGAAGACGGTAACCAGTACTATGGCCCAAGACCACGACTGGCTGGCCACCCACATTACCCAGTCCATACCCGTGCAGTAATGGTGGTTTATCCAGTAGAATGCCTGTGTATCAATCCAGTTAAGCTTCTCCATCTATCTTTGCAACCAGTTTGTCTTTCAGTTCTGTAATACCCAGCCCGCTTACGGCGCTGATGAATACTGTTTCGATGCCTTTGGGCAGGTGGCGTTTCAGTTGCCGTATCATATCCTCGTCCAGCATATCACATTTTGTAACGGCAAGGAGACGTTGTTTGTCAAGCAGTTCTGGATTGTATTTCTTTAACTCATCCAGCAATACATGATATTCTTTCGCAATTTCAAGCTTTTCGCAGCTGATCATAAAGAGCAGTACGGAATTCCGTTCTATATGTCGCAGGAATCGCAGCCCAAGTCCTTTACCTTCACTTGCGCCTTCAATGATGCCTGGAATGTCTGCAATGCAGAACGAACGGTCGTCACGATATTTCACAATTCCCAGGTTCGGCACCATTGTGGTAAACGGGTAGTCTGCAATTTCTGGTTTTGCGGCGCTTACCACACTCAGCAGCGTACTTTTCCCTGCATTGGGAAATCCTACCAGACCTACGTCTGCCAGCACTTTCAGTTCAATGATAATCCAGCGCTCTACGGCTGGTTCCCCAGGCTGCGCATAGCGTGGAGTCTGGTTTGTGGGGGATTTGAAATGGTCGTTTCCCAAGCCTCCGCGGCCACCTCTTGCAATAATCACATCCTGTCCGTCTTCGGTTACTTCTCCAAGGATTTCTCCCGTTTCTGCATCACGGCATATACACCCCAGAGGCACATCCAGAATCTGATCTTTTCCCTGATGTCCGGTGCAGAGGTTTTCTCCTCCGTTCTCGCCGTTCTCTGCAAATACATGTTTTGTATATTTGAGATGCAGAAGCGTCCATCGCTGGCTGTTCCCGTGAAGAATGATATGCCCGCCACGGCCTCCGTCTCCACCGTCGGGACCTGCCTTGGCGTTGTATTTAACCCTCAGCAGGTGTGCTGATCCAGCTCCACCTTTACCTGAGCGTACCAGTATCTTAACGTAATCTACAAAATTGCTTGCCATATCTGTTTTGGAGTTTTTTTCTCCATTGGAGGATAGGGGAGAATCACTCCTCCCATATCCTGTGGTAAATGTTAGCGTTTATTGATTTCTGCAATGATGTTTGCGGAGATTTCTTCCACCTTACCCAAGCCGTTGATAAGTACCTGCTTGCCCTGTTTTTTGTAGTATTCTGCTACAGGAAGGGTTTCGCCTTCATAGGTCTTGAGACGGTTCTTGATGGTCTCTTCGTTGTCATCGCTGCGGCCGCTCACTTTGGCTCTTTCAAGCATACGGCGTACGAGTTCGTCTTTAGGCACGTCAAGCTGTACCATACAGGTAACCTCGCGGCCATGTTTCTTCATCAGCTGGTCCAGTACTTCGGCCTGGGCAACGTTGCGTGGGAAACCGTCAAACAGGATTCCCTGGGTATCCTTTGCAATTGCGTTGTCGATCATTTCGATAACGATATCGTTGCTTACCAGGGCACCGCTGTCCATAATGCTCTTGATTTTCTTGCCGAGTTCGGTCTGGTCTGCAATTTCTTTTCTCAGGAGGTCTCCGGTAGAGATGTGGTTGAGGTTGTATTTTTCTACCAGAAGGTCGCTCTGGGTTCCTTTTCCGGCGCCTGGGGCACCAAATAATACGATATTCAGCATAGTTCTTTTATTTTACTTCTACGATTTCAAGTTCAAAGGTAAGTGGAGTATAAGGACGGATCATATCGCCGGCTCCCTGGGTTCCGTATGCCAGAGCGGAAGGAATAATCAGATTGATTACGCTTCCCTGGGCTTTTCCCATCACGCCTTTTTCCCAACCTTTGATAAGGCCGAACTTACCTACGGTGTAGGCTAATGGTTCGTATGGGCGTTGTGGGTTGTAGATTCCGTTTTCCTTGGCTACGCTCTCAACGCTGCTGTCGAATACGCGACCGTCAAGCAGACGTCCGGTGTAGTTGATTTTTACATTCTTTCCCATAGCAACCTTAGGGCCGTTTCCCTGTTTCTTTACGATCACATAAAGACCTTCCTCATCAGGTTTTGCGGTAATGTTGTTGTCGGCCACGTATTGTGCGATGGCTGCGGGCTCTTCCTGCTGGAGTTTCTTCATCTCTTCCATGTAGTTGGCCTCTTCCTGAGCCAGTTCTTCTGCACTTACGATGCTGTTGAGCGTGATTTCATAATAGAGTTTCATGCTCTTGCCTTCCTGGTAGAAAGGCGGCATCTGCTGGGGACCGAAGAATTTTGCCAGAGAGTCGGCTTCCAGTGCGAAAGTGGCAACATCGCCTTCGTGCATCATCAGCAATCCTTCTGGAAGGTCGCCTTTGAACATCGGGTCGGTTACCTTAAACATACGCTGCGGATTTCCGATGTTGTTGAACATCTCTACGGTGTCCATCATCATCTTAACCTCGCATACGAGTACGTCGCCGTTCTGTACCTGCTTGGCATTTTTGTTGGTTTTCTCGAACTTGTAGTGAAGACCGTTTTCGGTTTTCTTAAAGCCTGCAAGGTCGCTTTTCGGACCACAACTGGTCATCAATGTTGCACCTATCAATAATAAGGCTGCAATTTTTAATGTGTTTTTCATTGTGTTTTAATGAATAGAATTATTTAATATTGTTATTTATTTTACAGTCATTTTTATCACCAGTACCGCACGAGTGGGAACGCGGTCGCCGTCTCCTGCCACTCCATAGCCGCATTGCGAAGGGATGATGAGTCTTGCTTCGGCTCCCCGCCGCAGCTCTTTCAGCGCGGTTTCAACTCCCGATACGGTTTCGTTCTTTCCTACCACGATATGCTTCTCGGCATTTGTATAGATCGGCTGGCCGTTCAAGGCCTCCATATCATATTCCAGGGTTATCTCATCTTTATATTCTATCGGCTTTCCGCTGCCTTGTCTGAGAATTTCCAGTTTCACTCCGCCGCTCAGCGTCTGCATCTTCCATCCGTGACGTTGGATATAGCCTTCGATCTGTGTCTCTTCCGATTCGGCTATCACTTTGTTGGCGTTGATAAGATGTTCCTTCAGCTGTGAACTGTTGTCCTTTTCCACCTCTATTATGGGCGGATTGCTGTTGCAGCTTCCCGCCAGCATTCCCAGACATAATATCCCAATATATATCGCTGATGTCTTCATGCCTTCACGAACTTTTTACGGATTCTGCGTTCGATTTCCTCCAGTGTAACACCTGTGCAGGTGGCTCCAGCCGCCTTGGTGTGTCCGCCGCCTCCGAATTCCTGCGCAATTACGTTCACATCCACATCGTATTTCGACCGGAACGATATCTTGATTCTGGGCTCATTACCTGCTCCGCAGTCCTCGCGCATGAGGACGCCCACTTCAATTTCTTCCATCTTCAGCGTATAGCTCACCAGCCCCTCCAGGTCGGCCCCCGTCACTCCGAACTTCTCCATCTCCGCTGAAGGAATGCGGAAATAGGCAAAACGGCTTTCCCGCTCTATGGTCAGGAGATTATGGATGGCATAGCCCCAGAACTGCATTCTCTCGATGCTGAAGGTATTGTCAATCCTGTTGTGGATTTCAGCTGCGTTGATGTCAAATTTCACCAGCTCGGCGGCTACCTCATATACCGAAGGACTTTCCGCACTATAGCTGAACGAGCCGGTATCGGTGCATATTCCGTTGTAGAGGCACATAGCCGCTTCGCGCGTCATGCACTCCTTGCCCCAGGTATTGGTAAAAGCGCGATATACCAGCTCACATGCGCTTGAAAGGTCTGCAATCGAAACCACTTCGTCAAACAGCAGCCGGTCGGGATTGTGATGATGGTCAATCAGCACCTTCGTCGCCTTGCTCTCCACCAGAAACGGCTCCAGCATATCCACCCGTGGGCCATTATTGAAATCTACTCCGAGCACCAGGTCCGCCTCCTTCAGTTTCTCATGGCAGAACTCATAGTCTATCTCTCCGCTCAGAATGCCCTCGCTGCCCGGAAGGTACCGGAACGTCCTGGGACAGCCGTTCGGCAGCATCGTAGTGATTTCCTTCTCAGGAAAGCGGTGCTTCAAAATATGGAAAGCGCCCAGAAGTGAACCTACGGCATCTCCGTCAGCATTCGTATGCGAAATAATCACGATGCGGTCGTATTTCTCAAAAGTGGTGCTGATGAGAGGCTCTCTGATGAGGCCGTTTGTCGGATTTTCCATGTTTTCGTTCATTATATAATACAATATAACAATGCGGTACCACCGCCAATTAGCAGATACACAATATATATCCCACACCTGTAAGGAAAAATCCTCACAGATTTCAAACTGCAAAAATACGATTATTTTTTTATCCCGCAAAAAAAAACTTTCTTTTTAGAGGACTTTTATCGCCCGCCGTGTCAGGCTTCCCCTCAGAGGCTTCTTTCGTCCGGTCGGTTGCTCCGGGATAACTAATGGGTAATGTAGTTGCATCTTTCCCGTGGTAACTCCCTTCTATCTTCTTTTTATCTCCATATTAACTTCTTTTTATCTCCTTTCCTTAGAATAAGAGATAGAAAAAAGATAAACTGGAGATAAAAAGAAGATAGAAGGGAGTTACCTGCGCGCAAGTGGCTATGTTACAGCAGGGAAAGCGACTCGGGGAAAAGGAGAAAAATATTCACAAATTAGTTCCTCCAGGGTGGGAAAGGGTATTCCGCCGTGAAGGTCCCACGGCAGGGCATACGCCGTTATGTGGCGCCGGTTCATAAAAAAATTTTGTCGTATGAAATAATCTTCGTAATTTTGCAGTCTCGTTAGTGAATATAGAAATGGTGAATTGTAAATTGTGAAACAGCGAATCTGGCTGATGCTCACTCTGTTTGTCAGTCGGAAAATTCTATCCGGTGAACCGGAGGCCGCTGTTCGGAATTTACAGAAATATTGAATTTATGAAAGTAAAAGTAGGAATTGCACAACTTGCATGCCAGGCGGATAAGCAGGAAAATATCCGGCGATATACCGAAAAGGTGCGTCAGCTGGCCTCGGAAGGAGCGCAGATCATCTGTCTGCAGGAACTGTTTGCTTCGCTTTACTTCTGCGATGAGGAACGCTACCAGAATTTCCAGCTGGCAGAGCCGATTCCCGAAGGCCCCACTTCGCAGCATTTCATGCAGCTGGCAAAGGAACTCGGAGTGGTGATTATCTGCTCGATGTTCGAAAAACGTGCCGAGGGTCTTTATCACAATACGACGGCGGTGTTCGACGCCGACGGCTCGTACCTCGGAAAATACCGCAAGATGCATATTCCCGACGATCCCGGTTATTACGAGAAATTCTATTTTACCCCAGGCGATCTCGGCTATAAGGTGTTCAAAACCCGTTTCGCCACCGTCGGCGTGCTTATCTGCTGGGACCAGTGGTATCCCGAAGCCTCACGCATCACGGCACTCATGGGTGCCCAGATTCTGTTCTATCCTACTGCCATCGGTTGGGACGTGCGCCAGAGCGCGGAGGACAACAAAGAGCAGTACGAGGCTTGGCAGACCATCCAGCGCAGCCATGCCGTAGCCAATGGCGTTCCTGTGGTAAGCGTGAACCGTACCGGCCTCGAAGGCGGAATGCAGTTCTGGGGCGGCTCGTTCATAACCAACGCCTTCGGCCGCGTGCTGTATCAGGCGCCCCATCTGGAGGAATCGCTGCATGTTCAGGAACTGGATCTTGACCAGACCGACCATTACCGCCGCCATTGGCCCTATTACCGCGACCGCCGTATAGATTCATACGCACCTATTTTGAAACGATATATTGACAGCGAAGAGTGAATTGATACATGACAGATATGACTGAAAAAACACCTAAAGAACTTGGTTTTTACATGCCGGCCGAGTGGCATCCGCATAAAGCCACATGGCTCACCTATCCCCATAATGAAGATTCATGGCCGGGGAAAATCGAAACCATATTCCCTTCCTACCATCTCTTTATCAAGTCTCTGGCTGAAGTGGAGGAGGTCCATATCAACGTTCAGGACGAATTGATGCAGCAGCGCGCCGCCTGGGCACTCCAGGGAATCAACGCGAATATGCAGCGTATCTATTTCCATATCATTCCTTCAAACGACGCCTGGTGTCGCGACCATGGCCCTGCTTTCCTCATTTCCAAGGATCAGCCTTGCCGCTATGCCATGGTAAACTGGAACCATAATGCCTGGGGTGGAAAATATCCTTACGAACTCGATACCCAGATTCCGCTCCATATCGCAGAGATACTCCGTATGCAGGTGTTCTCGCCCGATATCGTGATGGAAGGGGGCAGTATCGACGTGAACGGATGCGGCGACCTGATTACCACTACCTCATGTCTGCTGAACCCGAACCGTAACCCTCAACTCTCGCAGGGACAGATCGAGGAATATCTGTGCAACTATTACGGCGTAGAGAATATCCTTTGGCTCAATGAAGGAATCGTGGGAGACGACACGGACGGTCATGTAGATGATATCTGCCGTTTCGTGAACGAGGATACCATTGTGGCAGCGGTGGAATCGGATTGCTGGGACGAGAACTACGAGCCTTTGAAGCATAACCTTGAACTGCTCAAGAAATGCCGTCTCGCCAACGGAAAGCAGCCTAATATCGTGGAACTCCCCATGCCCGACCGGGTAGAGTGGGACAACCAGCGTCTGCCGGCCTCATACGCCAATTTCTATATCGCCAACGGCCGTGTGATATTCCCCACCTACAAGTGCGTAACCGACAATCTGGCGGCTTATACGCTGGAGGAATGTTTCCCCGATTATGATATTATCGGCATCGATTCTACAGATGTGGTCTGGGGACTCGGCAGTTTCCATTGCCTGAGCCAGCAGCAGCCTAAATAACTAAATAGAATGTTATGATAGCCTCGCGTCAGGAATACCTTGAGTACCGTCAGGCAGATCTGCGTGCCCACGGACTGGAAAAGTGTTCTCTGTACGACTGGGGCTGGCGCGACGCTCTGCGGTTCCAGCTGCGTCTGCGGAAAATAGAATATCTCCATAACTGCCGGAAGGCTTCTCCCGTATCCCGGTGTCGGCTTTTCGTGCTGGAAGTGCTCAATCATCGTCTTGCCACCCGTCTGGGATTTACTATTCCCAAGAATGTCTTCGGTCCCGGTCTGTGTATCGTTCATTATGGAACGATTGTGGTCTCTCCCAAGGCAAAAGTGGGGAAAAACTGCCGTCTTCACCCCTCAACATGCCTTGGCGATCATGACGGAGCGCCCACGATAGGGAATAATGTCTATATCGGTCCCGGTGCGAAAATCTTTGGTCCGGTTTCCATCGGAAACAATGTCGCCATAGGTGCCAATAGCGTTGTAAATCATAACTTTGGGAATAATGTCTCTATAGGCGGTTCCCCAGCAGTAGTCATCTCAGACCGGGGCGCTTTTGAATCCGGCGTTTACCCTTTATATGTTAAAAAATAGATTTTCCTTGCTCAGTATCGAAAATATACGTATATTTGCACCACAAAACGACCGGTTCTACGAAAGGGCGGAACAATGTAACTAACGAAATCTGTAACCCAACAATAAACAAAAAACATGTATAATTACCTTAAAATAGAAAATAACGGAGCCATCTGCACGCTCACCATTAGTGCGCCTAAGTCCCTCAACGCGCTTAACAGCACCATATTGAACGAAATCGGCGATTTTATCGACCACATTTCCTCCGATATCCGTGCGCTTATCATCACCGGAGACGGCGAGAAATCCTTTGTGGCTGGTGCCGACATCAGCGAAATGGCAAACCTCAACAGCCAGGAAGGCCATGATTTCGGCAAGCGTGGCGCTGACGTGTTCCGCAAGATAGAAACCCTCAACATTCCCGTAATCGCAGCCGTGAACGGCTTTGCACTCGGCGGAGGCTGCGAACTTGCTATGGCATGCGATATCCGCATCTGCTCCAATAATGCCCGTTTCGGTCAGCCCGAAGTCGGTCTGGGCATCATTCCCGGTTTCAGCGGTACTTACCGTCTGCCTAAACTCGTAGGCATGGGTATCGCAAAGCAGCTTATCTTCTCCGGCCGCAACATCAAGGCAGACGAAGCACTCCGTATCGGCCTCGTAAATGCCGTTTATGAACCTGCCGACCTCATGCCAGAGGCTATGAAACTGGCTGAATCCATCGTCACCAACGCTCCTGTTGCGGTTGCCTACGCTAAGCGTTGCATCAACCAGGAATATGACCTTGACGCCGATGCTGCCATCGCATTCGAGAACGAGATGTTCGGAAAGTGCTTCGCTACGCAGGACCAGAAAGCCGGTATGCAGGCTTTCCTCACCAAAGGCAAGGCTGAATTTCAGGGAAAATAAGACAGGAATCCAAATCCGATCACAAAAAATCATTAACATAAAACTAACTATCATGAAAGTATTCGTTATTGGTACCGGCACCATGGCAAAAGGCATCGTTAAAGCTTTTGCTGCCAAAATGCCCGTTGTTATGAAGAGCAGAACCCAGGCAAGCCTTGACAAAGCTCTGGCTTCTTTCGCTAAATCCTATGCAAAACTCGTTGAAAAAGGCAAGATGACCCAGGAAGCCGTTGATGCTATCCTCGCCAACATCACCACCACTACCGACTATGCTGCTTTCGCTGACGCCGACCTCGTAATCGAGGCCGCTGTTGAAGATATGCAGCTGAAGAAAGAAGTTTTCATGGAACTTGACAAGATCTGCAAGCCTGAAACTATCTTCGCAACCAACTCTTCCAGCCTTTCCATCACCGAAATAGCTGCCTGCACCTCCCGTCCTGCACAGTTTATCGGTATGCACTTCTTCAACCCAGCCGACCGTATGGCTCTCATCGAAGTCATCAAAGGCCAGCGCACCTCTGACGAAGTATGCAAGGCTATCGTTGAACTCGGTACCGCCATCGGAAAAACTCCTGTTGAGGTAAACGAAGCTCCTGGATTCGTTGTAAACCGCATCCTTATCCCTATGATCAACGAAGCTGTTGGTATTCTTGCTGACGGCGTGGCAAGCGCAGAAGACATCGACAAATGTATGAAACTCGGTGCTAACCATCCTATGGGACCACTCGCCCTCGCTGACCTTATCGGTAACGACGTGAACCTCGCTATCATGGAAGTTCTCTACAAGGAATATGGCGATCCTAAGTATCGTCCTCACCCACTGCTCCGCAAGATGGTCCGTGCAGGTCTCCTCGGATGCAAGACCGGCGAAGGTTTCTACAAATATTGATAACCTTTTTCCTCAGTCCTACCGGCAGCGTTGTCCCAACCGACACACTGCCGGCTTTTTGTCTCCAGACTACGGACGAATGTGAAATATATTAATTGAACTGAATCGGATATTTGAGCCCACCCAAATCGTCCGTAAGCCCTATTTATCACCAAAAATCTCACCTGAGTTGTATTTTTGTATGATCGAGCAGAAGTCAATAAACAATACAAAAACTCATAAAAAGACATTCAAAATGGGAAAATTATGCGATTTTTGCACCTTTTAGAGCAGTATTTTGAGCCTATTTAAGCCCCTGTTGAGATTCATAATCTTGTGGACAGTTGGTTTGGTAATGTTGTATATTGTTGTAAATAAGCTTCTTAGTAGAAAAATTAAGTCG
>JAZUFZ010000044.1:0-6613 GCA_045640985.1 Bacteroidales bacterium
GCGGTCATACGCTGGATATATCCATGTATCCCAGCGGCGTGTATCTCCTTGACCTCGCAACCCCCACCACCCACTACCGAACCCGCGTGATAAAAATCAATCCTTGAGATCATCCGAACGAAACCGACTCTTGAAAAGAAACAGATAATGCTGGAAGATATCGCACATTAATAAAATTAGTATTTTAGGAACTTTAATTATAGGAGACACATCATCATGAATCTACAACAAACAAGATCGAAATGCGGAATAAGCCTGTTCCTATTGCTGTTGTATGTGGTAGGAATGTGCAATTCTGTGAATGCACAGCAGGAATGCAACATCGCAATAGTGGGCGATTATGAACCTGCCTGTCTGCTGCCATTAGACAAGGAGTATATTGAAGAGTATGCAGATGCCCTGTTGGCATGTAAAGGTTCAACAGTCAATTATACGGTGTATTGCTACATTGATGGAGCCCAGACGGATTCCTGCAGATGGTATGTGAACGGAGCATCAGAAGTGCATAAGTCCGGGCGCAACACGATATGCGTGACCTGGGGCGAGGATGCTTTCGGTGAGATAAGTGTAACTGCAGTTTCGGAAGAAGGAGATAGCTGTATGACGACACGTCCGGTCCGGCTGATAGACAGCCCGGTGGCTGGTGTGACGACTGTGCCGGAATATGAAGTGGAGAACAGAACGCTCATGGTGACCGTGTGCAGGGGCACAGTTGTGTCGTTTTCCGATGCTTCGGATATGGGAAACAGTGACATGGCTTCAAGTGTGTGGGATAACAGCCTTGAGGGAACGTCCGGCGGACTGACCTACACTTTTGTGGCAGAAAAAAACACCACAGTCATTCACAGGGTGGAGAATAACTGCGGTTGCTGGGATGAGGTGGAAATACTGGTCAAGGTGGTAGAGCTGCCTGTAGTGAGTATCGGATGCTATGGCACAGCCTGTGAAGGATCTCTGGCGCATTATTATGTAGAGTCCCCCTCATGCAGCCAGTACTCCTGGTTCGTGGAAGGCGGGGAAATCATATCTGGTCAGGATGGTGCCGATGTTCAGGTGCTTTGGAACGAAGTGGAAGACGGCTACGGGGTGGTCGGCATCGATGGCAGCCTCTGCAGCGATCGGCTGTGTCCTTATATGATGAAGGTGAAAGTGCCGGTAATTCAGAACCTCCTTCCCGTAGAGGGCGCGGCGGATGTGTGTGAAGGAGACGTGGTGGTGTATAGTCTTCCTCAGTTCGGTTCAACATCATATAATTGGCAGGTGGCTCCTCAGAATGGGGTGCAGATCTATGATGACCATGAAACCAGTCGGATTACCTATCGGTTTACACGCCCGGGAACATATAAGATATGGAGCGATTATTACTGCGAGTTTCTGGATTGTGGTCCGTATGTCAGCGATACCTTGTCTGTAGTGGTGAAACCCGTACTGAAGGTAACCGGGGATGATATGATATGCTATGGCTCCTCCTGTGAACTCTCCTGCGAACCGTATCTGTCAGTCGATTGGACTGTGTATGATGTTTCGGCGGAGGAAATCGTGGCTACGGTACAGAATGCGTCGGATTTGAGTTATATGTTTCCGCATCCGGGCAGGTACAGTATTACAGCCAGCCATCCCGATTACTGTCCGACGGAGCCGTTCCAGCTTACGGTGCGCAGTGCCCCGCCAGCCCCGACGGCTGGGGACCTTGTACCGGAAAATCCTCATGTGGCATGTCCGTACAGGTCGATTGGACTGAAGGCGCATCCCCGGAATTACACCACGATATGGGAACCGGTATGTGAGGATGCCTCCCCGCAGCAGATATCGGGAGAAGAGGTGACCATCCAGTACGATGAGGAGGTTTGCGACATAAGGCTGTATAACTATGAGCCTCTCACGGGATGCAGATCGACAGACTACTACCTTTATGAGGTGGAGGAACTGGTATTGGAACCTGTCTCCCTGCCCACAACACCCATCACAGTGACTGAGGGGAGCAGTATTGACTGGACTAATGGACAGGTGCCATATCAGGAAGGGGTACTCTACAGGTGGTTTATGGATCCCGATAAACAGAACTACGGTTCACTGATGGGCAGTGAGCTGAGCAACAGCGCCGTATGGATTGTGAATAGGCGGAATAATATACCAAATGATGATTCTTTTATGGTTACAATAGAGCGAGAGGGCTGTGAGATTGATACCCGGACGGTTACCATACATGTTCTGCCGGTGCAGTCGGATGATTTGCAGATAAATCTTCCAGGATCCGTATGTGCAGGGGAGACCATCACCCTTACAGGTACTGGTGGAAACAGCGCGTCATACTGGTGGGAGGTAAATGGTGTCTTTGTCGGTGTAGGAAACGATGTACGCTATACAATTCCAGAGGCTACAGTGGAGAGAAATTATGAAATAACTCTCCTGTCAAGTTCTTATGATGAATACAGCGGCGCTCAAAATCAGAGCAGTGTAACGGAGACGCTATCAGTGCATCCTCAGCCTGCGGGGAGTCTGTTTTATGATCGACCAAACAACCAGTTGCGGGTAACTTCTTCAAACAGCGGTTATTCGTACAGCTGGTGGTTGAATGAAATACCGCTCAGTAATACAACCTCCAGTATTGACAATCCGACCGAGGGTGTTTACAGGTGTGTCGTGACAGATTTGGCAACGGGCTGTACGAAAGAATTGACATGGTGGGATGAAAGCGCCCCATCTTTCTCCTGCCAGAATACAGAATGGGCATCGAGTACCTATAGTCACTGCTCCCACAGTGCAACGTTGAGAGTCCCGGCAGACGCAACGGATATTTCCTGGTCAGTATCCGGAATCATGTACGATATCGAAGAGAGTGAAACGGGACATTGCGCAACAGTGACGTTCAACGGGCTGGGAACCGGGCGGGTGACGGCTTACTATATGAATAATGGGCAGTGCTGCCATAGCAGTTATGATGCAACGGTCGCGTTCATTCCCGACTTTGATCTTGAGTTGAAGTGTGATAACGTGGAAATACATAACAAATCCATTTTAGCACCGAATATGGAAATGAGTATGAGTATATCGAAGAATGGAACTGTCGTATGGACGGGCTCTATAACGGATAGAACGATCAGTGTTCCACTTTCAGCCCAGGATGCGGGAACCTGTGTGTTCCGCCTGAGCCGCGTGGGCGACCACAACCTGAACTGCTCCATAGGCACAGTGACCTATATACCGGTGGAAGAGGTTCAGATGTCCATTACCACTTCAAATACGCGAAATCCGGGATTCACCTGCGAATTGACCCCCATCCAGTTGCGGCTGGAAACGGACCCGCAGGTGTCTGTCGAAAAAATACGATGGGATTTTGGCGATGATTCCTGGGTAACCACAGCCTCTGATAATGTATGGCATACGTTTGGAAATTACGATCCTCCTGCAATGAATAATTATACTGTTCATGCCCGGGTTACAACGACTGCGGGATGTGTGGTGCCTGATGTGTCATTATCGGTGAGATCGTATCGAACTCCGTTCTACAATAATATCAGTTATAATTATGATAATGGTAATATTTCTATTAATGAACTTTTGCAGATTCTCATACCCACAGAAATTACCTGCCCGATTGAAGATTCGACAAGGGTGGATATTTTGTACCTAATTAGCAGTCCGGCCACCAACTGCCGGTATCATTGGAACGCAGTTCCGTCCGACAGGATTGACCAGGAGTATTATCAGACGCATTACACCTATAATTATGTCGTGCAGATAACCGACACCAATTACTGCAAGGTGGAAAAATCAGCAGCTGTGACCTTCAAGAACCGGCCCGAGGCGGTTATCTTTCCAGACAAAACGCAATACTGTATAGGTGACGAAATCCGGATGACGGCAGCTACCGGTCCCGATACCATTCACAATCAATATCATTGGACGGTAACCTGCGCCGAGATGCCTTCAACAACCACAACCTATCAGGGCGCGACCATACATTTCAGGGCGCAGTATGCCGGAGAATATCATATATCCCTCACGGTAAGCAATGACGAGGGGTGCAGCAACCACACCAGTGCAACGGTACGGGTGAATCCCCAGCCGCCGGCTTTGTCGATATACAACAACGATCCTAAATGTATAGGAAATCCCCCGGTAGAACTACATGCCCATGGCGATTATGAGAACAGGGCTTTATGGAATAATGGATCTTATGGAGCCACGGCATCATACTATACAGCCGGTCCGGTGACCGTGTATTATGTTGACACCCTGACTGGGTGTGTTTCTGCAACGGCAGGCACTACCATAGAACCAGCCCCTCAGTTTGATGCTCTGCTGACCGGATGTTATGAGGTATGCGAGAATGTGGTGGATCAGAATGCCAGCCTGTCCACTTGGGGGCTTATATCGGACAACCACCGTTATTCCTGGCGCTGGATGCTGAACAGTTATGATCTGGCACGCGGAACCAGCACATCAAATCCATTGCAGTTGCCATTGAATGGATTTGGCGAATATTGGATGTCGATGGATTACAATAACGATACATGCCGAGTAGAGTCTCCGTTGCTGAAACTTACGCAGACCAAATTCTGCAAGTGCGATGACCTTGAGGTGAACTATCACTATCAGATATATACCGATGATTGTGAACCGACAGTTCTGGTGACACTCATTGTGTGTAACCATTCACAATCGACACTGTGTATAGATGAAGTGGGGCTGCAGTCGGAAAGCCTCGCCGCAGGCATGAGTGTACACAGACTCGCAGATATGTCCAACCATCCGGACCATCTCATGCCAGGTATGTCAGAATGGTATCAGCTGACACCAGGTGCGTGCGACAGTCTGCAGGTGTTGGTTGAGATGTCTGATTTGCTATGCCGGGACATTCCATTGCGTATAACGGACAATTGCAATCTCTGTACCAAGGATGTACTCATCTCGGTAGATTGGAATACCGGTTGTGAAGAGAATGTGACAGAAGGAAAGTGTACCCTCAATAGTGGTCTATCCAGTCCGGGAGTGGGATATTTCAATTTCCAATGGTCGTTAGAATCAGCCGATAACGTTTTCTATGTAGTCAGTGAGCCTCCACTGGTGATAGACGCATCGGCTACAGCGAGTGGAACAGGAATGGAGGTGTCGGGTCTGCTGATGATGGGAATAGAGACTTTGCGGCAACTGGCGCAGGATAACAGTATGATCTGTATTACAGCACTGGTGTGCGACAATGACCAGCTGTGCCGCTATACCTATTGCGTGTCATCGCGGGACCTGCTCATACTGATGTTACAGGAGTTTTCGGATGACAAAGGCTCTGTTTCAGGAATGGAGGGGGACGGCGGCAACGAGGCAAGGAATGAAATTCGGTTAAGTCCCAATCCGGCTTCTGGAATGGTATATGTGGAGGCCTCGCATCCCGTCACGGAAATTCTCGTGATGGATATGCATGGAATACAGGTGGCGCATTATCAGCATACGAATGTCTTTGATGTGTCAGCATTGGTGGTAGGCTCTTATATCGTAAAGGTGACAGAATCATTGTCAGCCACGGATCAAAAGACGGAATACCTGAAACTGGTCCGTCAATAGGTCAGGACAAATATAATTGTATTTAATGTATAAAAAATGTGTTATGAAGCGTATAACTATAATAATATTATCGATGGTGTCTTATCTGAGTGGAATAGGACAGAACTGGCAATGGGAGAATATTGTAAGGACCAACTCTTTTGTAACAGGTTATAATACAAATGATATTAAAATGGATAGTGAAGGAAATGTCTATGTGAGTCAGACTGTACAAGGAAGAACCTGCGCATTTGACCAGATAAAGGTATCTGTAAAAGGGGTAGATATGTGGCCGTCGCATCTGGGTCGTCGGGGGGAATATCAACATGATCAATTCCCTGTAGGTGGAAGGCGTGTGGATCTTACTTCTCTCTATAAACTCTCACCAGACGGAGAACTGCTGTGGCACGGCTCGTTTACGTCCAACACAGCTCTCAACCCCGGAATGTGTTCGAGTTTGCACCTGGTCGGAGATACGGAGTTGGTAGCATTTATGTATTGGGTACCTGATTACGGCAGGTGGAACTATTTCTGGGATACCACCTATACAGGGATGGGCATAAATGAATTGTATCCCAACATGAAGGACAGTTTGTATGCGTTACCGTCCCTGGCAGTCCTGACGTTTGATCTTTTGGATGGACATATAAAGGAAAAACATTTTCTGCATCTCGGATTTGTGGATTCTACCGGTCATGTGCTTCAGCGGCGGGACGTGGATCCGGATTACCCTCATGAAAAAGACAGCAACTGCTACTGTCTCTCGACGATTCCATTGCAACAGAATCCGACGGCAATAGACTGTTCGGGGAATATCTATATTACAGGCGAGGCATGTCTGAGATTTGATCGCAGGGATTTCCCGCGAGATGTCACGCAGTATGTCGGGGATGGTCTTGTGGCAGGATATGCCATCATAGTAGATGGGCATACCCGCTTCAAGGTATATCCTGATATGGCAATGCCGCGAGGATGGAGTGTCGCATTATTCAAGTTCTCGCCGCATTTTGAAAATCTGTTGGGTTTTACTCCGGCAATCTGTGGACGGTATGGTGATTATTCTGAACCT
>JAZUFZ010000045.1:0-33582 GCA_045640985.1 Bacteroidales bacterium
TCCAAAAAATGGATACACAAACCCTCTTTATATACTACTTAACTAACTAATATATAGATAGTTATAGAGTGTTTGAAGAAATAATGATACCCTCAAAAATCGGATTGAAGACTGAAGACTGAAGACACTTTACAACTCAAACATTTCTCTAAAAAGCACAACTACAATGAAATACGACATTACAAAACCCACTTCCCACAAGATGCCGGAGCTCGGCAAGGGGGCGGAATGCCTCAAATCGGGGTATGAAAAGGGCACATAAGGGGGGAAAATGCTCCAGTTACAGGTTCGGCTTCCCATTTTTTGCGAAAAAACAGGCGTTGAAAAATTTTCAACAATTGAGGGCAAACGGCTAATCTGCGGAGGATAGTGGCGGGAAGTGGAGTAAACTGTCCTATCCGGCCGCGGAAATCCGCAGGGATCTTTCGCGACTTGACACCGCCTCTGTTTGTCCCGCCTTCGCGCGGCCGCTCCGCTGCGCTTGGCGCGAAGCCTCTGAGGGGTTCCGCTCTGGGGTCTCCCGGGTATCTCTCTGGTATCTCCCTGATAACTCCCTCTGGAACACGAAAGATATACGGCGTTGCCCCGACGTTACTCCGACGGAAAAACGGCGTTACCCGCCTCTGTATCATCAAAGGGTCAGCCCCCTTGATGACACCAATCAGCACCAAATTGGCACTGAATGCGGACAAATGCGGACAAATGCGGACAAATCGGCACCTGATGTCGGAAAGAGTTCGTAACTTTGCATCCGAAATCAAGACGGGAAAGCCGGCCCCCGCACGATTTCGAGCGTTCCTCGACATACTGCGTAAAGATTCAAGTTTTCAATTCAGCTTTCAGCTATCGGCTATCAGCACTACACTCTCACTTGATAAAAGAAAACATCGCCCCCAACCAATGGCAGAAGTACTTTCTGCGCTCGGCGGAACATTAGTCGCAATGTCGCCTCACGCCATGGACTTGTTCAGAAACGGGGCGTAACTCTCAAAGGCGCACTCCTCCTGTATGTCTTGCTCCTTTTATAGAATGAAAAAAGCGACCTCTAAAAATCGTTTGAAATCAATTTTCAGAGGTCGCATTTATATTCTTTGACTACTTACTTAGTCTTGAATGTACTTCAAAAATGGAGTAATATACATCTCTCTCATTCGCTCACATCTATGCTCTGCACTATTGACAAATACTTTAAGATATTCTCGTGCCCACTTCTTTCTTGATTGAGTCCAAGATTGATCGAGGTCACATACATGAAATTGAATTTGCATGGCTGCCGCCCAATTAATATACAACTTTGCTGGGTTGGCCTTAAACAAATCTCCATAATGCGCATCAACACATTTTAGCACATCTTTATATTCCACCCAATCTATTTCGACATAGTCTATTTTGATGTTGTCATATTCTTCATTGTCTATCATTAAAGCACACATTTGAGCTAACTTGTAGGCAGAAATGATATTAGGTGCCATTGCTGCCTTGTTTTTATTGCGAGTCTTTACATCAATAATGTCATAAAATCCCTTATCGTAATAAAGAATGTCCGCTGTATCATTCTGCTTTTCATCAAATATGTTTGTCGGACTCCAATCTCTTGTCGCTTTATCACCTCTACTGATGAGGAACAAAGCTGTTGGTGAGTTAAACAGAGCATATCTTTGCTCCAAGGTAATATGCTTTGGATGACGTAGATAAATATCGTTCAAATATTCATATTGCTTAAAAATCTTGTTTTTATACTTTTTCTTAAGACTGGCATATACAAGTTTTTCAAAGGGCTCACCTGCTGCATGTCCAGAAAGTGTGCCAGAAGTTGCTTTGTTTGGTCTCTCTACTGTTTGATTTTTCATTTCTGAGACCAACTGAGTAAAATTAACTCTATTATTCATTGAATAGTTTATTAAATAGATTATTTACGTTTTCAATATGAATGGAATAATTATCATCCAAATATAGTTTTACTTCTTTTGTTATTTCGTCGTGCAACTCAACTTCTTTTAAGTTACTCCAATTGATAGGCTTGTATGGAATGCTTGCTATTGGGGCTTCAGAGAACTCAACGATAGCACCTTTTACTATGCCGTTGAAAGTCAGCCATTCAAATACCCTTTTGTTATTAAGGTATGCAAGAATGTACTCAATAGACTCTTTGCATATATCTTTCTTGAAAATGGCTGTAACATCTTGTGTTGGATATACTCCTTCTGGAGCATAGCAAAATCTAAAATGATTTTTATTTGAAATTCTTTCCTTGCATGGGATGAAGATGCGAGGTTCCTTTCGTTCAAACAAATTCTGGTTTCGTGGAAATATAAATTCCCAGTAAGGAATCTCACGATTATAACTATATCTTTTTAGGAGTTTTTCAATGTTTGGAGAGAAATGCGATGCCAAATTTGGATATTTCTTTTCAAAGTCCTCTTTAGTGATATTTTCCTGAATGAAGATATATTGGGTTATTGACACATTCTTATAAGAATCCAAATCCTTGGCTTTTAGAACATCAATAATAACAGATTTTTCATCTTCGTTTAATTGTTCTATGTTTTTTATTTGGAAAGCCCTGTCAAGACCAGAAACCATTCCGTTGCCAATATCGCAGAAATCTCCAATTCTGTGATAATCGTACCCGAATAGATCTTCAGCTTTTTTACAGCCTTCTTCAAACTGCTTAAAAACTGTTTGGACTTTCTCTGCTGCAAGAATCCACCTGCTATTTTGCTGAAAGTGAGGTATCTCCTCAAAATCAAAACAACTCTTTGAAGCCAACTCTTCCACTGTTGGCAGTACCTTTTCTTTATTGTACTTATAAAGACGGATTTTCTCCTTACGTCTTTTGGTCTTAATAAATTTGAAAATAATGAAGGATGCGGTTACTTTTTCAAACAATGGGGTTTCCTTGAAATGATACAATTCTTCTATATATCCGTGTTCACACATGTAGTTTCTCAATGAAATAGAGTGTGTTGTATTCATCCAGTACTCTGTGCAAATGAATATTAATTCTCCATTCTCATTAAGATGTTCAATGCTTTTTAATATGAATATAAAGAGATAATCACAAAGGCTATTGAAATACCTATTCCATAATTCGTTAGCCACCAATTCTTCCTTTAATTCCGGCTCAATATTTTTCCATCGGATATAGGGTGGATTACCAATCACTACATCATATTTCTCTGTTGTAGGGACTGATATGAAGCTTACAAACTTGATAAAGTCATATTTCGCACCAAGGGTAGCATCTATTTCATATGCAAATATGTTTTGGAATCTATGATTAACCAACTTATCCAAAAACACACCCTTGCCACAGGAAGGTTCAAGAACCTTACTATCCTTTGGATGGGAAATCATAGATACCATAAAATCAGCTATTACACTAATTGTGAAATACTGACCATATTTGTTCTTTCCTGCCATACATCAACTCGTTTCTATTCTTTTGAGGGGCAAACTTGAAAGTTTCTTTGATTCTAAGTTGTATTTTCTTATAGATTCAATCATTTTTTCATAATACTAATCCTCGCTATAACATACAGCCACTTTAACTAAAAAAAAACAGATTCATAGGAATTCGATTACAATCAACATTTCTTTATTTTCAAGAGGCATTTTCCTGTGCCTGATAATCGTGCTGAAGTTTCCGGACGGCTTCGGAAAGGGCATCATCGGCGTTGATGCCGTGCTGGTTGGCCCAGGAGATGAGGCCGAGAAGCATCTGACCGAAATCCTGCGGAGTGGTCTCTTCGGTAAGCGTTACGGTGGAGGCGGGACTGGCAAGCTGTGGGGGCAAAGTGCCGGCGCCGGCTATCTTCTGAAGCATACGTACCGCCTTGACGAGGGGAGGCAGCGAGGCGGGTACACCTTCAAGCACGCTCTTGCGTCCTTCCTTCATCTTGACCTGTTCCCAACGGGGCACTTCATCTGTAACGGCGGGCTGACGCACTCCTTCGCGGTCGGGGAGCGAAAGATGCGGATGGCGCGAGATGAGTTTGCGGCAGATGCCATCAATCACATCCACGAGGGTAAAATCGCCATTATCGGCTGCTATCTTGCTGTAGAAAAGAATATGCATGAAGAGGTCTCCGAGTTCCTTGCGCTGTTCCTCAGGGTTGCGGGCAAGGATGGCTTCGGAGAGTTCATAAACCTCCTCTATAGTGAGATAGCGCAGACTTTCGATAGTCTGCGCTTTATCCCATGGACATTCGTTTCGCAAGGTGTCGAGCAGGGCGCTCAGCCACGCGAGCGATTGTTGCTCCTGTGTCATTTCTTTGTGGAGATCACGAGGAATTTGGTGTACTGCCAGAACTGGTTGGTGTTGAGGATGCGCAGATATGCTACTACGCTTTCATCGTTTTCGTCCATTACGAGTTCATAGCTTTCCTTCGGGTGGTTGGAGATTACTTCGGCGTTCTTCCGGTTCACGGTAATGGTGGTAACCTTGGTGCGGTCAATCATGGTGAACTGTTCGGTAGCCATGGAGGTGGTTACGCTCTGGCGTTTGCCGATTCCGATAAATCCGCCCGACTTGCTTACGATACCCATTTCCTTGAGTTCATTGTAGGAACCCACGATGAAGTAGGCACGGTTGGCGTCTGCGGTCTGGCGGGCGATGGTCTCGTCCTTCTGCTGGTTGGCGGCGGTAAGGTCGGACACATTCTGGTTGAGGTTCTTGATGACCACCTTGTTCTGCTCAAGTTCTGCCATGAGGGAAGAGATCTGCTCTTCCTGGGAAGCTACGCGGGTTTCGAGTTTGGCAACGAATTCCTCAAGCTGGGTATTCTTGTCGGAAAGGCCCTTGATCTTGCTGTTGAGTTCGGCGATCTTCTTCTTGTTGGCGGCGAGCATTTCCTCGATGTTGGCGATCTGCTCGGTGATTTCACCTTTTACGTTGTAGTTGCCTTCGGTTCCGTTGCGCTTGAGTTCCTGAACGGAGCTGTACTTGGCTGATACCATGGCGAGATTGTCCTCAATCTGGTTGAGCATGTCGAAGAGGGCATTGATTTCGTCATCCTTGGAATCTACGATGGCCTGGAGAGAATCAGATACATGCTGAGCCTGCTCAAGTTCTTTCTGCTTGCAGGAAGAAAACAGGACTGTTACGGCTGCGAGCGCAATTACGAAATAAATCTTTTTCATTTTTTATGGTTTTTGTACAATTATTATTGACTATTTGCGTTATTGGTTAAAAAACGCAGATATTGTGGGAATATTGTGTGGATTAACAAAAAAAATACAAGATATGCATAAAATAATTAAGTCTTTTCTGATTATGGCCATTTCTACCGCCGCAATTTCGGCTTCAGCACAAGAAGAAAATCCGCTGCTCCAGGACTGGAACACGCCTCACCAGACACCTCCGTTCAGCAAAATTGAGAACCGCCACTATGCGCCCGCCCTCCGTGAGGCCATCAAGGAAGCGGAGGCGAATATCAAGAAAATCACTTCCCAGCGAGGAACTCCGACCTTTGAGAACACCATTGTGGCTCTCGAAACGGCAAGTGAGAAGCTGGAACGCATCAGCAATATCCTCTTCAATCTGAACGAATGCAACACGAACCCCGAGATGCAGCAGATTGTGATGGAACTTTCGCCGGAACTGACCCGTTTCTCAAACAGCGTGAGTATGAACGAAAAGCTCTTCGCCCGGGTAAAGAACCTCTATGAGCGGCGCGAACAGCTGGGACTCAATACGGAACAGATGACGCTGCTGGAGAACTCCTACAAGAGTTTCGAGCGTAACGGCGTGAACCTCAGCAAGGGAGACAAGAAGCTCTTTGCCCAGTACAGCGAGCAGCTGAGCCAGTTGAGCCAGCAGTTCAACCAGAATGTGCTGGCAGACAACAACAGCTACACGCTCCACATCACGAATGCGAAAGACCTGAGCGGTCTGCCTCAGGATGTGGTGAATGCCGCCCGTGAAGAGGCTCAGAGCCGCGGTCTTGAAGGATGGGTATTCACGCTGGCCTACCCTTCATACGGTCCGTTCATCACCTACGCCGACAACCGCGACCTGCGCGAGCAGATGTGGCGCGCCTACAACAGCCGGGGAAACCGTGGCGGCGAGACGGACAACAACGAGATTATCCGTCAGATGGTGGATCTGCGCTACCAGACGGCAAAACTCTTGGGCTACAGCAACTATACGGAATATGTGCTGAAGGAACGGATGGCAGAAACGCCTGAAAACCTCGCCAAATTCCTCGAAGGACTCCTCAACAGCTGCCGCGAACCGGCCATGAGAGACCTGATGGACGTACAGCGATTTGCGACCAAGCAGGGACTGAAAGGGGCTATCCAGCGCTGGGATTTCAGCTACTATAGCGAGAAACTCAAGAAGCAGACCTACGATTTTGATGCAGAACTGCTGAGACCTTACTTCCAGTTGGAGAAAGTGCGCCAGGGCATCTTTGACCTCTACGGCCGTCTGTACGGACTTTCGTTTGTGGAAGCACAGAATATAGAGGTTTATCATCCCGATGTGAAGGTATATGAGGTATATGACGGCAGCCGCTTCATGGGTATGCTCTATTTGGATATGTTCCCCCGCGAGAGCAAACGCTCAGGCGCCTGGATGACGGAATTCCGCGCCCAGAGCAATATCGGAGGCAATCAGATAAGACCGCTTATCCAGGTGGTATGCAACTTCTCGAAACCGGTAGGAAACAAGCCTGCCCTGCTGAGTTTTGATGAGGTGGAGACCTTCATGCACGAGTTCGGACATGCGATGCACGGAATGCTGAGCGACGTAACCTACCCCAGCATCAGCGGCACCAGCGTATATCGCGACTTCGTAGAACTGCCTTCCCAGGTGATGGAAAACTGGTGTTACGAAAGCCAGTTCCTCAACACTTTCGCCCGCCACTACGAGACCAACGATACTATCCCCGGAGAATACATAGAGAAAATCAAATCCAGTGAAAAATATATGGCCGGATGGTTATGTCTGAGACAGCTCTGCCTGGGTATGGTGGATATGTCGTTCCACTCCCAGTCGCAGCACCTCGATATGCCGATTGAAGAGTTTGAACGCAACCACATGGTGGAACTTCTGCCACCTGTCCCCGGCTGCAATACCAGCACCGCGTTCACCCATATCTTCGCGGGCGGATATGCTTCGGGCTACTACGGATACAAATGGGCGGAAGTGCTGGATGCCGACGTGTTCAGCGAGTTCAAGAAACACGGTATCTTCGACAAGCAGACCGCGACAAGATTCCGCAACGAAATACTCTCCAAGGGAGGTACGCAGCATCCCGCTGTCCTCTTCCGCAACTTCATGGGACGCGAACCCAACCAGGAAGCCCTCCTGCTGCGCTGCGGATTTATCAAGGAAGCTACATTTGAAAAAGTAATCAGATAACATAATGAACGAAAATTTCGCCAATCAGATACTCAAGATATTCGCCAACAATCCGTTTGACTCCTTCAACTACAAACAGATTGCTTCCCGCATGGGCGCTCACGACAAGGGCAGCAGGCAACTCGTGATGGATACCATCCTCGAACTGGCAGAACAGAAATACCTCATCGAGGACGGCAAGGGAAAATACAAGATCAATCCCAAAAGCATCAACGACGAACTGCTCCCCCAGAACTACCTCATCGGGACTATCGACATGAAGCAGACGGGGAAAGCATACCTCATTCCCAGCGATCCCAACCGCACGGAGGATATACTCATCAGCGCAAACAATACCCGCCACGCCCTCCATGGCGACACGGTGAAAGTGCTGATGTTCCCCCAGCGGAAACTCCACAAACCCGAAGGGCAGGTGGTGGAAATTCTCTCCAGGGCCAAGACCCGGTTCGTGGGCCGCATTCAGAAAACCGGGAAATTCGCATTTCTCATCTGCGACAACCGTAATATGCCGGTAGATATCTTCATTCCCCTCACAGACCTGGGCGGAGCAGAAGAGGGCGAGAAGGCTGTGGTAGAAATGGTGGAATGGCCCGACCACATGAACAATCCCGTCGGACGCGTAATTCACAGACTTGGCCTTCCGGGAGACAACAACGTGGAGATGCAATCCATTCTCGCAGAATACGACTTCCCGCTGGAGTTCCCGAAGGAAGCCGAACAGGAGGCTGCCGGAATTCAGGAGCCGGCCGCCCATGACCTCAAAGGCCGCCGCGATTTCCGCAGCATAACAACGTTCACAATCGACCCCGCAGATGCAAAAGACTTCGATGATGCCCTCTCCTTCCAGGCACTCTCCAACGGGAACTATGAGATTGGCGTCCATATAGCCGACGTATCTCACTATGTAAAGGTTGGTTCCGCTATTGACCAGGCAGCCTACGAACGCGGAACCAGCGTGTATCTGGTCGATAGGACTATTCCCATGCTCCCCGAGAAACTCTGCAACGGAGTTTGTTCCCTCCGTCCTGACGAGGACAAGCTCTGCTTCAGCGTGGTATTTGAGATGACCCCACAGGCACAGGTTCTCACCCCTTGGTTCGGCAAGACCGTCATCAGGTCCGACCACCGCTATGCCTACGAAGATGCCCAGGCCATCATTGAAGACAACAGCCAGGCAAAGATACCTTCCGACCACGCTATCCTGCAGCTTCATGCCCTGGCATCCATTCTGCGGGAACAGCGCTACAAGGAAGGCGCCATCAACTTCGAGAGCCAGGAGGTAAAGTTCACCCTCGATGAAAACGGGAAACCCACAGGAGTCTATATCATGGAATCCAAAGAAGCCAACTGGCTGATAGAGGAATTCATGCTTATGGCCAACAAACTGGTGGCCACCCATATAGGAGCCACTCCCAAAGGGGCTCACAAACAGACACCCAAGACCTTTGTCTATCGTGTGCACGATGAACCCAATCCTGAGAAACTCAACACCTTCGTAGAGTTCGTAGCCAAACTTGGATTCAAGATGAAGCTCGGATCCCGAAAAGCGCTCGCCAACAGCTATAACCAGCTCTTTGAGAAGATCGCCGGCCGCGGAGAAGAGACTATGATTGACAGCATCGCCATACGCACTATGAGCAAAGCCTACTACTCCACCCAGAACATAGGACACTACGGACTCGCGTTCCCCTACTACACCCACTTTACCTCCCCTATCCGACGCTATCCTGACCTTATGGTTCACCGCCTCCTTGAGAAATACCTTGCAGGAGGAGCATCCGCCGATGCTGAGACTTTTGAAGAATACTGCAAACACTGTTCCCTCACCGAACGCCGTGCTACGGAAGCAGAGCGGGCCAGCATCAAATACAAACAGGCCGAATTTCTCTCCGACAAACTCGGGCAGGTATTTCCCGCCCTTATATCCGGCGTAAGCAAATGGGGATTCTATGCCGAAATCGAAGGCAACAAATGCGAAGGCATGGTTCCCATCGGAAGCCTCCAGGGGGACTACTATATGCTGGACGAAGACAACTACCAGATCATCGGTCGCCGTTACGGGAAATGCTATAAGCTCGGCTACCCCGTCACTATCCGCGTGAAGGGAGTTGATATGACCAAGAAACAGATAGACTTTGAACTGGTGGAAGAGCGTGAAGATGTGGATGACATCCTTGATATAACACCACTCAGCCGGGAAACCGTCCGCTCACGAAGCGAAAAACGCCCGAACACCACAAAAAAAGCAAAATCCGCCAAGAAGAAGTCCGCTCCGAAGAAGCGGGCTACCCAAAAGCGATAACCGCAACGCACGATAAAACAACAACATAACGGGTCAGGAAAAATATTTTTCATTTTTTTTCTTGACTCGTACCTTACGTTACGGTGTATCTTTGCAGCCGAATTCACACCAACACTTGCAAGTATGACCAGTAAAAACAAATTAAAAATCCAAGAGTTCTCCCGGCTGTGCGGGGTTACGGTGCGCACCTTGAGACACTATGAGCAAATCGGACTACTTATTCCCAAGGAAAAAGATGTCTGGACCGGCTACCGCTATTACCACATATCCCAAATGCAAGATATGGAAAATATCAAAAAGCTCAAGGAACTGAGCTACACACTGGAAGAGATCCTTGATTTCTTTGCCTCAGGAAACCTCAATCCCGGCATAGAATCACTCGAAAGGAAAATCGCCCTCTGCGAACAGGAACTTGCCAGTCTCCAGCAACGCCACACCACCCTCCTCAACATCCTGAACTCTACAAACAGCATTATCAACATGGAAAAAATCAGCATTCAATCCTTACCGGAAATCATTGTGGCTTCACATCGTACTATTATTCCGTCATATAACGCACTTGGAACACTCTGCGTAGAAGTAATCGGTCCCGAAATGGTACGTCTCGGCTGTAAATGTCCACAGCCCGGCTATTGCTTTACCATTGAACATAACGAATACCGGCCCACCAATATTGATATCGAATATTGCGAGCAGGTAGAAGAACTCTGCACAGATTCCAGTATCATCAAATTCAAAGTCCTTCCCGAAGTACCTAAGGCTGTATGTATGAAACATCATGGGGCCTACGAAAATCTGCACCAGAGTTATATAGAGGTTTTCCAATACATCGAACAGCAGGGACTGAAAGTAGCCGGACCCCCGCGCGCCAACTATATTGACGGTATCTGGAATCAGGAAGACCCGAAGAACTGGCTTACACTCATACAGGTACCAGTAGAAGAAATATAAAAAACATTACTGATGTTTTAAGCGTATTCACTATCGGATACCCTTTCCCTGTTTTACTCTTACAAGAAATTCACCGATAATCTTTTGACTATCGGTGAATTTCTTTGTTTTTGTAGTGTTTCCTAAGGTGGAGCTGGAGGGAGTCGAACCCTCGTCCAAACAAGTAACAAATATGTTTTCTACATGCTTATTCTGCGATTGATTTTGGTGGTTGAGGCGGACACAGACACCCAAAACAACCCTTATTCCCTAAAAATTCATCATCCTATCGGGACTTTCGGATGACTATCCTGTCTTTATGAGCACCTCCTGATCATACGCCGGCAGGCGGGGCGGATGGGAGATGTCTTGTCACCACAACTGTTGTGGCGATTATGATAACCTACTATACTTCAGTTATGCAGCAAGAGCGTAGTTATTTTCGCCAATTAATTGTCTGCATCGGTTTTCAAGGCTGCTGATGCGTGAGCCTGCATGCTTACATACCCATTATCCTTGCTGTCGAAACCGGTCAGCCCCGGAAAATCCGGCAGACGGTTGTGAGGTCTGCATACTAAAAAAGCCCTCTATTAAGAGAGCTTTTCTAAGCGGTCTGGACGAGACTCGAACTCGCGACCCCATGCGTGACAGGCATGTATTCTAACCAAGCTGAACTACCAGACCATTTTGCTTTTCAGGATTTGAAAGAACTCTTTTTTCTTCCGAAATGCGAGTGCAAAGATACAGCATTTTTTTATTCCCGCAAAATTTTTTTTCACATTTTTCGATTACAACACCGTAAACAACTGATTTTCAAACAATATTTTTTTGATTTTTTTATTATATCGGAACAATTTATAGGTATAAAAACACCTTTTCTTGAGACAAAATTGTATTTTTGAAGACTTTTCAGACTGATGTTGCGGGCACAATTGGGTCAATTTTATGTATAAGTCCCTGTAACACAGCACCTGGACCCACTTCAAAGAATTGTTCAGCCCCTGCGAGTATCATATTCTGCACAATTTCAGTCCACCTTACCGGCGCGGTAAGCTGGGCAATGAGATTCTGCTGTATGTGATGGGGATCGGTTTCCGGTTGTGCAGTAACATTCTGGAATATAGGGCATACGGGAGTCTTGAACGGAGTCTGGGCTATAGCCTCCGCAAGTTGCTGGCGGGCAGGTTCCATAAGCGGCGAATGGAAGGCTCCGCCTACTGCAAGGGGAAGCGCACGCCCTTTAAGGGCCTTTACCTGCTGGATGGCAGACTCCACACCGGCGAGAGTGCCGCTGATGACGAGCTGTCCGGGACAGTTATAGTTGGCCGGTACTACGACTTCCGCAACGGAGATTTCTCTGCATATCTGTTCCACGGAAGCATCGTCAAGTTTGAGTACTGCCGCCATAGTGGAGGGCTGCAACTGGCAGGCCTGCTGCATGGCCTGCGCACGAGCAGACACGAGACGCAATCCATCCTGAAACGTAAGTGCCTCCGCGGCTACAAGGGCAGAAAATTCACCAAGGGAATGGCCCGCCACCATGGCGGGACAGAAAGACTGGCCGAGACTTTTTGCCAGCACAACGGAATGAAGGAATACTGCCGGCTGGGTCACATTGGTCTGCTTGAGATCTTCGGCAGTTCCGTGAAACATAACCTCGGTGATGGGGAAGCCGAGTATTTCATTTGCTTCGTCCATCATGTCGCGGCAGACGGAGTTTTCGTTATAGAGTTCCTGTGCCATTCCAGGGAACTGTGCGCCCTGTCCGGGAAATACGTATGCGGTTTTCATAACTGATGAATTTGCGGGTTATTACGGGGGATGATTTTTAACGAAAGTATTAGTTGGGCAAGTGCCATGAAGGTCTGTGCTATAAGGCTTGAAAAAGCACTTCCCACAGCCTGGAAACGCGGGATCAGCACAAGGTTGGCAAGAATATTGAGCAGGAGTGTAAGGGCTGCCAGTATATTAAGCTGACGGAGATTACCGTTTGCGGTCAATAATGTGCCGAAGATATAGGTGATTGAAATCGGTATAAGACAGAAGATGATGACGCGAAAGACTGCTGCGGAGGCCTCCACATTATGATGATACAGTATCTGGATGATTTCCTGGGAGAAGCAGGAGCACAGCACAGCTACGGGAACGGCAAATAGCATGAGGAGCAGAAACACCTTGCGCGCAACCGTATGTGTCTGGGTGAAGTCCCGGTCGTGAAGCAGACGTACAAACGTCGGAAGCAACGGAATGCTTACCAGATATGCCACCATGGAAAGTGCGTCCAGCAACCGGAAAGCCTCGGCATAGTTGCCAGACTGCACGGCCCCGTCAGGGAGTAATTCCCGCAACAGTATAGGGTCGAGACGATTGTAAGTTGCCATAAGAAGTACCAGCAAGGCAAATGGAAAACTCTGCTTCAATATAGCGAGCGAGAAAAGACGGAAGTTCTTAGGCCTCCGGATGGCAGTTCTCCGGGCGAGCACTCCTAAAGCTATTGCAAGCGTGAGAAGATAGGCAACCGTCTGGGCATACACGAAATATTCTATACGGAAGCGTCCTGCGTCAAGTTTCAGCAGAAGGAAACCGCAGATGATGATCATCAGAAGCCGGTCCATCACCGAAAGCACGCTGTCGAACCTGAACATCAGCAGTCCCTGGAAATTGCTCCGCAGATACAGTATCATGGAACTCAGAAACTGATTGAACGAGAGCCATGCCAGAAGATAGAACTCTCGGCTGTCGAACCCTAAAAGCAATGCTACGGAGAACGTCACCAGGAGATATAGCCCGAGGAGCATCACCTTCATCGAGAAGATGCCTCCGAAGTATTTGTGGATGAGCGTGGGGTGCTGGGCAATATTGCGGGTATTGAAGTTCGTGGCTCCGAGATCCAGCAGGATATTGAAGATATAGCTCAGGTTGAATATCGGGAAATAGAGACCGTAAACCTCGTTCCCTACTGCATTCTGTACCCCCACTTCAATCCCCAGAAGCCATATCGGCTTCAAAAGGATGTTCAGCAGAAGCATCCAGAACATACCTGAAAAGAGTTTTTTCTTCAGATCCATAAACGGCACATTTTCAATTATGCACTACAGACTTTCCACATCGTCAATTGTCCAGGCCTCTTCCATATCCCAGTTGGCGCGCAGTTCAAGCGTTTTGCTGTAGGTTCGGACTTCTTCGGGCTGCGTTCCTTTCCAATAGTCGCCGGGGTCCCATTTCCCGTTCCCGTTGGCATCGAGTACGACCCTGAGCATATATTTCCCCGGCAGGAGTTTCTGGAACTCCACATCTCCGCTCCCTTCAAAACACTTCTGCGACACCAGAACCCCATTTGCACCTAACAGCTGCACCACAGCCGATGCTGGCTGCTGATGATGGATAAGGTGGATAAGTATATTCCCGTATTCGTCAGCTTTGGTTATTGTGGTGGTAAACGCAAGCGAATCTGCAGAATGGCCGTAAAGGTCATATACTCTGTCCTTGGGGATGAAGAACTTATACTGGATTCCCTGTGCTGGCTGCAACTGTATCATCGCCTTGAGACCGGTGGAATCCAGCCTGAGCGGGCATTTCATCCGCGTACTGTCCGCAAGATTCATCACCTCCACCACCGTATCGGCTCCAAGGATGCGGGCTATCGGATTCTCGAACCTTACCCACAAAGTGTCAAAATACGGGTGGGCGGACTTTACCATGGACCTCATCAACGGCGTATTGCCTGCCTGCATTGGGGTGGATTTCTTTTTGCGGTATTTCAGCGAAAGGGTATCCTGAATGCCCGACGGGTCGCTTATCACGAGTCGCAGGGAGTCGCTGTTTTCGTTTCTGCACCAGATATCAAGGGTGTCTTTTCCCGCGTTGAGCACCCATTGCAGCGAGTCGGCATCCGAAAGCACAGGGGCCTGCAGCGGCGACTGGAAGGAGATCTGGATTCTTCCTTTCCTGAGGTACTCGCTTTTGAGGATGCGCTGGGGCTGGGTTAGGGTTTTGGAGAGCCGGAGCAGGAGATGCTTTTTCTCGGGAGTCCGGGTTGAATCCGTGGCTGCGGGTCTCTTTGAACCGGCCTTCGCTGTATCGGCTGTGAGGGAATCCGCAGCGGCCGTATCGGCCTTGACCGGTACGCAGGAATGCACCAGCGTATCGCAGAACGCAATGGCCTCAGATGGGGCATATCTCATGTTCCTGTCCTCGTCTTCGAGGGCGGCCAGACGGTATGCCCCGGGGCGGATATTGTGAAACTGGAAACGGCCCTGTCTGTCGGTTCGGGTAACATATACGGGTATCTGATTGCATACTGCCGAGTCCCATAACGCTCCGTCCGAAGTGGGGGCTTCGTAAAGATGCACGCTTACCGTATTCTCCGAAGGCTTCCCTGTGAGGGCATCCTCTACCCACCCTTCAAGGGTCATCGTATCAAGACAGTTACCCGTGGAGAAGGCATATTCAAGACTTTCCAGCGGATTGCCTTCGTTGAAATCCACGATCGCTCCTTTGAACTGGAAGAGATAGGTGGTGTTTTCTTTGAGGGTATCCTTGATTTTCACCATAATGCCATGCCCTTTCTGCACATATTCGGGCTTTTTCTCCATCGGGGGCGAAATCAGGATGTTGTTGTCGGCATCCTTTACCGTCACATACTCATCGAACTGTATATAAAACCCCTGCTGGCTGAAGTTCAGCGTTCCCGAAGGGGGATTGACGGAAACCGCCTTGGGGGGCTGGGTGTCTTTGGGGCCTCCGGTGGGATAGCCCTGCTTTGCGCACCCCGAAAGGAGCGCAGCCGTCAGGATTCCTATAATCAGAAGTGGTCTCATAGATTCTGGTATTTATAATTTACGCCATCATTGCCGCAATCCACCACAAGGCAGGACGGACCCGACTCTGTGTCGTTGAGATTGTCGGTCATCACGTACGGAATGCCTCCTATCACCTGACTTTCCTTATAATGGAAATGGCCCATCATGAAAAGGCTTACATTGCTTTCAGCCATGAGGTCGGTCAGTTCGTAATATTCCTCCAGCGGAAGATTGGCCGCCGGGGTGGTGCTGTAGTTGTAGGTGGTGCGGAAGATACACACATGGGTGCAGATGATGCAGTGGCGATATTCGCTGCGGCGGCTCAGCACCTCCCGGAGCCAGCCCATCTGACGCGCCCCGTGAGTGGAATTTCCGCTGTCGAGGAATACATAAAGGTCCTTATATCCGCCCGCGGTCTGCACCTCAAGGGTATATGTGGAGGTGTGGAAACAGTTTCTGTAGTGGGTATTGCAGTCGAAATAGATATCGTGGTTGCCCAGAATTACCCAGCAGGTGTCCTGCCCCGCGGCCGCGGGCCGGTTCCGTATGGCGTCCAGCACCATCCTGTAGGGCTCCTCGCCCGCTTTGTTGGCTATGTCGCCCATGATGATGCTCATCACCGCCCGGGGGTCCTGGCATTCCTGCCTCAGGAACTCCGCTACCCGCGCGGCTGAGGTGTCCACATGCGGGTCGGAACAGGCATAGAAACGGTATTCGTCCGGCACGCCCGCTATCACATTGGGGCCGTGCGCTTCGTCCCAGGCGAGCCACTCGGCTACCCGCTCCTCGGTCGGGTCTCCGCTTGAGAAAAACATTCCTTTGATATCCAGACTGTCGCACCCCGCCGTCATCAGCGCTGCCGCTACAGCCGCTATCCGTATTTCCTGTTTCATTTTCTTCATGATTTCCATTATCTGCCCGATTTTGAGACTATATTAAACATCGCGCCCAGATTCATCCACCAGCCGTTATAGGAGGAGGTGAGATTGAGCGACCCCACCGGATGAATGCCCACCTCACCTATAAGCCGCGTATTCCCGTTGAGGAGATAATACCCTTTCACGCTATAGAACCACATCGCCACGCGCTCTATCTCGAAATCGTTATACGAGCTCCACCGGAGGCTCACATTCCACTCCCGCTCCACCACATCGCACTCCACTTCCGGCCAGAGGCTGTATTCGGCCGCAAACATCACATTCATCGGTTCAAATACCGTAGATTCCCCTCCGCGGGTCCGCTGGACCCGTTCCGCCGTATAGCGGTTGGCGAGACCCAGCATCAGATCCCAGTGCCCCCCGCGCCAGCCGAGGTTCAGCGCACCGGTGAACTCCTGCACGTTCCATTGCGGGAACACCCGGTAGAGATAACGGTGCTGCAGCACCAGTTTTCCCCCTTCCCATTGCCCCAGCACCGCCTCGCCCTGCAGGTTCAGCGCCGTCCGGCTCCCCGTAGCGAGGTTCAGGCCCAACTGGAGGGAATAGTTCCCGCCGAACGCATAATCGCCCATGGCAGCAAAAGCACCCCTGCTCCCCGTGGCGATATGATAGTCGTAGGAGCCGTAGCACCGCACCCGCAGCCCCTTTTCCTGCCCCGCGGCAAAAAACGCCCCCGCGCAGAGGCACACCAGCAGCACTATTCTTTTAATACATAGCATATAAGGTCAAAATTGTAATTTTCAATAGAGATGCAAATATACGAATAATTTTTGAATCTTATTCATATATTTTTCTTATAACGCAGAAAACATCCTTTTATTGTACGCCCGCGAAAATATATTTATCCGCCGTACCGTATGCCCGCAACAGCGGAGTTTCTCTAAGGAAAACTATCATCGGTATCTCCGGAGTATCTCCCAAGTATCTCCCGGGTATCTCCCAAGTAGGGAGCCTTTTCTGAGCATTCCGCCGGCTGATTTTTCCGGTGTCAGGAGGGACTTACCAGAGAGATACCAGGGAGATACCCGCTCCTTACCCGCTCCTTACCCGCTCCTTACCTGCTCCTTACCTGCTCCTTGCCCGCTCCTTGCCCGCTTCCGCGGGGCGCCCGCGTCAGATGTCCGTTTCGGGGATACGGAGCTTCAGGGGTAGTTTCCGGTTTACTTCTAACCAGGAATGGCGGACAAGACGCGCGAGAAGTTCATCGTCATGCAGACGGTCGAGGTGTATCTGGTTCCAGTATTTCCGGTTCCAGTGCCGGGCCCCTTCTATGGCGGGATAGCGTTCCCGGAGTTCGAGGGCATATTCCGGATCGCATTTAAGAACAGCGATGTCGGGACGGTCGAGCGGGATACAGGCAAAGATTTTCCCTTGGAGCCGGAACACGACGACTGTGTCATCGAAGGGCATATCCTCAGTAGCGAGGGGCTGACGGAGACAGCATTCCCGAAAGGTCTCTATATTCATTTATATCAGCGAGTTGAGGTATTGTTTCCGAATAGGTTCGGGATATTTTTCTATGGCATACCGGAGGAGCGTCCGGGGCATGGTCCTGTATCGGACGGAGAGGTAGGCCGAGAGGCGGTCCATATCGCGTTTGCCCGCTTCGCGGAGGAGCCATCCTACCGCCTTCTGGAGCAGGTCGTGGAGCGGTTCCTCCTTAGAGAGGAGGCGGTCGGCTATCGCATAGGTATCGTCCAGGTCGCCCTGACGGATGAAATAGATGGTCGAGACAATTCCCATCCGCTGTTCCCAGAGGGTCCTGCCGTTATCCGCCAGATCGTAGAGGAGGGCGCGGTCGCGGGAGTAGAGCCAGGCCCCGAGTATCTCGTAGCAGGAGAGATCCACCAGATCCCAGTTGTTGATGAAATCGGTATGGGAGAGGTAGAAGGCGACACACTGCTGCTGGAAACTGGGGTCCTTCTTACTGTGCCTGAAAAGCTGCACGAGCGTCAGAAGCGAAGCCATACGGACTTCATGATAAGGGCTTCGGATGGTGGTTTCGAGGTCTTCAAGGGTGGTACGTTCCCAGCATTGCTTCACAACCGCACGGATGACGGGGACCCTGATGCCGAGGAACCGGTCCCCCTCGCCATATTGTCCGGGCCCAGTCTTGAAGAAACGGGACAGGCCAGCCACCTGGGAGGGGTCAGCATGAGGAAGCAAAGTGGAAAGAAGTATCGGCGTGCTTGTATTCATAGCAGATGAAAGGTAAAGACAGTGAATATGAGTGAAAGAAATATTATTGACATCATGGCTGGAAACGGGCTATCTGTTGTGGTTAGCGACCTGAACTTCGGTAACGATAAACAATATGGCGGCAGCCACATAGAATACTACGGATGCTATAACCAGCGGTTTCAGCTGTACGGAAAACACTCCGCACGCGCTTCCTATGGCGCACAGCAGCACGACGATACCGTAACGGGCAGGACGAAGCTCATGAGTATCAGGCGGAAGGGTATCTTTCTGGAGTTTCAGTTTCCGGTTCCTGAGTACGAGACGGCTGTTGGTGCAGTGCTGCGGCCGATAGACGGTCATCAGCGTTTCGAAACCGACCAGCAGGGGAACCAGAATGAAGGAAATGAAAGAATCACCAGACTGTTCAAAGAGCTGTTCAAAGCCTACGGAAATCGCCTCGAACATGAATGCCCCAAAAATGATGAGAAACGACAATATGACCAATACAAAAAAAATCGGATGTTTATTCATGGGATTCAACCTTTTGTGGATTCGACTTCTTTGGATAGCGCTTCGATTTCTTCAGCGCTTCGGCCAGAAGGAACTCGATCTGGCCATTCGTGCTGCGGAAGTCGTCGGCCGCCCACCGTTCGATGGCGGCCAACATCTCCTCATCAACCCTCAAAGCAAAGGTTTTTTTCATGATGGATTCTTTTTAATGACCTGCGGGCAGTCCGTGGATCAATACAACGTTCCGGCATTGATTACAGGGCTGGCACTCTCGTCGGCACACAGAACCACCAGAAGATTGCTTACCATGGCTGCCTTGCGTTCGGCATCGAGTTCTACGATATGGTCGTTCTCCAGTTTCCTGAGGGCAAGATCCACCATGGTCACAGCGCCTTCCACAATCTTTTCGCGGGCCGAGATGATTGCATCGGCCTGCTGGCGGCGAAGCATTACGCTGGCGATTTCGGCTGCGTAAGCAAGATAATTGATGCGAGCCTCCACGACCTCAATTCCGGCGATGCTGAGACGGCTGCGGAGTTCCTGCTCCAGACCTTCGTTGATTTCCTCTCCACCGCTGCGGAGGGTAATTTCTTCCGTCCTGCTGTCGATATTATCGTAGGCGTAAAGACCTGCAACCTTTCTCAAGGCAGCATCGCTCTGTACGTTCACGAAACTGTCATACCCTTTCAGCGTCTGGGACTGGGCCTGAGAGGAGCCGTCTTTCTGAACCGTAGCAAGCGTATCGACATCGATATCGAAGCAGGCCTTATAGGTATCGCGGATTTTCCACACCAGCACGAGACCGATCATGATAGGGTTGCCGTTCCTGTCGTTCACCTTAATAGGATTCACGTCCATGTTACGCGCACGAAGGGAAATCTTCTGCTTGCCATAGAAAGGATTAACCCAGAAAAAACCATTGTCGCGAACCGTACCGCGATATTTTCCGAAGAAGGTCAGCACCCGGGACTGGTTGGGCTGGATAATCATAAAGCCTATGAGATGAAGAATATAAAGGAAAGTAAGCACGCATCCCAGAAGCACAGTAAAGACGATTTCACCGTCGGTTTCAGCACCGCTTCCGCACAGGACGATGAGCCAGACAAAACCCGCCAGAAGGACAAGATTTACAATCAGATTGAAAAAGCCATTGTTCAAGGCACTCATTTTACGAGAAAATTCTTTTGTTTCCATGATATTGTATTTTGAATTGATTATGAATTTGATTTGCGATTCATTGTGATATCATTTTAATATCATTTTGCAAAATTACAAACTTTTTTTCATACGAACCAAATTTTTTTCGTACTTTTGCAAAAATTTTCAGTTTTGCAACTAATATATAATGAATAGATGAAAAAGTTTGTTTTGTGGATGGTTCTGGTGCTGCTATTCTGGCAGTCCGGAGAGGCTCAGACTCCAGATTTTGACGTTTATGAGTACAGCCTCGAACTCGATTTATGCCACAAAATGGACCGCCAGCTGGCAGGCAAAGCGACCCTTACGATTGCAACGGAGACCGATTCCGTAACGCTGGATCTGAGGTCTGCCACGGTGGATTCCGTCCTGATCAACGGGATTCCGGCCGGCTATTCCTACAACGGAAGGTATCTGAAACTGCCCTCTTCCGGTATGCGTTCCATCCAGCCCGTCATCTATTATCATACCGGAAATACCGTAGAATCCTACGGCTGGGGAGGACTCCATATCGATGGCGGAATGTGCTATAATCTTGGGGTGGCCTTTGAGGATTACCCCCACAACTACGGGCGCGCATGGATGCCCTGCCACGACGATTTTCAGGACAAGGCGACCTACAGAATTTCCATCACCTGCAAACCGGGCTGGAGAACCCTCTGCAGCGGTATCCGCGAAAGCGAAACCCTCAACTCCGACAGCAGCATCACCTCCGTATGGGTTATCGAAAATCCTACACCTACCTACCTGATAGGCTTCGCTTCAGCCCCGCTGAAGATTATCGAACGCACCTATCAGGGAATCTATGGAGAATACCCAGCCATGATCGGCTTCGTAAATCAGGACAGCGCAGCCGTATGGGAGGCCTACGCTATTCTGGAAGATGCAGTACCCATGTATGAACGCTGTTTCGGACCCTACCGCTGGGGAAGGATAGGATATGTGGGCACGCCGAAAGGCTCTATGGAACACGCCAACAATATCTCGCTCGTGAATTCCTGCATGGCAAACATGGAACAGAGTTGCCAGAGTGTGATTGTCCACGAACTGGCCCACGCCTGGTTCGGGAACCTCATCACCTGCGCGGAATCAGGCGATATGTGGATAAACGAAGGGGGAGCCACCTTCTGCGAAGAAATCGCCATGGAGGCGGCCTTCGGGAAATCCTTCGCCCGAAACTACCACCAGAACAACCTCTTTTCGGTACTTACTACGGCTCATCTTGATGACGGCGGATATATTGCCCTCCATGGGGTAACCCCGGACGTAACCTACGGAACCACAACCTATCACAAAGGTGCTACCGTATGGCACTCTCTGAGAGGTTATCTGGGCGAGGAGGTCTTTTATGCAGCCATGCAACGGCTCTTTACAGAGGTCGCTTTCGGGAACCTCGATGCTGCCGGCATCCGCGATTCTTTAAGCCATTATACGGGGGTAGATCTGACCGGCTTCTTTGACTTCCACGTCTTCAACGCCGGTTTCAACGACTACAGGATCGACTCTCTGAAATTCCACGAAAATATAGCCGAAATCACCCTCAGCCAGCATCTGCTGCGCGCTCCGGAGATGATGAATTCCAACCGCATTCCTATCACTTTCCACAGCGGAAACGGTGAGACCCACAAACACTGGTTCACCTTCAACGGTGAGAATACCACGCAATCGGTAGAACTGCCCCTCTATCCCGCTTTCGCCATCCTCGACGAAGACTGTGAGATTTCCCACGCCTCAATCCTGAGCCAGTATTCCATTACCGCTACCGGGACCCCGCAGGAAGCCGCAAATGCCTATTTCTCCACCAAGGCAGTAGCCCTCTACGATACCGCACAGATATATGTCTCCCACCATTTTACCGCCCCGGGAGCATCTCCGCAAGAGGGCATTATCCGTACCGCCAACCGCTATTGGACCATCAACGCCATCATGGACTGGAACAACCAGATTACCGGACGTTTCAGATATGCCCGGGGGAAATCCCCTCAGGCTATAGACTATGGTTTCTACAACCAGACCCAGACCCTGGATTCCATGGCACTCGTCTATCGCCCCGATGCCGGTCATCCCTGGAAGATTGTCTCCCTCCGCCACACCTCAAACGCCGATGAGGGAACCTTCATATTAGAGTTTCTCCGCTCCGGAGAATATACCTTAGCCGTAGTAGATACCGCACTGCTCGGCATCGCTCCGGCATCCCATGCGGAAACCGCCTTCATCGCCCCCAACCCTTCCCAGTCCCGCTTCACGGCCGAGACCGCCAAGGGGCGCCTGATTATCTATGACCTCTCCGGAAACGAAAGGCTCAGCCTCACGGTGGAACAGGGAATCCATACCATTTCCCACAATCTGCCCGCCGGGACCTATATCGCACGCCTGGTTTCCGAAGAAGGAACAATCCTGAAACAACAAAAAATAATCATCTTAGAATAAAACGAAACCACAGACATGGAAAAAAGCCGACAAAACAAAATCTCACGCCTCATACAGCAGGACCTCGCAGAAATATTCCTCAAGGAGATGAAATCCACCCTCGGAGCCTCCCTGATATCCGTAACGGAAGTCCGCATCACCAGCGACCTCAGCATCGCACGAATCTTCATCAGCGTATTCCCTATCGGAGGGGAAACCAAAGAAGCCGTCATGCAGAACATCGCCGACCATACCCCCGAAATCCGGAAACGGCTGGGACTGCGCGAAGCCAAACAGCTGAGAATCATCCCAACCCTCGAATTCTATCTTGACGAGTCCATTGACCAGGCCGAGAAAATCGACCGCCTGCTGAAGCAATAACCGCAAAATGAAGACCGAATTTCTCATAGCACGAAGATACCTCTTTGCCCGTCGCAGAAAGACCATCGTAAACATCATCTCCCGGATCTCGCTCGTCGGTATCGCGGTAGGCGCCATGGCGCTTATCATGGTACTCTCCGTCTATAACGGAATCGGAACCCTCACTCAGTCGCTCTTCAACATACTCGACCCGCCCCTGATAGTGGAGCCCTCCAGTGGAAAGACCATTCCCCTCTCCACCATTCCCTACGAGAAAATCCAATCCCTCGACGGCGTAGAATCCGCTTACCCCATAGTGGAAGAAAACGCCTGGGTCACCCACAACCAGAACCAGACCATCGTACAGCTCCGCGGCGTAGATCAGGAATACCTCCATACCTCCCATCTGGACAGTCTGCTCCTCTTCGGAGAACCGGTCCTCCGCGAAAACGAGGTTGATTATGCGCTTTTCGGCTGCGAGATAGCCCACACCCTCGGCATCCAGCCCTTCGGCAACAGTCCCGTGATGATTCATATCCCCCATCGCTCCGGCAGCCTCGGCTTTTCCCTCAACGATGCCTTCAACAGCACCGCCACCCATCCCTCCGGAGTCTTCCAGATACAGCAGGAAATTGACGAAAAATACATTCTCACCGACATCAACCTGGTCCGCTCCCTCATGGAATATGCCCCCGACGAATGCACCGCCCTCGCAGTCTATACCGCCCCAAAACACCAGAAAGCCCTCAAACAGCAAATCAAAGAACTCTGCGCGCCCGCCTGCGAAGTAACCGTAAAAGACCGCTACGAACAGCAGCCGCTCTATTTCAAGATTTTCCGCTCCGAGCGTCTCGCCATCATCCTCATCCTCTCCCTCATCGTACTCATCTCCACCCTCAGCCTCATCGCCTCGCTCTCGCTGCTCATCATCGACAAGCAACGCAACATCAACATACTCAAATCCATGGGAATGCCCACCGCCTCCATACGCAGGACCTTCACCATCGAAGGACTGCTCATTGCCACCATAGGCGTCATCGTAGGCATCGCTTTGGGATTTGTCTGCTGCTTCCTCCAGCAGCAGTTCGGCATCATCAAGATGGGCGACGGAAATTTCATTGTCCACGCCTTCCCCGTCGAGATGCACCTCTCCGACTTCCTCCTCACCTTCGTGCTGGTACTCGGCATTTCCGCCCTTGCCGTAGTCTTCACCACCCGCCACAACACCACGCCCAGAACGCCCCGCCCCCAAAGGGCAGCCAGACGCCGGGCGTAGCACAAGTGGTTTTATCGTTCCAGCCGTAATCAGCTATTCTTCCTCTTCCGCATCACCGTCACCGTAGAAATCGGGACAGAATACTGCAAGGTCATACACGGCATTGTTTCCAAACATACAGCACCCATTCCTTATAAGCCCCTGCGTCTCTGCAAGCAGTGCCGCCAGCGTCTTGGCCAGCATATCATCCGGATTTTCACTTATATGGTTTACTATTGTGGTGAAGAATATTTTTCTCACCGCATCGTATGCGTCATTAGGAATATATGAATCACGGGAATTTCCGAACACTTCCGTCTGGAGGAAGGCACGCCATCTGACCCATATTTCACATAGCAGCGGTGAATATTCTCCCGACGTCATCATGGCTTTAAGCTGCCAGAGGGTCTGCATTCCATGGAAAGTCTCTACATGGTTGCAGCAGGCAAGGGCTATCGCACATTGTTCCGTAAAACTCTCCGCATGGCAGATACTGTCCATCTGGGCACCGAAACGGGCAACATCATCCAGTGCAGCTATCTCCTCCTGCACCGGCTTCTTTGCAGCGATGAGATGGTTTGATGCAGCAGAAACTGCTGCTATCTTTTCCTGATCCATTACCGGCGCGGCATATCGGTTATGTACATACTCCTGGAGCTGTTCGATATAGAATGATGGACATCTGCTGTCCGTCCAGTTTTTGGGGTGTTCCATGCACCACACCATATTCTTCACAAATTTCTCCCCTTTGCTCCGCAGTTCCGGAGACTGCAGTACATCCACATTGACATCCCTGATCGCCATAATGATCGTGTCAAGGAATGGAGCGGGATCTTCCAGCGTGTTTTCCCGCTCCCATATTTCATAATCCGCCACCACCGTATTCACCAGCATATAGCCGTTGTACATATCCTGTGCATTCCGCAGAAACTCATCCTGGGACTCCCCGAACGGCAGTTCTATCCACCATTCTGCCATTGTGCATAAAGTGGACAGACATCCCTTGAGATTAGTATCTCTTTGAACCAAATCAAAGATTGCCTCCACCTGCGCATTTTCATCAATCGCCCATTCGTCGTTTGTTTCATTCGTTTTTCCGCCACGATTGCAGGCCGTCATCATGGCAGCCATCATAGCCAACAATAATACAGTCTTTTTCATGATATTGGATTTTATTAAACATTATGTTTCGTGATTTCAGTTGCAAAATTACAACTATTCCACGACACAGAAAATGCCGATGTATGAATCCGGAATACTAATGTACGAATACACCCAGTCAGCGTACAAACGGGCTTCTCCTGAAAAATTCAAAATGGGCTTTGGAGCCGTATTCAGCCTGGAAATTTCTTATTTTTTCCAGATGATATAGTTGATATTCTCCGGCACATTCTTTTCCGGAATCTGTCCCCAATAATGGATGTTGTCTGCCGTATCTCGCGCAAACCCGAAATTATCCCTCCCCGAAAGCGAAACCGCCTGCTGGCATCCCAGCCGTACCAGCACGTCCGCAAAGTCGTTTCGCGTAACAGGTGTCTCGCAACCCACTACCACAGACCTGTTGTCCAGCTTCACTATCGCGTTACGGGGAACCTTTATGCTCGGGTTCCGGCGATTGTTCTGTTCATGAACGGCCCTGCAGCTATCCACCAAGGGCTTCTGGCGGAAGAAATAACCCTCTTCCTCTACCGCCTCCTCGAACAACGAAGTACTTTTAGCCTGTCCCAGATAGATCTCGCCATGGATTATCGCACAATACCCCAGCATGGAACAGCCTCGGGCCAGCTGCTCGCCTTCCAGAATAAACGCACCCGAAATCTGATTGTTGTCTTTCCTGTAATAAGCCGCTTCTGCCGCAAACACGATATTGGTGTCATATTCCGGCAAAAGCCTTCCCACATACAGCGAAGGAGTTCCCGAAGGAATAAACAGCTTCAGCGCAATATCGCTGATGACTGTATCCCTGATGATGCAACCCTCATTGCCTGGAAGGACCTCCGATACCGGAAGGCTCTGCTCCTCTGGAGTTCCCGAAGAGTAAACTTTATTAAAGACCACAATCCCCGCCAAAGCCGCCGCCACAACGGCAATGAGCACATATACCCACTTTCTGCTGTTCCCGTGGGGACCCGGATTTTCGCCTACAATCCGTATTTCGTTATCTTCCAGATCAAAATCCGTCTTCTTCATATATTGTTTTACTTCTGATCGCCTTGTTCCATTATTGCCTTCAGTTTCTTCAGTGCCTCGGTAGAAAGCTGTGCCGTCTGGAAAGGTTTGTTGTCGCCATCCCGCAGCATAAGGACTCCCTCGCTGGGTATGATCTTGTACACCTTTTCCCTGTTGATGATCCAGCTGCGGCCTATCCTGATAAAACAGTTGGCCTCATGGTTCAACTGCCTGTTCAGAAGTTCCTCGATAAGACCAAGCTGCATACTCACCACCTCCTGAACCCCGCCCGAAAGCATAAACGAGGAGTAATTGCCATCACTCTGGATACAGACCACACTCGACGGATGTATCCTGAGCAACTCTCTACTATTTGTGATGGTGATATACATTATCGGATTTATTGTGATTGAGTATAATTAGAACGGAAATCTTGTATAATTATTGTGCGACAACAGAAATATTCACGCAAACCTGCCAGAAATTTCCACATTCATACCCTCAACCATCTTCACCACATACATTTTTCCCCTGAAAAGATCCTGAATGAGTATTGAGAATATAAGCCATAGTGTTTTGTGTGGTTTAAGGGTTTAATGGTTTAATAGTTTAAGGTTTAGAGGTTAGAATTTGAAGCTTTTAGAACTCATGATTTCGGATGCAAAGTTACGAACTCTTTCCGACGTCGGATGTCAGTTTGTTCACATTCAGTGTCATTTCGGTGTCAATTTGGTGTCTATTTTGTGCTAATTGGGTCATCAAGGGGTCAGACCCTCTGATGATACAGAGGGCAGGCAACTCCGTTTTTCTGGCGGGGTTTCACTGGGGAAACGCCGTATATCTTTCGGGTTCCGCAGGGAGTTACATGGGAGATACCAGAGAGATACCCGGGAGATACCCGCCAGACTAAACGGCCTCCAACGTCCCGCCGGAGAGGGACGTCAAAACTGTATCATCAAGGGAGCCACTCTCTGGATACAAAATGGCTGTAGTTCCCCGGGGCGGCGGAGTATATTTTTTTTGCATTTTTGTATAATTTGCTGAATTTGAGATTTTTGGGAAAGGCTATGCAGGAGATGCAGGATAAAAAAGTAACTTTTTCTAATATTACGGCGTTGATCACCCTTAGGGCCATCAACGCCGCCCCTTATACGAAAGTTGTATAGAGAAGTTGCATCACCTGCACAGGATTCAAGATACTGCTGGGAATGAGAGCATTACTTCATTCCCAAGAATCTAAAAGCCGATAGCGCCGGTAACAAAGGTAAACTGTCCAATATGGCAGCGGTAACCTTCCGGCTGCAGTTATCAGTAACTTCCGGTCTGTATTCTGTCGGCGTAGGCCTCCCAGCCATTCTGGTCGTATCCGGTGCTGCCCTGGGGTATGAAGATTACTTTCACGATGTCGGAGAACACCTGTTCGCCTATGACGGGGCCAATCATAGGCTTCATATATACGGTGTCCATATACGCCATATCAGCAAATGCCTTGCTGCCTATCCTGGTCACTCCGGAGGGGATGGTCATCTCGAAGATGGGACTGTCGCTGACACCCTGGTTATAGGCGAAAGCCTCTTCCCCAATCTCGGTCAGACTGTTGGGGAGACTTATGTTTCTGCTCAGCACGTTGCACCCGCAGAACGCCTTGTTGCCTATCTTGGTCACACCTTCGGGAAGGGTGATCGAGTAGATGCGGCTCCGCTCGAACAGTCCTTCTGGGACCTCGGTGATGGCGGCGGGCCACTCTATGCCGCGGAGCCAAGTCAGGCAGAACGCATTCCGCCCCAGGTGTGTGAGGCCTTCGGGGAGGTCCAGTTCCTGGATTTCGGCTCCCCAAAAAGCATCATCGCCTATATAGGTCAAGGTGCTGGGCAGGGTGATGGCGAACATATGCCAACAGTAGGCGAAGGCTTCGTCTCCAATTTTGGTCACACCTTCGGGCAGCACCACGGTGCCGAGGCTGAGATTGCCGCTGTAGTTCTTGTTGTCGAATATTCCTCCCGGTATCTCTACGATGGCCTGGGGGGCGGTAAATATGTGCTTGCCGTTGAATTCCTGTATCCGGCCGCCCTCTCCGAAGGCGGTCAGCAGGTCGTCGGGCGAGAACCAGTAGCCCGAGTTAAGCGTGTAGAATATCTGGTTGCAGAGAGGCTTGGCGTGCGGGGTGGCGGTCACTCCGGTGCCGTTAGTGGCAAAACTCAGGCTGTAGATATGGTTGCGCGCTGTGTTCAAAGTGCCGGTCAGGGTATGGGTGAAAGTCTGGAAGTCATCGACTATGGTAATGGCGAGTCTGGCGTTGTAGAGGGTGGGCGGCAGCACGATGTAGAAGTCTTTCGAGCTGTCGGCCTCGATGGGTACGCCCAGACCGCAGTCGAGCACCACGCTGTCGCATCCGTTCATGATTGTAAAGTTGTTATCCGTGCCTTCCCCTGCGAGGGCGAGCATGGCCGATCCGCTGAGTGAGCCTCCGTTCATGTCCTGAAGCTTGATTTTTCTGATATGGGTGGTCATCGGGGTCGAGACGGTAATCTTGAGCAGCGACTCCATGTTGTGGAACTTGAGAGGGTCGCCTTGGCGGCATTTGCCCGACATCACGGCCTCCAGCACCTGACGTCCGCCCGAGGTGCGGTAGTTCTGCACGGTAGGCAGGTCAAACTCCAGGGAGTTTCCCCTTATGTTTTTCACCAGCGAGAAGGGATAGGCGGCCTGGAAATAGTCGGCATCCTCTACATCCGATATCATGGCGTTGTTGCCGTCCACCGCTACGGCGTATTCATTGCCGTTGATAATTACCATATCTCCGTTGTCCCAGGTAGAAAAGCCCTCTTCCACATGCAGTTTCGAGCCGTTTCCGAGATAGGCCTCGGTTTCCAGTTTCAAAGTGATCCCCCCTTTCTGGCAGCCGGTCAGAAGAGCCGTAAGCGCCAGCATCAAATAGCATATTCTTTTCATAGTCATCGTTCCTTTCCTACCAAAGATCGTTGATGTCCGTTTCTTTATATTCGTCGTTGTAGCGGCCGTTGTTGGCCTGAGGTTTGCTGCTTGAGAATATCGACGAGAAATTCACGGCATCTGCCGCGCCCGAAGGCATACGGTCAAATCCGTCTCCGCTGGCGGCAAATCCGGATTCGGATCTGAACTCCACCATGGCAATGCGGGGTGAGAGATATTGCTTTTTGTTCATTTTGATGTTTTCTGCCGCGCTTCCGAAGAAGGCAAGGTATCTATATGTTGTTGATAATCAATCTCCCATATATGTATATGCAAATATGGAACAAACTGCAAAATTACGAATAAAAAATGGATTTCCGCCATATTTTGTTCAAAAAAAATCATAACATACCGTTTCCCGTCCGCAACCTGGCAGATATTTGCGTTATACCTCCCTGGTAAGGCCGTCGTAGTTACGGAAATCTTTGGGCATTCCGCCCGGCTCGGAGCCATAGAGTTGAAAAAAAACTGGCTTCTGATTCCGGATAATTGCAAAAAAGTTGTATCTTTGCATCATCATTTTAATTTGGTATATTGCATGAATGTTGCTGTAAACGTCTCATCTACAGACGTAAAACATATTTTTATCGTAAACCCATACGCTGGTAAAAAAGATGCTACAGAGGATATCAAGGCGGTTCTGCGCCCATATTGCGGGAAGATTGATTACGAAATTTATGTAACCAAGGGACCGAAGGATGCTACGGTATATTGCCGTGAATATTGCCTGTCGCATCCCGACCGGGTGGTGAGGTTCTATGCCTGCGGAGGTGACGGTACCATTAATGAGGTGGTTACGGGAATTGCGGGTATGCCTAACGCGCAGATGTCGTGCTACCCCTGCGGCAGCGGTAACGACTATATCAAATATTACGGCAAACAGGCGGATTTTCTGGAGGTGGAGAATACCATCAACGGGGTGGCCCGTAAAGTGGATCTGATGCAGGTGGACGTGCTGGGATGCGGAAAGAACGAGACGCGCTATTCGCTGAACGTGTGCAACTTCGGATTTGATTCGGAGGTGTGCCGCACGATGATAGAGGTGAAGCGCAAGCCCTTGATCGGGGGCAAGAATGCCTATACGACGGGTATCGTGAAGGCTATATTCACGGGGCGTTCCAATCAGGTGGATCTGGATGTGGACGGAGAGGTGTTCCATCGCGGCAAGATGCTGCTCTGTACGTTGAGCAACGGACAGTATGTGGGCGGAGCCTACAAGTGCGCGCCCCGTTCCAAGAACGATGACGGACTGGTAGAAATCTGTATGGCGAAACCGATGATGCTGGCGCGGTTCGTGAGCATGATCGGGGCCTACAAGCGGGGGGAACATCTGGACGATCCCAAGTTCCAGAATCTGCTGAAATACCGTCGGGGCAGAGAGATTACGATGACGTCGGGGCGTCCGTTCTGGGTGACAATAGACGGCGATATGCTGTGCAGCGACAAATATAAGGTGACCCAGCTCCCTGGAGCGATTACTTTCGTGGCCCCCGGGAAGTGAAGTGCAGGAGACCGCAGTTCTATTTATTAACAGATGTTGATAAAAAAATTTGGTCAGGTGGCCAGATGTTTGTATTTTTGCACCATCAAACCATAAAACTTACATTATGTCGTACAAGATTGACCAAGTAGAAGGAATCGGCAAGGTATATGCCGAGAAACTGATTGCAGCAGGTATTAAGACTACCGAGGATCTGCTTAACAAATGTGTTACCCCTACGGGCCGCAAACATGTGGCAGAGGAAACCGAAATCAGCCCGAAACTGATTTTGAAGTGGACCAACCATGCAGACCTTTTCCGCATTAAAGGTGTGGCAGGTCAGTTCGCAGAACTGCTTGAGGCTGCTGGCGTTGATACCATCAAGGAGTTCCGCCACAGAGTGCCTGCAAACCTCTATGCCAAGATGGAGGCAGTAAACAATGAAAAAAACCTCTGCAACCGCGTTCCTTCCGTGAAGGAACTTGAAAAGATGATTGCCCAGGCCAAGGAAATGGAACCAATGGTAAAATATTGATGCTATGGGATTGTTAGGCTCACTTTTGAAGAATAAGGATCTTCTGAAGAATGTTTCGGCTCTGGCCGGAAACGAAAATATCATGAAGGCTGTTTCCTCCCTTACCGCCAACAAGGAACTGATGAACAATCTGGCTTCCGCCAAGGATGACAACCAGTTCAAGGAACTGATATCCACCGCTGTGGATGCGTTGAAGGATATGAATCTGTCTGACGCGGAGAAAAAGGAACTCATCGACAAGGCTAAGGACCTGATCCAGGTATTCGGGAAAAAGAAATAACCTCTGGAGGACCAGCTGATATATGGCAGGACCTGCAGTTTGCGGGACCTGCCTTTTCTGTGAATCCTGGAATGGCGTGTTTGAAGGGAAATTATAAAAAAATTGAAAAAATATTTTGCAGAATGAAATATTTTGTGTAATTTTGCACCTCGAACAGCCGTGGAACGGCAGCCGATATTATGAATAGAAACCGTTACATCCCAATGCTCTCGCAGCGTTTCCTGAATATCAAGAAACGTGATGTAATAGCCTATTGATTAAGGTAGAAATACCGGAGTTCCGCTCAGGATGAGCAGGATTGTGTTTTCTGAAATTTTAATTTTAATCATTAACATAAAATAATTTATTATGGAACTTCCATTTGCAGAATCGTGGAAAATCAAGATGGTAGAACCCATTAAGAAATCCACCCGCGAAGAACGCGAAAAATGGCTCGAAGAAGCCCACAACAACATCTTTATGCTGAAGAGCGACCAGGTTTATATCGACCTCTGCACCGACTCCGGTACGGGTGCAATGAGCGACCGCCAGTGGAGCGCTATGATGCTCGGCGATGAAAGCTATGCTGGTGCCCGCAGTTTCTTCAACATGAAAAACACCATCACCGAAATCACCGGTTTTGAATATGTTATTCCTACCCACCAGGGCCGTGCAGCAGAGAACGTACTTTTCTCCCACCTGGTAAAGGCTGGTAACATCATCCCAGGAAACGCTCATTTTGATACCACCAAAGGTCATATCGAGAGCCGCAAGGCATTCGCTATCGACGTAACCTGTGACGAGGCTCACGATACCCAGCTTGAGGTTCCTTTCAAAGGTAATGTAGGTCTCGAAAAACTCGAAAAAGTTCTCAAGGAAAACCAGGGCAATGTTCCTTTCATGGTTCTTACCGTTACCAACAACACTGTTGGCGGTCAGCCTGTAAGCATGCAGAACATCCGTGAAACCTGCGAACTCTGCCACAAATACGGTGTGCCCGTAAATATGGACTCCGCTCGTTTCATCGAGAACGCATATTTCATCAAGACCCGTGAGAAGGGTTATGAAAACAAGACCATCGCAGAAATCGCCAAGGAAATGTTCTCCTACGCCGACAGCATGACCATGTCAGCCAAGAAAGACGGTCTCGTAAACATGGGCGGTTTCATCGCAACTAACCGTCAGGACTGGTACGAAGGTGCAAAACGCTTCTGCATCCCATTTGAAGGCTTCCTGACCTACGGCGGTATGAACGGCCGTGATATGGATGCTCTGGCAGTAGGTCTGCGCGAAAACCTTGAATTCGGCATGATCGAAACCCGCGTAAAACAGGTAGCATACCTCGCATCCAAATTGGATGAATATGGTATTCCTTATCAGCGTCCTGCCGGCGGACACGCCATCTTCGTAGATGCCGACAAGGTCCTCACCAACGTTCCTAAGGAAGAGTTCCCCGCTCAGACCCTCACCTGCGAGCTTTATCTCGAGAGCGGTGTCCGCGCCTGCGAAATCGGATATGTACTTGCTGACCGTGACCCTGTGACCCGCGAAAACCGTTTCGGAGGTCTTGACTTTGTACGTCTGTGTGTTCCCCGTCGTGTTTACACAAACAACCACATGGATGTAATCGCTGCTTCGCTGAAGAACGTTTACGACCGTCGCGACACTATCAAGCGCGGTTTGGAAATCACCTGGGAAGCTGAACTTATGCGTCACTTCACCTGCCAGTTCCGTCGTCTCAAATAGTCTGCGACTGGCATATATCATAAAAGCTCCGACCTTTCAGGCCGGGGCTTTTGATTTGTAGAATAATAAGTTTTTAACTATAGTAAAATGAGTTTGAACGATTATATCTTTCAAAAGCCGATCATACAAACAGAACGGTTGATACTTCGTCC
>JAZUFZ010000046.1:0-30537 GCA_045640985.1 Bacteroidales bacterium
GGCGTCGGCGTCGGGATAGATGTGGAAGGGGGTGGCGAGGCGTGCGTGGAGGCCCAGGAGGAGCTCCAGGTCGTCCCGGCTGAGGAGTGTGGCGGAGGGTATGGCTACGGCTTTGCGGCCGGCGGAGAGCATCGCCCAGCAGTCGGAACTGCCTTCGGTGATGTAGAGCGGTTCGCCGGGGCGGAGCCGCTGGAGCACGGGGAGATTGTAGATAGTGCAGCGGCTCCCCTGGGGGAAGCGGAAGCGGGGACCGTCGGCGGTGAGGTTCCGGTTCTGGAGCCCGACGAGGCGCCCTTCGGGGGAGTAGTAGGGTATCTGGAGCCATTCGCCGCCCTGACGGTCGCGCCAGGTGGTGAGGCGGCACCAGCGGACCACGGCGGGGCTGATCCGGCGCTCTTCGTAGAGGAACTCCTTTGCCCGCTCGCTGAGCCACGGCTGACGGAAATAGGGTTCGTAGCGGGCGGCGTCGAAGGGCTTCGGGGCGGGCCGCTCTTCTGCCCGCGGGAGGGGTGCGGCGAGGGCCGTGGAGCCGTCGGCGAGCCACCGGCAGGCGTCGCGGAAGTCGAGGCGGAGGGTCCGCATCACGAGGTCTATGGTGCTGCCGCGGGCGTCGCATACGAAGCACCGGAAGGTGTTTCTGCGGACGTGGAACGAGAGGCTGGGATGGCGGTCGCCGTGGAAGGGGCAGAGGGCCTTGTGGGCGTGTACCTCGAACCCGAGGCGCTCCGCCACCTCCTCTATCGGAAGGAGGCGGAGCTTTTGGAGTTCGTCCCGGGTCATCGGTCGTCGCGTTTGAGGTAGGTCTCGGTCTTGGTGTAGAGGCCGGTGGCTGGATCGTAGGTTATGAACTTCCGATGTTTCCATACCTGGAGTTGGTGATATGTCTGGTTCGTGCTTTTGCCAAGGCTGGTGCGCAAAGCTTCAAGCTGGGTTTGGCTGAATGTATCAGGCAAAGATTCCAGCATGTTCTTGGGACCGCTCTTTTGAGGATTGTCGGTGTCGAGGTCGAGGTCTCGGATGTTGAGCATATCGCCGAATACTTTTATTTTAGACCATAGGTCGTAATAGCAGAACCACACCACAAAGTCACCTATTGAACGCGTCCAGGTCTGGTCATTGAGAAGCCAGAGCGTGGCACCTTTTTTCCAGGCGGAGAATATGCATCTGTGGGAAAGTTCCCAAAGGATGTCGTCGTCGGCCAGATCGGCAAGCGATGCCATCTCTTCGGCAAGCTGGTCTGCAAGTCTGTTGAGGGGCTTCACCACAAAGTTGCCTTTGCAGGCATCGAGACGGATGAGGTATCGGTCGAGTTCTTCCAGAAACTCTTTTCCGTATGACCCCTGCCTTGGGATGCGGCCCTTGCGTTCACTACGTCCTTTGTAGGCGAAAGGAATACGCCCGAAGAATCCGTTGTTAAGGTCCTTTTTGTAGAACTGTCTTGCAGCCTCAGGCGTAGAAGAGATGGTAATATTGACACGCAAGACGGGATTGCCCGTAACGCCGTCGGCGGTGGCTCTCAAGGCACCGGAACGCTGACGGTCGTAGATATTGCGCATGGTCTGGCTTACCTGCTTGTGTCCGCCACACATGCGGTCTGCCATCTCCACCTCGGGCAGATTCAGGTACTGGGTATGTTCTCCAAGAGATTCACATGCCATGGCGTTTTGGATAAAAGCCGCATTGGTGATGTCGGATGGTGGAAACCAGAAACTCACATTAGGGCGTTCGGGTTTTTCCTTATTGGCGCCCTTGGTCTTGACCTGGCGCTGCCATTCCACAAGCTTGTCAAACTCTTCTTTATCGTGTTGGCGGAAAGATCGCATGACAGCTTCCACGAGACGCGTCAGCTGTGCTTTTCCTACACCTGACGGACCTATGAGATGACCCATCTGCCCGCAGAGTTCGTGTTTTTGGTTGTCGTTGTAAACGAACGTTACACCAGAAAGATGAGCTGCAACTGCAGGAATTGACATGGGAAGCAGCGGTTCGCGCATCTCAGAAGAGGCTTGAGAGAGCAATAATTTGCAGAATTCTGTACCTTTGCCGGGATTCGGCATGGCTGGAGCTGTTGCTTTGAATATGTTATATTTCATTGCTTTTGAGTGAATTAGTTAATGTCTGATGATAGTTTTACGAAGGTCAATAATCTCAAATCTCAAATCTCAGTTGTTTTTTCAAAGGGTACCCACTTCCTGACTTTTCCTATTATTATATTTATAATTAATTATATATTAATAAGTTATGAAGAATAAAGAAGGGAGGTCCGACATGGGATATGACTTTTTTTTGAACTGAGATTGAGATTTGAGATTTTTGAAGCCTATTTCTCTAAGAGGCAGGATAAGGCTTCTTTGAGTTCCCGGGCTACGCCTTGGGCATAGCTTCTGAGTGAGGAGGCATCTATCCTGACGGGTTTGAAGTTGGGGTGGTAGGCACCGTCGGCAGATCGGGTGATGTTGATGTAGTGGCCTTCAAACACGCGAGGGTTGCGCCTGGTTCGTGTACGGTGGAGCGACTCCATGAAGAGGAAATGATCTTCCGCATCCTGGCGGAACACTCCGATGTAGTCTTTCTTTACTTCCGCTACGCGGTCTTCGCACAGCAGGGTCTTGAGGTCCACGCAGAGGTGGGTGTTGGGGTGAAAGAGTTTCTTTGTTGCAGCATCGGCTGCGTTTGTCTGACGAGGTTTTACACCTTTATTTTTTTTATAATCCATAATATGTTATTTTTATGGAATTAAATGTTGAACCTTTTGTACCGACTTCCGCTGGGCGTCAACGAATCATCCCAACCGTCTTGGTACGTCACAGGGGTAGCTGAACCCTGCCTTCCAGCCCAAGGTATTCCCTGAAGCTTTCGAGTTGCAAAATTACGAATAAAAAACAATATAAATTATTGATTTTCAATACAACGCAAGAATTAACGCAAGGACGCAAGTCTGGACGCAGATTCATACATCTGGACGCAAAAAAAGCCCCACTCTCGACGCAAGAATGGGGCTGTATTTTTTGCAAAAATGAGCTATTCGGGCAGCAATTCGTCTAATTTATCTTTGAATTGAGTGGCAACTTTGCGGATTCTTTGGTATTGTATTGATGACGCTGGCGGTTCCTCGTCCCAACGAGAAAACGGTGAGACGAGATTTCCTCTGTTATATTTTGACAATTCTCTTGCGTTAAGTTCAATTCTTGGATTTTCGATATCTAAGTCATTTATATACTGGCCAAAGCGTGTAAATTCATTGGGGATAATAATGTGTCTATCGGCCAGGATGCGATAAATGCCGTACCATTGACTTTTCATGGAAAAAACATAATTGCGATTCTCATCTTTCAGATTCATAACATACCGGATTGCCTCAGCTACAGCATCCTTTGGAGTAGAAGGGATTATTTCAGCATCTTCTATGTCGTCCGCCGTTATTACAGAGACTGCTTTGATACCTTTGCCTGGTTCAAATATTAACTCTTTTATCGTCATGTCGCCACCGACCACGATCCCTTTATTGTCGCCTTGAATATTGATATCAGCCATTTCGTTTGTTTTTTATGTTGGCGGGCAGTTTTCCTCCTTCGGGCAGACTTAATTTCACATCCGACAAATAAACGTCTCCGCCAGCCACAACACCATTATTATCCCCATCGAAGGAGTTTTTACCTTGCCCTACGTTTTTTAATTTTATGACTTTTTGTAGCGTTTCTTCTGACAAATAAGCATAACAGGTATTCATAATTGTTGAATTGATCGTTTTCCTGTCTTCCTGATCCCAGTTGCTGGCGGCATCTACGATCTCGCATATTACCCGATTGATTGTTTCGTTTTCAATTTGGTCTTTGTTCGATGAGATTTTCTTTTTGAGGCGGTCAATCTCGTTTCTTAACTGCTTTTCTCTGCTGTCCTTGTACAATATAGCCTCAATAGTATCAGCCATGACGGTTATATCGTCCATTCCTCCGGCTTCTTCAATGTCGGATTTATCGTATTGTGAAGCAATGGTGTCGCGCAGTTTTTGCCAGTCATCATACCATTTTTCGAGTTGATTGTTGCGTTGGGTTAAGGCGTCGCGTTCTTTTTCCATGGCTTTTATCGCATTGGCTTTATCCAGTAAGGCGATTTTTTCGCGATCACAGAGGTAAGCGATATCTTTTTCCCTTTGTCTCACCAATTGCTTCAGGTCTGCTATCGCCTGGTTTTGCTTTTGGAAAATCTCCTCAAATTCACTTTCACTCGTTTCGAGTTGTTGTGTGAGTATGGCAATAGATTTCTTTTGGCTAATGATGAGCTTGTGACATTCATCCAAGGTTGCCTGATAATTGCCCAGCATTTGACGGAATGTGGTAAAGTCTGGGGTGTCGGGCTTGTCTTTAACGGTTGGCATAGGGGGCAGAGCATCGGTTTCCTTTTGCGTTTTTGGAAAGGTGCCGTTCTTTATCTCCTTCTCCAACTGGTCGAAAAATTCTTTTGTTGCTTTCATGTGTCAGAATGGTAAATCGTCAGGAATCATTTCTCCTTGTGCAGTAAGTCCTGAAAATAAATTACGTATGATGTTGAGCATTGCGAGTTGGACTTCAGGGTCGGAGTACCGGCTTAGGATACTCCGTATTTCGTCCTGGTCGTAGCCGTTGGTGGCTTCCGCCATAGTTGTATATGTAAATAATGAGTAAGGGATTTTGTCAGGAGGACAAGGCTTGACGGTCAATAATTCGGTAATATTCATCTTCGATGCCAGATCTTCCAAGGATTCCCTTTTCTTGACCCAGTAGTCATAATGACATATTCTATCACCCGTATAGTTATGATAGACTTTCTTCAACTCATTGTCAATGTGATAGGAAATTTCTGACAGAAATTCATCAACTATATCATCTGAAATACCATGTTCTTTACGCAAAGCATTCAGTAATATAGAAGCGAAGTAAAGACAAACAGCACAACGTTGTTTATTATTGAAACGCAAAAATATGTCGTTTACGTATGTGTAGTATATGTCGTTTGTGGGGTCAGTATCGGTCATAAACTTTGCACAAGTGTAATAGGCCAAATTTATAATATCCTCAGCCAGATCTTCGTAATCACCACAAAATGGCCATTCTATCAGAGCCTGGTGAAATGCCTGGTTAAGTTTGTTTGATCTACGGAGCGCTCTGATTTTTTGGGGCTCGAAAATCAAGTAATCTTTTAATGTGTAATCCATTATCAATAATTTACATAATATTTCTTTCTATCAGGAAGGCTTTAGATAAGTCATTCGCCTTCAGCGGCCATAGGCGATTCGGATCCGTCTTCCGTTTCCGGATAAATCTTCATTATACGAGTCGAAGACATACACGATCTGTCGTCCCGCTGTTCGTTCTCTTCAAAATTCTCAACCTGTTCCATTACCTGGCTGAACACTTGCGGACTATACTGTGGAGGATAGCCGTTCTTTATGAGGCAAACTTTGATGTCATATTTGAGCTGGTTGCGGACATTCTGGTTATTCAGCCAGTCGGCAAACGAAGATTTTGTATCAATGATTTCTTTTACCTTTTGAGCCAGCACCTTGCATTTCTCGTTTACTACGATGCCATCTTTCTCTTTATCCTCTCCATATTCGAAATTGAACTGGTCACGCAATGCCAGGAGTATATCGTAAAAGGCTTTTTCCTCAAAAGTAAGACCGAGTTTGCGGAAGCTCTCACGGCTCTCCTTCATGCCTTTAAGGATGTCCAGAGCCTGTTGGGTTGCTTGTTTGATAATGTCATTAGATGCAGTTTCCTGCGCTTCTCCAGCTTCGGTTTCTGTTAATTGCTTGCGACGCTCATGGTACTCTTTGATGGTTTTTTCGAGCATTTCCTGGAATTTTTTTGCTTCAACCCGGTTTGTCCTGCCATATTCCTTGATTTGCTTTTTGAGCATCTTAATGAGAATTTCCAAGCGAGAAGCCGGCATAGCTACGTCGGAGAGTTTCTCATAGTATTCAGGACTGAGGATGTCTTCCGTTTCGCCATCGGCGAGAATATTCTCTACTTTGCTGTACTTCAATGCTTCCTCCACCATCTTTGAAACACGGCGGTTCATGGTGTCAGCATCGATCTCACTGGAGCCGTTCATCTTGCGGACGAAGCCCGCAATCGCCATGAAAGACTGGGCAAGTGCCGACTCCTCGTCGGAAAGGACACCGGAAGGCTGACAGATGTCGTATGCCGTACGCATACGCTTGACGTTCTGCAAGAAGTATGTCTTGAAACTTACTTTCTTTGGCGCCTTTCCCTTATTGGATTCACTGTTCAGTTCCTCAACAGACTGGAACACATATTCGGCAGCCCTTGCGAGAAGAATATAACGCTGCACATCGTCAGTCTCGCCAGAGATGAACGGTGTGAGGTCGTAATCATGGAAGAGGTTCCTGATGATGCCTAATAAATCCCGGAAGATGACTGTTGCCTGCTCAATATCATCTTCAGTTGGGGCCACGGAGACTTCTCCTCCATAAATCTTCATGGCTTCCCGCATGTTATCCCGGATGCCGATATAGTCAATTATGAGACCATACCCCTTGCCGGGATATTTGCGATTGACGCGGCTGATGGTCTGAACGAGCAGATGCTTCTGAAGCGGCTTGTCGTTGTAGAGGTATGTGAGAGGCTCTACATCGAAACCGGTAATCCACATATCGACCACAATGACGATGCTGAAGTTGGATTTGTCCTGCTTGAAAGCATTGTCGAGGTCGGAGGAACGGACATCGTTCTTTACGCCGCCGAGATAATTATACATGTCCGCCGGGTCGTTACTGCCAACACTTGCCACCATGGCCATGAACGGAACAGCCTTGAGTTCCCGAAGTTCTTCATCAGTAGCTTCCACACCGTCAGGGGTTTTCTTCTCTTCAAACCACTCCGGGTATTTCTCCTTGAACTTGCAAAGGAGGGAATAGGCAATGGTTCTGTTAGCACAGACAACCATGGCCTTTTGAATGCGCTCCGGGTCGGCTTCTCTTGCCGCTGTGAAATGGTCATGAATATCTACGGCAAGACGCTCCAGACGTGATGGTTCACCGAGGATGACTTCCATAGAACTCATGGCTGTCTTGCTTGCTTCAATGTCTTCACGGGATGCGCCTTCGTCAGCACAATTCTTATAGTATGTCTCAATTTCCTTTACCTTTTCATTATCAAGAAGGACTTTTGCGATACGAGGATGGTATTTGATAGGAACGGTGATGCCGTCGGCAACAGCCTGGTCCATAGTGTAACGGTCTATTTCATCTCCGAAAGTCTGATACGTTTCGGCAATCGGAGTACCTGTAAAGCCGACGAAGGTGGCATTAGGGAAAGCCTCCCGGAGAATTTTGGCGTAGGGTTTGGAGATCATCGCCCTCATGTTCTCATCGGCATCCTTGCTGAACTGTATCTGTTTGCTATGTTCTATCTGTGTGCGGTGTGCCTCGTCAGAGAAACAGATAATGTTCCGGCGTGAGTTGATAAGCCCGATCTTGTCCTCTTTGCGGTCGCAGAACTTCTGTATAGTACAGATATAGAAGCCGCCGCTTTCCCTTGCACCAAGTTCTTCGCGAAGTTTGTTGCGTGTAGGCACAATGCCGACAGCACCAAGGTTCAGGAACTCTGAACTCTTTGTGAATAACTTTGATCCCTGATTCTGCAGTTCATCGCGGTCCACGATCATGACGATAGTCGGGGAACCGATTTCAGGGATGTCGGTGCAGCGGAGTGCCAGCTGGCGGGCAAGGAAAGCCATGGTATAGGTCTTTCCGCAACCCGTGGCGCCGAAGTATGTTCCGCCCTTACCGGAGCCCTCTGCCACGGATTTGATGATGCTATGCTTGAGCAGACGGGCGGCAAAGAACTGAGGATAGCGGCACACGATCTCGTTCTCGTCGCGGTCGTATTGGGTATCACGGAAATAGACATAGTCGCGGAACAGTTCCAACAGTCGTTGAGGAGCATAAACACCCTTTATCATTGTCTGAGTCTCTTCAAACGGCAATGTGGAAACTTTATCATCATTTTCCACTCTACGCCAAGAATAGAAGTGTTCGTATGGGGTCCGTACAGTACCCAATCGCGTTTTTACACCATCTGAAATACAGGCCAATGGGCAGTAATGCAAGAGGTGTGGAATGTCTCGCCAATATCGCACCGTAATTTGCTCCCATGCCTTGTATATAGTTGCGTTTGCATCAGCAGGATTCTTCAATTCTACAATGCAAATAGGCATACCATTTATGTAGAGCAAGACATCAGGACGTCGGTTTTGGCGGACACCATTATTCGTATAATCTACGACAAGCTGATTGACTGCACGGAAAACATTCTTTGGAGATTCATTCTCTGATATGAACTCTTCAAAGTTTATAAGGTTAATTGTGCGTGTAATCCCATTGGAGGGCGTGAAAGTGAATCCGAACACCATCCAGTTATAAACTTTGTGAAGTGTGGCAAAATCGGACTCTGCACCAACGAGGCGTACTTTATCATAAATCTGGGTTATCTCGTCCGAAGTCAGATCCGGATTGGAACGAGATATAAAGTCGCGGAAGTCTTCTTCAATGAGGACATCCGTTTTCTTATCACGCTTCACATCGATGCCATTTGAATACTGCCATCCATTTGTTTCAAGGAAGCCGATGAAAGCATATTCGTATTGGGACTCACAATAGTGGCCTTTGTAGTTGGTCAATTTAGCCATGTTATTTTCCTTTCCTTATCTGATTCTTGGCGATTTTGTTGGCTTCGTTTATCGTGTCCAGATAGGCCTTCTCGACGGGCGAAAGCGTATTCTGCACATATTTTTTGTATTCCTCGTTGGCTTTTTTCATCGCCTGTTCGTGACTGATGGTTCCCGCATTGTCCAAAAGGCGTCTGCCGCCAGAGGACAATACGTTGTCAAGCTGCATGATATAATCACCCATATACATCGGCCTGTGCTCAATGGCATTGATTTCGGCCAAATCGAAATAACCGGAAACAAGATTGTTCAGCACCTTTAATTCGTTTTCAGACAGATAGTTTTTGGCGGTCTCGATATCTTTTTTGGTTGGCTGCTGCCCCTTAAACGAGAGCAACCCCATAAAAGGCTTGTCGGCATCGGCTCGTTCGTAGATCAGTTCGGAAGCCGTATGGCCATGAGTGGCAAAATGGAGCTTGTTCTGCACGATCTTGAAGAACCTGACGGATTCTTCAGATTTAGGGTCGTAATCCACACTTGTGGCATACAGGTCGAGAACCTGACGATACAGCACCTTTTCGGACGAGCGGATGTCGCGGATTCTGTCCAACAGCTCCTTCCAGTAGTTTCCGCCAGCATTTCCTTTGAGTCTTTCGTCGTCGATGGTGAAACCCTTGACCATATACTCTTTGAGTCTTTCGGTTGCCCAGATTCTGAACCGGGTTGCAACTTGAGATTTGACGCGGTAGCCCAAAGAGATGATCATGTCGAGGTTGTAGTAGGGGATATTCCTGGTTACATTGCGATTCCCTTCTTTTTGAACCTGTCGGAAATTCCGACAAGTTGAAGCCTCATCCAATTCGCCCTCTTCATAGATGTGTTTAATATGTTCGACAACATTTGTTCTGGAAGACTGAAACAATAATGCCATTTGCTGTTGCGTAAGCCACACGGTTTCATCATAGACTTTGACATCTATCTTGGCTTCGCCGTTCGCATTTTCGTATATGATTATCTCGCCTAAGTTTTCGCTGTTCATGGTTATATCTCCTTTATTTTTGAGCCTCCTCGATGGAGCCTTTAATCAAGATGGGGCAGATGTCTTTGATTTGGGCTTTGAGACGATTGTTGATTTCTACTCTTTCTTGATAAACAGAGAAAATATCTACAATACTTTGCTGAATTTTAGTGTCTGGAATAGGAATAGAAATCTCTCCTAAGTCTTCAAACGTAAAAATATCACGAGTAGTGCCAAACGAGATAAAACCAGCATAACGCTGCGTCTCTGCACGATTCATCCAAAGGAGGAGATACTTCGAGAGTAATTTGGGGTCACAAACCTCAAAAACTTGATAAGAGTTTGAGACTACACAATCTGGACCTTCTCGCAATGCAATAGGTAATTTTGTATTGTGAGCTTTCATAACTTTATTGAAAGCAAACTGTCCCGTACGAACGACACTTCCATTTTCTGAATCTTCGGCAACTCGTTTCGGATCAGTAAACACGTGGTCTACTGTTACACCTTGGAACAAAGAGATTTCATTATTCTCGTTCTTCTCGTTACACTGACGAAGATACTTTCCAATTCGCTCTGAATTCACATTGCGTCGCAAGTCTTCGATATAGGCATCACAAACAAGTTTCAAGTCGTCCAAGCCGCGCTCGTAGGATTTCTGATTTGCAAGAAGGGAATTGTATATGGCAACGTACTTCTTCTGAATGTCAATCGAAGGGAGGTCGAGCGTAATATCACAGAACACGTCCCAATCCAAGTTAGATCGAATACTTCCGTCGCTACAGAAAGCACCATACCGGTCTTTTTCCTTAGAGAGAAACCTCATAAAGAAATAGAGAGGTAAAACCACGTCGGTTCTTGTTACCTCAAACGTTACATAAGCCGGAGAAATAATCGTAGGTTCGTCTTCATTATACATGCTAATTCGGATGCACATATCTCGACCAGTCTGCATTCCACTATAGACAAAGCGATTTTTGCGGACAACCTTGTACTTTGATTCATCAAGTCCTTCGGTATCTGCGACAGTAGGCATAAACTCTTTGTTAATGTTTATCCCGCTAAAATTGCGAAGACCTAAATTGTTTCTTTCGTCTACGATAGAGACAAGGTCGCCAATTCTATATTTAGTTAATGCCATATCCAACCTCCTTAATCATTAATATTGTTCAGTTCGTTTTCGATTTCTTCTATGGAAGGGAGCGAGGACTTGAAGTTGTCCGGGATGAGTTTTGATAATTCATATTCCGATACTCCCAAGGGAATGTTGGTCATCTCCAATGCGTATTGAGCCAATATGCTATCTTTCTTCTTGCAAATAAGGAGTCCGATGGTGGCGTCGTCGCGGTCGGTCTTGAGTTGGTGGTTGACAGCCACCACGTATGTGCCAAGCTGTCCGATATTGTCGGAATCGAACTCGTCGGTCTTTATCTCAATTACCACATATCGGTGGAGTGGTATGTGATAAAAAAGCATGTCGATGAATTTTTCCTTCTCGCCAATCATGATGCGATATTCGCGGCCTACATAGGCGAAGCCCTTGCCAAGTTCGGTGAGGAAGCGCATGATATTGCTTTCAAGAGCATCCTTTAACTCCTTCTCGTTGTAGCTTTGTGTCATCGACAAGAAGTCGAAGCTGTAGGGGTCTTTGGTTATCTGCTGAGCCAGATCGCTGTCCACCTCGGGCAGCGTATGCTTGAAATTGGTTACAGCCTTTCCCTGGCGTTCATACAAGTCGGTGTCGAGGAAATTGAGCAGCACGGAGCGACTCCAATTGTTGATATAGGCCTGATGAACAAAGAAAAAAGCCTTAGACTGATTCTTGCTATGCCTATCCATGATATATTTATGATGACTCCATGGGATAGACATCATTTCAGCGAACATCATATCTTGGCAAGAGTCTTTTGCCCCAATCTGGGGCAATTTCTCATTGCCTATTTCTGCCCCAACTTGGGGTAAATTTATAAACAATTCATTATAAGTAACATAAAACCGTTTTATGTAGTATAGATTAGTGACTGACAGACCTTTCACATAGGGCATTTCTGCCTGTAGGTCTCGACTGATAGTCTCCATTATCCCCTTGCCCCAACGGTCTTCAACATTGAGTTCTACCAAATCCCTACCAAGAGACCAATAGAACTGAAGCAACTCGCTGTTGACTTTGATGGCTGCCTTGATCTGATGCTGCTTGAAGCGCAGGCTCAAATTGCTAATCCACGCTTTATACTCTTCGTCTATATGTATTAAATTGCTCATATTGGCTTGTCTTATTCTATTCCATACCCAATACCTATAAACGCCTCTTCCAACATCTGCTGCGACTTCTTCTCCGTGGCAAGAATATCTTTCATCTCTCTTTGAATACGTGCCATCTCTTTGGCATAGTCAATATCTAAATCATGGTCGATGAACTCAATATACTTACTTGGGGTCAAAGCAAATCCCTTTTCTTCAATCTCTGCGAATTTCACAGAACGGTAGAGTTCCGGAATTTCATAATTTGCGCCGTCGGCACCCTCTTCCTGCCATTTGTGGTAGATTTCGGAGGCTCGCTCAATCTGGTCAGGCAGAAGGATGACTTTCTTTTTCTGCTCACCTTTAACTGGGTTTTCAGTCCAGGAGCGCAAGTCCATAAAGAGAATCTCTTTTTCGCGGTTGCGGAGTTGGCGCCCACGATAGTTGCCACCCTTCTTGTTCTGGTTCAGAATCCAAAGGGTGACGCTGATGTCGGTAGTGATAAAGAGCTCTCGGGGGAGGACGATGATGGCTTCCACCTTGTCGTTCTCGATCAGGCGCTGGCGGATGGCAAGGGTGTCGCTATCGTTCAAAGCACCATTGGCCAAGAGGAAACCAGCCACACCGGATTCCGGCTTGAGATGTGAGAGGATGTGCAGAATCCAAGCATAGTTGGCATTACTTTCGGGTGGTGTGGAGTAGTCGGACCAACGAGCGTCGTGTTCCAGATTATCATCATACCACTTTTTGAGGTTGAACGGTGGATTAGCCATGATGTAATCGAAGTAAAGACCGCGATGAAGGTCGTTCAAGAAGGTAGAATCTGCAATATCTCCGAGATGGTGGCTGATACCTCGTAGAGCAAGGTTCATCTTTGCCAGGCGATATGTAGCAGGTTCTTTTTCCTGTCCGTACACATTTACACGTTCTATATTTCCTTGACGCGCCCGAACAAGTTCTGCGCTCTGTATGAACATACCGCCAGAGCCACAAGCAGGGTCGTAAAGCGTGCCGTCAAAAGGTTCAATCATGGATGCGATAAGTTGCACCACGTCGTGCGGAGTATAAAACTCACCTTCTTCCTTTGTGGCATTTACAGCAAACTCTTTAAGGAAATATTCATAAACACGACCGATAAGGTCTTTCTCTTCGCCGAAAGCCTTATGACTGATTTTGTTTATCTCATCGACCAGTTTCTTGATGTCGTTTGGAGCGAGGTTGCGAGTAGTGAAGGTACCTTCAACAAAGCACCCTTTGAGCGGCGCCAAAGATGCTGCAATACTATGAAGCGCACCATCGAGAGCGGCATTAAGGCCAGGCGCAGGCGTATTGATGATGGTGGACCAACGGGCTTCCACTGGGAGGTTGTAGGTGCCATCGGTAAATGTGGCATCATCGAAGAAAGCAGAAACGATGTTTTCGTCATCGGGGTCAAAATCATCATTGATAAGCTTTTCTCGGAGTTTTTGAAGACCTGTTTCGTATTTTTCCCCCATAAAGCGAAGGAATACGAGGGTTAGCATCATGTCGCGCTTCTCGAAAAACGAGCCGGAGTTGCGGGCAGCTCGCAATATATCCCTACAATTAAAAAGGATAGAGTCTAAAGTTATCAACTTTTCGTTACCTGTTTTTTGTGCCATATAGTATTGAATAATTTCATTATCAATTAATAACATCTTCGCCTACTATGATATTAGGGGATAATGCCATATAAGCGTGTACAATTTTGCGGTGCAAAATTACGAATAAAAATCATTGTGTGCAAATTTATTTTTTGGCCGGCGACAGAAGTTGTCGGAAGGGGGAGAGGCGTGCGGGGAAAACGTATGGGAAAACGTGGGTGAAATGCGGGTGAAATGCGGGGAAAACGCTCGGGAAAACGGGATTGACAATGGGCGAATATCAACAATAATTGAAACCGAAAGTCCGGTTATTCGGTTTCAATAATTTCCGTTTTTATATTTTTATTTATTGTTGTCCTCTTTGTCAAGAAGCATGTTCAAACGAGCCTGCAACTCTTCTCTTTTAGGCAGATAAAGCTGGTACTTAGCTGCAAAGAGCTGATTGGAAATACCTTCCAGAGCATATTGCATCACCACATCGTTCTTTGATGCGCCTAATACAATTCCAATAGGAGGATTGTCATCTGGCTGACAGACTTCTTTTTTGAAGTAATTCAGATATAGGTTCATCTGTCCAATGTCCTCATGCTGGATTTCTCCGCGTTTTAAGTCAATCAGGACATAGCATTTCAATATGGTATGATAGAATACAAGGTCACAGTGGAAATGTCTTCCTGCCAATGGTATGTGGTATTGACTACGTATGAGGGCAAAACCTCTTCCCAGTTCAAGGAGGAAATCGCGCATATTATCAATGAGGGCATTATGCAAATCACCTTCCACATAACGGGGCTTTGCGTCCAAACCGACAAATTCCAGAACGTATGGATCCTTGATAATATCAGTTGCTTCTTCTACAACCTTTCCTTGACGGGCAAGTGAAATTACACCTTCTTTGTCTGTACTTAGTGCGAGACGATGAAAAAGCATACTATCCATTTGACGTTTTAGTTCCCTGCAGCTCCAATTCTCCATACAGCATTGCTTCTCATAGAAACTTCGTTCCATTTCGTCACTACACTTTAGTAGTTCAATATAGTGGCTCCACGATAATTGTCCAGACAGTGTCTGTATTTTTGGATATGTCAGATAGAACTGTCTGAATGAAAAGACGTTGGAGCGACTAAAACCTCGGCCATACTGCAAAGTGAGGTCTCGCGCGAGCTTATCCATGACCTTCTTTCCATATTCGGCACGCAAATTCCCATTTTGTTCGAAATTGACGATGTACTCTCCAATTCGCCAATAGGTCTCTGTCATTATAGTATTGACATGGGTAACGACCTTACCTCTGGCTGATTCGACAAGATTACGGATATTCTCAAACAATGTTTGATACTCCGCACTTTGTAATATGATGTCTTTGCTTTCCATTTTATTCTATAGTAATATTATGTCTAGGTTTGTCAGCTCAGAGTTTGATGGATGACTGCCAGTTATTTACCACCGGAGGTTACGTTGCCGGTGGTGGTATTTTTTGCGAGTGCAAAATTACGAATAAAAATTATTGTGTGCAAATTTATTTTTTGGCCGGCGACAGAAGTTGTCGGAAGGGGGAGAGATGGATAGTGGGAGAGGGTGGGGGATTTATGTCCGGGAAAATGGATGTGTGGGGTGGAGAAATGTTTTTTTTCGCTGGAAAATTTTGCTGTTTGGAAAAATGTTATTATCTTTGCATCGTGTCCGCGCCTTTGCGCGGAGGCATAGATAACGGAATATTAAATTATAAATCATATCATTATGTGTGGAATTGTAGGATATATCGGTCCCCGCGAGGCCTGGGAGGTCTTGATAAAGGGGCTTCATCGTTTGGAATACCGTGGCTATGACAGTGCCGGAGTGGCGCTGTGCAGGGGCTGTGACGAACTGGAAGTAATCAAGGCTAAGGGAAAGGTGCATCAGCTGGAGGCAGCCGCCTCGGGACGCTGCACCGAAGGTACGCTCGGAATCGCCCATACCCGCTGGGCTACCCACGGAGAACCCAACGAGGTGAATGCCCATCCCCATGTGTCGCAGTCGGGAAGGCTCGCGCTGGTGCATAACGGCATTATCGAGAACTACAAAAGTCTGAAGGCCCAGTTGGAGAAGGAGGGCCGCACCTTTAAGAGTCAGACCGATACCGAGGTGCTGGTGCAGCTGGTGGAATATGTGATGGAGACCGAAGGAGTAGGACTCTACGAGGCTGTGCAGCAGTCGCTGAAGACGGTGGAGGGAGCGTACGCCATAGCTGTGATCGACCGCACGAATCCTGACCAGCTGATAGCCGCCCGCAAGGGAAGTCCGCTGATCGTGGGCGTAGGCGATGGAGAGTTTCTGGTGGGAAGCGACGCCACGCCGATAGTAGAATACACCTCGAAGGTGGTGTATTTGAATGATGAGGAGATAGCCGTGCTCGACCGCAAGGAAGGCATGAAGGTGGTGAACCTGGGCGAGGTAGAGATACGGCCGAAGATATGCACGCTGAGTATGAACCTGGACCAGCTGGAGAAAGGCGGCTATGCCCATTTTATGCTCAAGGAGATCTACGAGCAGCCCGAGGCGCTGAAGAACTGTATCAGCGGACGGCTCGACATAGAGGGCGAGGATGTGGTATTGAACGGCATAGCAGAGAACCGCGATAAGTTCCGCAATGCCCGCAGAATCGTGATATGCGCGTGCGGCACGTCGTGGCATTCCGCCCTGATAGGAAAATATTTTATTGAGGAGGCCGCCGGCATTCCGGTGGATGTGGAATATGCGTCGGAATACCGCTACAGAAATCCGGTGATATATCCCGACGACATCGTGGTGGCGGTATCGCAGTCGGGCGAGACGGCGGACACGCTGGCAGCCATAGAACTGGCGAAGAGCCGCGGCGCGTTCGTGTATGGAATATGCAACGTGATAGGCTCCTCCATTCCGAGGGCAACCCACAGCGGCACCTATTTGCACGTAGGACCGGAGATCGGTGTGGCAAGTACCAAGGCCTTTACGGGTCAGGTGATTACCCTCTTTATGCTGGGTCTGAGCATAGCCAAGGCCAAGGGAACGCTGAACAGCGATATGTATCACATGCTGGTAAGAGAGCTGTACGCGATACCGGAGAAGATGGTGTGGACGCTGGAACACAACAAAGGGGTGGCAGAATTTGCGAAGATGTTCACCTATTGCCGCAATGCAATCTTCATGGGTCGCGGCTATAACTATCCTGTAGCGCTGGAAGGTGCGCTGAAACTGAAGGAAATCAGTTATATCCATGCCGAGGGCTATCCCGCAGCTGAGATGAAGCACGGTCCTATCGCGCTGATCGATGAGGAAATGCCTGTGGTGGTGATTGCCCCCAAACGTGGTCTCTACGACAAGATTGTGAGCAACATACAGGAAATCAAGTCGCGCAAGGGCAAGATTATCTCGATTGTGACCGAGGGAGACAAGACGGTGAAGGAGATGAGCGATTTCTGCTTTGAGATACCAGATACCCGCGACTGCTATGTGCCGCTGCTGGCAATCATACCGCTGCAGCTGCTGAGTTACTATGTGGCAGTAGAGAAAGGCCGCAACGTGGATCAGCCCCGCAATCTGGCGAAATCGGTAACGGTGGAGTAGGAGTGAGGGGTTTAAGGAGTCAAAGGGTCAAAGAGTCAAAGGGTCAAAGAGTCAAAAAGAGTTTAAGGGGTTAAGGAGTTTAAGAGGTTTTGGAACTTGGAACTTTGAACTTGAAACTTTGAAACTTGGAACTTGAAACTTGGAACCTGAAACTTGGAACCTGGAACTTTGGAACTTGAAACTAAAAAAACGCAAAGAATATGAATTATACGATAGGCATAGATATCGGAGGAACGAATACCGATATCGGACTGGTAAGAGAAGACGGGAAGATTGTGGCGAAACGCAATATCCCGACGAATCAATATACAGAGGTGGACCCATACGTGAGGGACATTATGAGCAGGATAGAGGAACTGCTGGGTTATGAGGGTGGCGTAGAAGTGGATGGTATAGGCATAGGAGCCCCGAACGGGAACTTCTATACGAACTGTATCGAGAATGCGCCGAACCTTACGATCAAGGGCCGGCTGGACTTCGGTGAGGCTTTCGGAAAATATACGAAACTGCCGGTAGTGCTTTCAAACGACGCAAACGCGGCTGCCTACGGAGAACTTATCTACGGCGGCGCGCGCGGAGGCTCGGGAAAGAAGCGGTTAGACAACTTCATTATGTTCACCCTCGGAACGGGAGTGGGAAGCGGTATCGTGCTGGACGGAAAACTGGTTCACGGCTCCACGGGATGTGCAGGAGAACTGGGACACAGTATCCTGATACCCGACGGCAGACAGTGTTCCTGCGGCCGTAAGGGATGTCTGGAAACTTATACCTCGGCACGAGGCATAGTACAGACCTACAGAGAACTGCGCGCAGAAAATCCCTATCCCGAGCAGATAGGCGAGGGGTGGATAGGTCCGGAGGTGCCCGACAGCGAGATTACCTGCAAGATGATAGGCGACGCAGCCCATAAAGGCGACCCGATAGCCCTCAAGACGTGGGAGCAGACTGGCTGGTGGCTGGGAATAGCTATGGCAAATGCCGTAACGTTCTCCGCTCCGCAGGCGCTGTTTCTGATGGGAGGCCCGGCACAGGTAGGAGAGCCCCTGCTCAAACCCCTGCGCGAGTCGTTTGAGGAACATCTGCTGAATATCTTCCAGGGAACCTGTGATATCAGAGTATCGGAACTGAAAGCCAACGAAGTAGCTATCCTCGGAGCCGCCGCTCTGGTAAAGATGAAAGGTGTGGAGCGTTGAACGTGGAGCAGGAAAAGAGAATACAGTCAGACGCAGTGGAGATAGAGATCTGTGCCGCCTCGAAAGTGTCGCTCGAAAATGCCAGGGCAGGAGGAGCAGAAAGGGTAGAAGTGTGCAGAAATCTGGAGGTGGGCGGACTTACCCCCGATATGGACACGGTGGCGTATAGCATAGCGCTCGGGCTGCGAACCCGTGTGCTGATACGGCCCCGCGAGGGCGATTTCGTGTATTCCGAGGCAGAATACCAGCAGATACTGGAGGATATCTGGTGCTGCAGGCAGTTGGGCGCCGAGGCCGTGGTGGTGGGATTTCTGAATCCCGACGGAACGATAGACGAGAAGCGCACCCGCGAATGTGTGGCAAAGGCACGCCCGATGGAGGTTACCTTCCACAGAGCCTTTGACGAATCCACAGAGAAAGGACTGGAAAAACTGATAGACTGCGGAGTGGCGAAACTGCTGACCTCGGGTCAGAAACCTACCGCCCTCGAAGGAATGGAGACCCTCAGCCGGCTGGTAGAGGAGAGCCGTGGCAGGATAGGAATCATCGCCGCTTCAGGCGTGAGACCGGAGAACGTGGCACAGATTATGGAAGTAACCGGAGTGAGGGAAGTGCACGGCTCGTGCAAGGAACCGACCCCGGAAGGAGGTATGGAAACCTCAACGGAAGAGGTGAAGGAACTGATGAGAACGGTGAGAGGGTTTATGGTTTAGGGTTTATGGTTTAAGGTTTAGGGTTTAAGTGGTTTAAGAGGTTTAAGTGGTTTAAGAGGTTAAGAGTTTAGGGACTTGAAACTTTGGAACCTGGAGCTGAGTGGGATTTTAGGGATTACAAAAAAAGAATAAAATGATGAACAAACTGAAGACAGGAGTCCTGATGATGCTCGTACTGATGATGACGGGATGCGGGAAACATTTTATTACAGACCGGAACTACCGTAAGCAGGTAGAAAAGGATTTCGCAGGGCGGGAGGCACTTCTGCCCGAGATGCGGCTGGACAGCCTTACCCGCGAGGAGCGCGAGGCTATGGAATTTCTGTATGCCTATATGCCCTACAGCGATCTGGCGGACTATGAGCCGGAGTTCTTCCTGGAACAGGTACGCTATGCCTTAGCCACCCGTGAGGAGTTCGGCTGGAATGTTCCCGAGGATGTGTTCAGGCATTTCGTGCTGGTATATAGGGTGAACAACGAAGACCTCGATACCGCCCGTATGCTGATGTTCCACGAACTGAAGGACCGCGTGAAAGGACTGACGATGGAAGAGGCAGCCCTGGAGGTGAACCACTGGTGCCACGAACATGTGGCCTACCGAGCCGCCGATATCAGAACCTCAGCCCCGCTCGCCACGATGAGGACTTCGCTGGGACGCTGCGGCGAGGAAAGTACCTTTGCGGTAACAGCCTTGCGGGCAGTAGGAATCCCCGCCCGGCAATGCTATACCCCCCGCTGGGCCCATTGCGACGATAACCATGCGTGGGTGGAAGTGTGGATAGACGGCACGTGGAAGTTCCTCGGAGCCTGTGAGCCGGACCCACGGCTCGATATGGGCTGGTTCGCCGTACCGAGTACCCGCTGTATGATGGTACACACCAAAGCCTTCGGCCGTTATCACGGCAACGAAGAGGTGGTGAAGGAGACGTCTCTTTATAGTGAGCTGAACCTGCTGGAACATTATGCCCCGACAGCGAGAATAACCGTAGCGGTGCTGGACGAGAAAGAACAGGCCGTAAAAGGAGCGCATGTGATGTTCAAACTCTATAACTACGCAGAATATTATACCCTCGCGGATATCCTGACCGATGAGGAAGGCAAGGCCAGCCTGACCACAGGACTGGGCGATCTGCTGGTCTGGGCTACCGACGGGGAACATTATAACTACAGAAAGATGGACGTGAGAAAGGAAAAGGAAATCACGATCTATCTTACCCGTGAGGCAGGGCAGGCGTATGTGGAGGATCTGACGATTGTTCCTCCCGTTGCAGGAGAGGCAAAAGTGAGCCCTACCCCGGAGGAACTCGAGAGAAACGCCAGCCGTATAGCCTACGAAGATTCCCTCCGCGAGGCCTATATGGCGACGTTCCAGAACTACACTCTGAAGGAAAACCAGAACCTTACCCCCGAACAGGCCGCGGATATTATGAAGCGGAGTGAAGGAAACTATAAGGAAATCTCCACTTTCCTGAACAATCATACGGAGAAGGTCCCGGGACTGTATCTGTACGATTATATGATGTCGTACAGCGACAAGGACCTCCGTGACATAGAAGCCCGGATGCTGGAGGCACACCTTACTTTCTATGACGGGAAGTACCCGCTGGAAGTGTGGAAGAAAGGCCTTATGCCCGCCCGCATCAGCAACGAACTGGTAAGGGACTGGAGAGGTCTGAAAGAGATAAAGACCATAAGGACAGATGATACAGGAAACTACTATAACTGTCCGATATCCCCTCTTGGGGTAGCGAAACTGGGCGTAGCAGACCCCCACAGCCGGGATATCTATTTCGTAGCAGCTAACCGTGCGACGGGAACTCCCGCTTATCTGGACAATGCAACCAATACAATATATATATGGAACGGGCGCGTATGGGAGAAAGTGCAGTTTGAAGGAAATTCCGGAGGTATGACGCAGAAACTGACCCTGACCTATGCGGGAAAAGACCCCGAAGTGCCGGTATATTATCCCCATTTCACGCTCCAGAAATACGAAAACGGAACGTTTGTGAGTTTCGACTTTGAGGGCGACCCGAGAATGGAACGCTTCCCCGCAGAAATAGCGGTAGAACCGGGGTATTACTGTCTGAGTACCGGCAGAAGACTGGAAGACGGAAGTGTGCTTTCGAGAATGGAATTCTTCACCATAGAGAAAGATGCCCCCTGTAGTATGCCTATAGTGCTGCGGTCAGGAGAGACCGGAACTCTGGATGGTCAGCCAAGACTTGATGCCGATATGGAGATATATGAAAATCTTGCCACGCTGGAGGATTATGCGGGAGAATCGGGTATGCTGTTCTGTTTCCTCGGGGACTGGAGAGAGCCCTCCAAGCACCTCGTGAAAGAGCTGCAGGCCCTGCAGAAAGAGTGGAAAGCCTGGGGCGGAATGACCTATCTCGTGGCCCCCAGAGAAGCAGGAGCCGAGGTCCAGCAACTGGTAAATACCGACTATATCGCGGCCGGTCCCCATAACGGGATGGAAAACAGAATAAGCAGGATCCTGAATGAAGACATAAAAGGCGACTATCCTTGGGTGGTTCTGGTGAACAGGCGGGGCGAGGTACTTTTCTCGCATCACGGCTACCGGATAGGTCTGGCAGAAATGATATTAAGTAAAGCGGCGAAATGAGACAGAAATTCAAGATAGGGTTACTGGTGTTCCTTATGGGATGTACTTTCGGGTTGAAAGCCCAGGAGAATCCGTTTGTGGATCTCTTCAAGCCGATAGGGTTCATCGGCGGATTTCCGACCAGCGAAAGCCCCACAGCCGACAACTTCGAGTTGAAGTTCCAGTATAGCGTAGCCCTCAATCTGTGGCACAATATAGGCGGCAGACATTGGAACGGATTTTTCGGCTATACGCAGGTCTCCCTCTGGGATTTCTTCGCAGAGTCCTCTCCCTTCCGCGACAATATGTTTATGCCCGGTATCTACTGCAGCCATCATTTCTCCTTTCACGAAAACGGGAAACCCAGAGATGAACTCCTTCTTGCCGTAGAACACCGGTCCAACGGAAAGACAGGAATGGCCTCCCGGTCCCTGAACGCCCTTGTGGCAAGTTACAGTAGGGATATCCGGGAGAGTGGCCTTACCCTTCAGGGGGCGCTCCGCTGGGGGACCGGTCATCTTTATGACGGAGATCCTGTATCGAGACGGATACTGACCCATAACCTCGGCTATATGGCTCTGGGAGCTACCTGGCATACGTCGGACGACAAGTGGGCATTCCATACGGTCTTCATACCGCTGTTTCATCATCAGGGGGCAAACCTGCATCTCGAAGCCACCTGGAAAGTCTGCAGACGGGACGATTTTCCCAGATTGTGTCTGCAGTATCATTACGGCTATGATGAGGTAATGCTGGACTGCAGAGGCGACCGGGGACCCACTTCCTATCTGAGATTCGGTTTTGTAATTAACCCCCATTATACACTGTTCCCATGAAAAAAGTAAGGATAAAAGCCCTCCGGCAGACCCTCCACAGCGACCTGATGGCGCAGTACGAAAACCCTATCCAGCACGCCTGTGATGTAACTGCAGGGCAGGAATGGATAAGCATAGACGGCCAGAGACCCGACACCCTCTGTGAGAGTGCCTGGATGTGTATGGAGACCTTTGTGCAGGAACTCGCCTGCGGAGGCGGAAATTTCTACGACGGATGGATGAAAAACCCTCATAGCGCTATGATCAGCTGCAACGACGGCTTCCGCCCCGTCAGTTTCTATCTGGAAACAATAGAATAAAAGACAAGAGAAAAATAATTAATAAAGAGTAAATAAAAAAAACAGACTATGATAAATAACAATGGAGAAATAGTAAATGCGATAGCAGGAGAAAAATTTCTGGGCATTCTGCCTAAGATGGCTAACCGTCACGGATTGATTACCGGAGCTACCGGAACCGGAAAGACCTGTTCCCTTCAGAACCTCGCCGAGAGTTTCAGCGCAATGGGAATTCCCGTATTCGCTACCGATATCAAAGGCGACCTCTCCGGGGTGGCAAAAGCAGGCGGCGGAAATGAACATTTCGACAAGAGCGTAAAAGACTTCAATCTCGAAGCACAAGGATTTTCCTACAGAAGCTTCCCCGTATGTTTCTGGGATATCTTCGGAGAAGAAGGCCACCCGCTGCGCACTACCGTAAGCGAGATGGGCCCCATGCTTCTGAGCCGTATTCTGGATCTGAACGATACCCAGAGCGACGTGCTCAATATGGTGTTCCGTATTGCCGATGATGAAGGGCTGCTTCTTATAGACCTCAAGGATCTCCGCAAGATGCTTGAGGAGGTAGGCACCAACCGTACAAAATATACTATGGCTTACGGCAATATCTCTACCGCTACGGTAGGAGCCATCCAGCGCGGACTCCTCGCCCTCGAAGACCAGGGAGGCGACCGGTTCTTCGGGGAACCGGCCATTGATATTTTCGATTTCATGCAGACCCAGGGCGGCCGGGGGGTCATCAATATCCTTGCCAGCGATAAAATCATCAACTCCCCCAAGATATATACCTCCTTCCTGCTCTATCTTCTGAGTGAACTCTTCGAGCAGCTTCCAGAGGTAGGAGACCTCGACAAGCCCAAGATGGTATTCTTCTTTGATGAAGCACACCTCCTCTTCAACGATATCAACAAAAGTCTCCTGGAACGTATCGAACAGGTGGTACGGCTCATCCGTTCCAAAGGGGTAGGCGTCTATTTCTGTACCCAGAGCCCCATCGATATTCCCGACAACATCCTCGGACAGTTGGGAAACCGGGTGCAGCACGCCCTCAGGGCCTATACGCCCCGTGACCAGAAAGCCGTGAACACCGCAGCAGAAACTTTCCGTCAGAATCCCGCCTTCGATACCCGCACCGTCATCACGGAACTGGGTGTGGGAGAAGCTCTGGTATCTTTCCTGGACCCGCAGGGAACTCCCTCCATGGTGGAACGGACCAGGATACTTCCGCCCGAAGGACAGGCAGGCGCCCTTCCCGTTGAGGAACGCCAGCGGGTTATGCAGGGTTCTCTGGTATATGGCCGATACGATAAGATGTCAGACCGCGAGTCTGCCTACGAAATTCTCACCGGCCGTCTCGAAAGCCAGATGCGGGAGAAAGAGGAACTGCAACGCAGAAAGGAAGAGGAAAAACAGCAGAAAGAGGAAGAACGCCAGCGTAAGGCCGAAGAGCGCGAACGGCTGCAGGCAGAGCGTCAGCGTAAGCGGGAGAAAGACCAGTCCATCCTCGGAAGCCTCGAAAAGATGGCAGGACAGAAAGCCAAGCGCGAACTCGTAAACGGAGTATTCAAACTCGGACGCGGCCTCCTCGGATCGCTCCTGAAAAAATAAGTTAAGGTATGCTCTTATTATTGATATTCCTCGCAGGCGCAATGCTCATATCGTTCCTCTGTTCGATATTGGAGTCCGTACTTATGAGCACCCCCCTGTCTTATATCACCATGAAGGAGGAGGAAGACCGGCAGTCGGGGAAAAAGAATTCTACAGCCACCCGCTTCAGGAACTACAAATCCGATAACGCCAAACCCATAGCAGCCATACTCTCCCTCAACACCATCGCAAACACCATAGGAGCGGCCGGAGTAGGAAGCCAGGCCACACAGGTCTTCGGAAGCCAGTGGTTCGGTCTTGTATCGGCTGTCACCACAATCCTCATACTTGTATTCTCGGAGATCATCCCCAAAACCATCGGGACCACCTACTGGCGCGCACTTATGCCCTTCGCCACCAATACCATAAGGGTACTGATATTCCTGATGTATCCGCTGGTGCTGCTGATTCAGCTGCTCACACGGCTCATCACCCGCCGGGATCAGGAGGCCGCCGTAAGCCGCGAAGAGGTGGCAGCCCTGGCTGATGTCGGTGAGGACGAAGGGGTGATAGATGAGGACGAAAACAAGATTATCCAGAACGTCATAAAACTCGACAACGTAAAAGCCTTTGATGTGATGACCCCACGGGTGGTCGCAGCCGTGGCATCTGAAAGTATGACCCTCAGGGATTTTTATCAGGAGGAGGAATGTTCCCATTTTTCAAGGATACCTGTCTATTCCGACGATCCCGAGTTCATCACGGGGTATATTCTCAGGAGCGACGCACTGGAATATCTCACCGAGGACAAATTCAACATGACGCTGGGAGAACTGAGGAGAGAGATACCCTACTTCAACGAAGAGATGTCTATCAGCGATATCTGGGAGCAGCTTCTGAAACGCAAAGTCCAGATTGGACTCATCATCGATGAATACGGCGCATTCCAGGGAATCATCACCATGGAAGACATCATAGAGACCATCTTCGGGCTGGAGATCATAGACGAAAACGATGAGGTGAGCGACATGCAGCAGTATGCGCGGGAACGCTGGCAGCAGCGACAGCGCAAGTTCGCCACTCTGAACCTCCCCAAAGAGTAGCTGCAGAAAAATCCCACCCCCATAAAGGAAATCCACAACAACGCATCCGTCATGGTATTCAGCACACATATTTTCCTGCTACTGTTCCTGCCCGTGAGCGTGCTGCTCTATTTCCTTGTCCCGCCCCGGGCAAAGAACCTCACACTCCTTCTGATTTCAATAGTATTCTATGCCTGGGGAGCCCCCAGGTTTGTTCTCCTGCTGCTTCTCGCCACTACGGCAGCCTACTATCTTGTCCGGAGGATGCACCGCACCGCAAATCCCACAGCGAAAAAGCTGTTGTGCGCAACAGCCCTGACCATTCCCCTGACGCTCCTGCTCTACTTCAAATACGCCAATTTCTTTATTGATAACCTCAATTCGCTGCTTACCATAGCCGGAAGTTCCCCCATGAAATGGACCCGCGTGGTCCTGCCCATAGGAATCTCCTTCTTTACATTCCAGATCATCACCTATATAATTGACGTTTACAGGGAGACCGTAAAGCCCATGGAACATCTTACCGGTTTCCTGCTGTATATCATGATGTTTCCGCAACTGATCGCCGGACCTATCGTGAGATATGGCGACATTGCCTCCCAGATAGACCGGCGGGAGACCCATTGGGGAAAAATCCTGCAAGGGTGGTACAGGTTTGTCATAGGATTGTGCAAAAAGGTGCTGATAGCCGATGTTCTCGGCCGATGGGTGGATACCGTGCTGCTGAACGGTATCGGCGCTCTGGATTGCGGCATGGCATGGCTGGCAATACTGTCTTATACCATGCAGCTGTATTTCGACTTCTCCGGTTATAGCGATATGGCGATAGGGTTAGGGAAGATCTTCGGATTCGACTTCCCCGAGAATTTCAACAGTCCCTACAATTCCGCCAGCGTAGGGGAGTTCTGGCATCGGTGGCATATCACGCTGGGAACCTTCATGAAGCACTATCTGTATATCCCCTTGGGAGGGAACCGGAAAAGTCCCGCACGCACCTATTGCAATCTCTGGACGGTATTTCTGCTTTCGGGACTGTGGCATGGCGCAGGGTGGAATTTTGTAGTGTGGGGCGCCTGGCATGGGTTCTGGCTCGTTGCAGAACGGTTGGGGCTCAGACGGGTTTATGAAAAAATCGGCAAAATCCCCAGCGTCCTTTTTACCTCGCTGGTCGTCATCGTCGGCTGGGTGTTTTTCAGGATTGAAGATCTGGGTGAGGCCATGCAGTTTATCGGCACGCTGTTCTCTTTCCGTTTCTCATCTCCGGATATAGGAAGTGAAGCGTTGCTGATACTTTGTCTTGCACTCCTCTTCTCTTATATCGGTCTCACCGCCTGGGGCAGGGGACTCGAAAGAAAGTTATATTATCACGACTGGACCCTCAAGGAAAATTTCCTCCTCTGGCCCCTGTCAATGTTTCTGCTGATGTTTTGTGTGGGGGCCTTGGGAGCCGTCAGTTTCTCACCATTTATTTATTTCAGGTTCTGATGATGATGCGCGGACATAAGATATTCTGTATAATTACGCTGGTGTCTCTCCTCCTGTATCCGCTCCAGCAGGTTACCCGTTTTCTGCCCCTAAAGCCGTTGCAGGGAGTGGAAGAGATAGCGGAAAGACCCTCGTTTTCCCTTTCCGGATGCTGCAGCGGAGACTGGCAGACAGCTGCAGAGAGACATACCAGCCGGCATTTCGGCTTCCGGGAGTGGGCGATACGAATCTATAATCAATATCAATGGACCTTCTACAGGCGCAGCACCGTCGAAAGCGTCATGGTCGGGAAGAAAAATCCCCGCAGCCGTAACGGCAGATACCTTTACGAGCGTTATTTCGTCGAAGAGTATTACGAAAGCCGGATGTACAAATATACACAGAATGCAGAGGAACTCTTGCAGAACTTCGACAGAGAAGCCTCCCGGCTCGCCAAGGTTCAGCAGATACTGGAATCGCAGGGGGTATATCTTTTTGTCGTAGTCCCGCCGGGAAAGGAATTTATCTATCCCGAATATCTGCCTTCCCGCGATACAATGACCCGTCCCAAGGGCCCCACGGCATACGAAAGTTATCTTTCCCTTTTCGGGAAATACGGAGTCCGACATCTTGATATGGCCGCCTGGCTGCGTCGCATAAAGGACAGCGTCCCCTATCAGGTCATGCCTCAGACCGGGACCCACTGGTCCAATATCGCCGCAACCTACGCCTTTGATTCCATAGTCCGATATATGGAACAGCTGGCCGGCACGGATATGTCCGATTTCCGTCTCGGAACGCCCTGGTACGACAAGTCGCGCCATCCCGATCACGACCTCGAAAAACTGCTGAATCTCGTATTTCCGCTACCTTCCCCGCCCGATATGTATCTCCCTGTCGATATGGTTCAGGTCAGACCTGCCCCGCGGATGATGGTCATAGGGGATTCATTCTTCTGGAATATCATATATAATTACCCGCTTGACGAAATCGTGGATTGGCGTTACTGGTACTACTACAGCACGGTCTATGGTCCGGGAAATTACCAGTCTTCAGCCCGCAACTGCAATCTGGTGGATGAACTGCTTCAAAGCCGTTTTGTCATGCTGAATTATTGCACGGCACAGCTCTATGACCTCGGAAACGGATTCATTACGGATGCACTGCTGAACCTTTGTTACAATCCGCAGCAGATCGACAGTACCCTTGATGCCATAATGAACTCCATGAGAAATACCCCACAGTGGATGGAATCCCTGCATCAGAAGTCTTCCGAAAAGAATCTTCCGTTGGATTCTGTTATGTTGGAGGATGCCAAATATCTGCTGTATCAGAACCCCGAAGAGTACCTCCCCGAACTGCGGGGGGTAACCCTGCCGGAATCCCGCAATTCAAAACTCCGTAAGCCATGAAATTACTTTTGCCTTTGATAGTCATCCTGACACTCGCTTCCTGCCATCGCAGCCATGCTACGTTCGACCCTATGACAAATTTTCCCGCTCAGGATACCGTATATCTGGATTTCGATACTGACGCCGATATCTGGAACGGTCTCGTGATGCCGACCGCATCCCAAACCCCCAGCGGGGCGTTCCTGTTCGAGTACGACACCCATTCTTCCCGACAGTTGTACTATAAGATATACTATCAGAACGACACCTATAAATTCCCCGAAACCGACTCCTTGGCATACGAGAATTTCTATGGAAGCTGGGAAGATGTCTCCATAGGGTTCAAGCCCGTGCCGCGCTCAGGACATATCTGCGACAGTTTCCGGATCGTGGGCAACCCCCGCGATGAGAAAATCTATTACGGCGCCCCTGTGCATAATACCTCTCCAGAAGATATTGCTGCTGTGGAAAAGATGATATCCTCTGACCCGGCATGGTACTCCTCAATAAAACAGAAAGCGGAGACAGCCGACATACCGGTCTCCCAGCAACTGCATCTTGACGCCCAATGGGTGATAGCCCATCGTCTGAACCGGACGCAGACCGGGAATCATCGTTGGAAACGCAATCCTCGCGTGGGTGCCTACTCTTTCCTCCTTGTAATATGCGACGCTGCGGCACTCTCCGATATTCCCCACCATATCCAGTATATCGGGGAAAAGTCTCCCGACGGCCAGTTTGAAAATCCCTACTCCTATTTCCGTCATACCCGCGCTCACCTGTCTCTTATCCCCGGAAACAGGATTCTCAAGACCCGGGTGGTTCTCAAACCCAGCCAGGGCCTGTTCATTGATATGTTAGGCATCCGTTCCGAAGATTGTGATCTTTCGCTGGTCAGTCAAAGGAATCTTGCTTCCGATTCCCTGTTCCGTCATGCCCATTTCCAGCAGTTTTTCCCCGCCATAAGCCGGCAATACACGCTGCGGAATGTCCCGTTTATAGATACCTTGGATAAAATCACGGAGGCACAGTACCGGCAGTATCTCACCTACGCGGAGGAGCATCAGGACCAACTGCGGAACGGTTACCCCACCATATCCCATACTCCCGGGCTTACGGCTTACAGAAGCGATTCTACCCTCATCATTCTGAATCCCGCTTCCACTCCTGACCACTTGCGCAAGGAATCTACGGGCATCAAAAGCCGGATAGGTTTGACCTACGGCCGTTTCCGCGGGAAAATGAAATTTCCTCCCATGCTGAATGCTCATAATATATGGAATGGTCTGACATACGCCTTCTGGCTCATCTATCAGGACGAAAACCCCTGGAACTATCGCCGCCCCTCATACCGTGGCGGCTATATCGACAAGAATGACGAGTCCTCCGACCCCCAGCGCCTGAAAGATAACTTCTATTCCGAAATCGACATCGAGATGGTCAAGACTTCACCCGCATGGCCGGAAGACTACAACGGCAGGAAACGGGTTCCAAAACCGGAAGAAATTGTATATGCCTGCACGAATTGGGATCTGGCATGTCCTGATCCGGAACATTTCGCTTCGGGAATTTCCACTATCAGACACAACCATTCCAGGTATGAAGCCATGCGCTGGTATCCGAATTATAAGGCACTCACCATCAAATCACCCATACCGAACAGCATTTTTGAATCTCCCTATTATTACTATGAAATCGAATGGCATCCCAATGAAATCATCTGGCGGCTGGGACCCGATCCGCTCCACATGAAGGAGGTAGGGTATATGTCGGACCGCCAGACCTCGATCCCGAACAATCAGATGCTCTGCGTCATGACACAGGAATATCATTATTCGGAGTGGTGGCCGCCGATCCTCTTTTCCCAGGGAGCCATTCCCTATAGCGCCACCGATATTTCAGGAACCCTTTTTGAAATCGTAGTAGAATAACCCCATTCCTTTATATCATTCATCTCTCTGGCCTGCTTCTTGGCTATGTCAGAGAGATGATCGGCTAATTCCGCCAAAGGATTGATAATATCTTTTTATTGTACCAGCAGTTTCTTGGTTACCGGGCCGGCGGGGGTGGAGATGACGAGGAGGTAAGTGCCGCTTGGGAGGGCGGAGATATCCATCTGCTGGGCGTAGCCCGAGAGGTCCTGACGCATCACGAGTGTACCAGTCATGGAATAGATGTCCACGCTCCGGAGACCAAATGAGGAGGCTATGGTCACCTGACCCGATGCCGGATTCGGCATCACGTAGGTC
>JAZUFZ010000047.1:0-27302 GCA_045640985.1 Bacteroidales bacterium
CCGGCAGCCCCGGCTTTTCCGTGGGCTTTCTTCGTGGTAACTCCCTTCTATCTTTTTTTTATCTTCTTTTTATCTCCACTTTATCTCCTTTCTTTAGAATAAGAGATAAAAAAAAGATAAACTGGAGATAAAAAGAAGATAAGAGGGAGTTACCACGGAGAAAAGTGAGAGAACTCTCCCACAGAGGAAAGATTTATTGCGGTTGTCCCGGGCTATGTCCGTCAGCCGAAGCAGCGGAGCGGCCGCGCGTAGGTGGGCGGACCCGCGCTTCTGGAAATTGTTTTTAGGTGTAACGCCGGTTGGTTTCTGCTAATGGATAGATAATATTTTATTGATTTTTTTTTGTCGGTTTGGAAATTAGTTGTATCTTTGCATTTCGGAACATATATTGAATTTAACTTATAACTCTTTAAGTATCTGTCTGTAATGAGTAATTTTAATGATGCCTTGAGGGTGCTGAAAACCTCTAAATTCTGGAAAGAACTCCTTATTATGACTATCGGTATGATGATTGCTGCGGCTGCGGTCTATTATTTTCTGGTGCCAAGCAAACTGATTATCGGTACTATCTCGGGTCTTTCGATTGTGATATGCAATCTTTTCCCTTTCCTGAAACTTTCGGTGGTGATTTTCTGCATCAATGCCGTGCTGCTGGTGCTTGCCTATTTCCTTATCGGCAAGGAGTTCGGCCTGAAGACGGTCTATACGGCTCTGATACTGGGTCCGCTGACCGATTTCTGGGATGCCGTGCTTCCGTGGCAGCGTCTGGCGAACGGGAACCTGATTACGGGGAGTCCTTCGGTGATGGGGGATCCGTGGCTGGACCTCTGCTGCTTTGTGCTGGTGCTGAGCGCGAGCCAGGCGGTGCTGTTCCGTATCAACGCCTCTACGGGGGGCTTGGATATTCTGGCCAAGATCGTGAACAAATATCTTCATTTCGACATCGGTGCTTCGGTGAGCGTGGCGGGGGCCTGTATCTGCTGTACCGCTTTCGCCATCAATCCGTTCCGTATGGTGGTTATCGGTCTTATCGGTACCTGGATCAACGGTCTGGTGGTGGATTATTTCACCGCCAGCCTCAACAAGCGCAAGCGCGTGTGTATCATCAGCAAGGACTATGAGCGTATCCGTCAGTTCATTCTGAACGACCTCGACCGCGGCTGTTCGCTCTATGAGGTTACGGGCGGCTACAGCAACCAGAAGAATGTGGAGATTCAGAGTCTGCTCACGCAGAACGAGTTCAGCGACCTTATGGCTTTCATGGCGGATAACGGTATCAGCGCCTTTACTACGGCGGGGAACGTGAGCGAGGTGTATGGGCTCTGGACGGCCCACAGCAAGAAGAAACACGCGCTCAAGGAGGTGACGGAAAAGAACTGAGGAGAGGATAAATGAGAAAGCTGTCTGCTATATGGCTATTGCTGCTTACGGCAGTTGCGGGACACGGTTCCCCGGATGCTGCCGTGGCGGATACGGGTCCGGGCAAGGTTTTTTTCCAATACTGCATAAAGGTTCTGCCGGACGGCCCGGAACGGCCTCAGTGGGAGGCGCTGGGAAGGGAGGCGCTCCCGGTGGGTATAGAAACCACCATCACTGCCCCTTCCGGCAGCAGTCAGGCGGGCGGCAGAACTCACGGAAACGGGCAGACCCCGGGGCGTCAGGGCAGGGATATGATAAAATCCCTGAATGGCGGTATATGGGCTGTCTGCCGGAGGGGAATGCCCGTGTGCATGGCTTGGGGAAATCCGGGCCGTGCGGCAGATTTCTTTGTGTTCTTTATTGAGCGGCTGAGGCTCTGAGATCTCTTTTTCTGTGTGTGCCCGAAAGGGGCGCACGATTTTTGTTTCTGTACTGCCGGCAGGGATTTCTGCCGCGGTATATGTATCGTTTACCGGTCTTTTGCATCTCGGGCAATTATAGGAATCTTCCCGTGTGCTAAAAGTCCCTAACATTCAATCAGACAGTTTATAATATATGGAATACAAAAATATAGATAAAGAGATATATCATCTTTCGGAAATCAGAAAAACGCTGCGTCCCCAATATTGGGCATTCATCTGTATGGCCTTCGGGGTTATAGGCGTGCTCGGGTTAATGAAAAATCCGGACGCTTCGTGGGCTGTAGGCCTTGCCGGTCTGGGCGGTTTCGCTCTGGTGGTCTGGATTCTGTATGTGCTGACAGGCGACAGCCGTGCCCCATTTCATAAGCCTTCAAGGAAACTCCTGACCCGCGAGTATTATTACTATGCTGACGCTTCAAAAGAGGCGCTGATGCAGGCGCTGATGTCGGGCGACGAGCAGGCGCTGTCCGGCATCAGACGCACTTCTGCCCCGCAGATAGTGCTGGTGCGCTACAGCGATGTGGAAGAAACGGTGCGGTATTCCCAACTGAAAGAGGTCCGGGGCAAGTATGAAATTCCCATTACGGATATTATTGCATAATCATTAAATTTTTAGGCTTTATGGAAGATATAATTAAAAATATAGATGAATTTATTATAGAGAATGACCAGATTGAGTCCCGGAAAAAGTTTTTCGGGACCCGCTACACCTATAAGGCTACAGGAAGCGCGATGAAGCGGAAGCAGGTGTATGTTGCGCCTGAGGATGCGGAACTGTGCCGGAACTGTATCGACCGTCGTGATTTCGGGAAGGCGGCTGACTGGCATATCGCAGGCAGCAGCAACTGCCGTCTGGATGTGCTGATGAGCAAAGATGGGAGTGCGGCCGTGATTCAGATGAGCCGTTATGTGCCCTATACCTACGAACCATGCACGCAGCCGGTGCTGATTACAGGATCAGAGGCCGGGAATGTGATAAAGGTACTCAAGGGATAAGGCTGTCCGTCTGGCGGGCAGTATAGAGGCGCCATCGGGTGAGAACGGCGGTGAGGTCGTCGGGGAGCGGGGACTCGAAATGGAGGTGCTGGTGGGTGGTGGGATGTTCAAACCCGAGTATGAGCGCATGGAGCGCCTGACGGGGCAGGAGGGAGAACTGGTTCTCGATGAACTGACGGTATTTGCTGAAAGTAGTGCCTTTGAGTATGAGGTTTCCCCCGTAGGCTTCATCGTTGAAGAGGGGATGCCCGATATGTTTCATGTGGGCACGAATCTGGTGGGTACGGCCGGTTTCGAGTACGCATTCTATGAGCGTGACATATCCGAACCGTTCCAGCACGCGGTAGTGAGTTACGGCGTGCTTGCCCCTGTCAGGGTCTTCGTAAACGGCCATGATGCGGCGGTCCTTGAGCGAGCGGGCGAGGTTGCCCGTAACGGTTCCGGAATCCTCCTTGAAATCGCCCCAAACGAGTGCGTTGTATTTGCGTTCGATCGTGTGCTGGAAAAACTGTTTTGCTAATTGTACCTGAGATTCCTCGTTTTTGGCTATGAGCAGGAGTCCAGAGGTATCTTTGTCGATGCGGTGTACGAGATAGGGGGTGATGGGGTTCCCGTCCTTTCCCGTCTTGCCCTGGAAATAATACACGAGCGCGTTGAGAAGCGTGCCCGTGTAGTTTCCGTGCCCGGGGTGGACAACGAGGCCGGGCTGCTTGTCTATCACCATCAGGTCCTCATCTTCATAGACAATGTGGAAGGGGATGTTTTCGGGGATGAGCTCGAATTCGTGCGGAGGTTCGGGCAGGAGTATGGAAATCTGGTCAAGAGGCTTGACTTTGTAGTTTGCCTTGGCTGCTTTCCCGTTCACGAGTATGCAGTCGGCCTTGGTGGCAGCCTGGATCTTCGTGCGGGAAATGTTTTCGAGGCGAAGCTGCAGGAATCTGTCGAGGCGCATGGCCTCCTGTCCACGATCGACTACGATATGGTGGTGTTCATAGAGCGGGGATTCTTCGATGGTCTCTTCGATGGTGTTTTCTGTTGTCATTTCTGGATTGTGAATGGTGTGGTGTGTCTGGGGGATGATACAGGAGATGCGAGGTATGTGCCTTGGGGCAGATGCTGGATATTGACGGGCTGGTTGGAGGAACATTGAAACAGGAATACTCCAGCAGCGGTGTAGATGTTGAAGCGGGGAGTGTCGGATTGGAAAATAATCCAGCTGGAAGCGGGGTTGGGGTATATCCTGACGGGCAGGACAGCGGGAGAGGCGATTGCCGAGGCGGCAGCATGTCCGAAGCAGGGACGGATCATAAGGGAGCCGGAAAGCAGGCTCTGCTGCCATGGTCCCCCAGCCTGGTAGCAGGTGTAGCGGGAGGCGTCACGGCTGCGGTCGAACCCGAGATTTATATAGGTGAGGGAGGCCTGCTGCAGTCCTACGAAGATGTCGCCTTGGGTGGGTACAGCAGATTCCAGCACATAGCGGGTGTAGGTGTTCAGCCCCTGGAACTGCGGAAAACGGCGCTGGGTGTCCTTATAGAGCAGGTTGCCGGGCTTCCCGTTATCGTTTTCCCAGATACAGAGGTAGAATGGAGCACTTTCATTGGCATGGTTGGAAACTCTGTTGAAATAGAGATCAATTGCCGTGAGTGTGTCCTGTGTGGCGAGGTGGAACTGGACGGCAATCCTGATCTGGCCGTTGTCTGCAGTTACCCCATATCCGTTTTCTGCGCTTCCGTCATCGTAGGCGAAATAGTTTTGCAGGGACTGGAGATATATCACGGTATCATTAGCCGGGTGCAGGTCCCCCGAAACGCCTTCCTTTATGATATGCTCTATCCTGTAGGTTGAGGGGGTATCTGTCTCGGGAAAACTGAAATTAACGGTAGCGGCCAGATAACGGCTGGTGGTCTGGAAGGTGCTGTCGGTGTGCCATGAAGGAACGTTCTCATGTCCGGCAGTGTTGTCGTTGAGGAGTGTTCCTTCAGCATCATACGCGCTGTAGGTGTAGCTTGTGGAAAGCGTTTCCTCATAGTGGTTGATAATGCGGAGCACGACGCTGTCGGCCATGTCGGATGTACGGTATTGTCGTGCAGGCATGGCGGAATAGCGTTTCAGGAACGACTGGCTTTTTTCGATGAAAGCCACGTCTCGTGTGGTGGAATCCATACAGCTGCGGTTACAGTTGAGTTCAATATAGTCGATGTTCCACTGGTCGCTGTTCGAGACAAGGGAAGGATTGGTCATATTGTCAAGCGAACATCTGTTTCGGAACCGGAACTGAAACCCGTCATGGAGGTAGTCCTGACTTTCAATCATGAGGAATACCCATTGCCAGGGAATACCCAGACTGTCCTGAAGGTTCTGGAGGCTGAACCCAGGGGTACTCCAGACCAGCTCCCATCGCGCCATTACGGGATTGTAAAATTCAAGTACCAGAGAGTCTCCTTCTTCGGGAGCATCACCACATCTTGACCAGGCAGGTCCCATACCGCCCCCCGGGGCAAAGTAGAAACTTAAGGCCACGGAATCTTCGACAGTCAGGCGGCGGGCTTGGGGCGAAAATATGGAGTCAAGGCGGATAGGACGGGAACAGAGCGTGTCTCCCCCGAAGAAATCGCCTGATGAGCCACGCAGGTTTCCGTTTTCGTCGAAAGCATCCAGTGTCGCCATCCCTATGGAAGGCGAATAGTCAGCATAATCGGCATTCACGAACACACTGTTACCTTGCCATAATTCAGGATTGAGTATATGGGTGTTATAGCTTTGTGAGAAATCCTCGAAAAAAGGGAGTGTGAGGACTGTCGTGTTTTTTGCAGGGGTAGAGGTATGGTGGCGAGGCGGGGTAAGCTGCTCCTGGGCGTACCCCTGCAGGCTGCTCATAGCTAACACTATCAAGCATATTCCAGATATGAATGCGTGCTTTACCATTCTACGCTCCATCCTTCGTCTTCTTCGTTGATGAGGTCAACGATTACGTTGTTCAAATCGTTGTCTTTGATTTTAGAGGAATCCACACGGAACTCCCGTTTCATCTGTGTGATTTCTTCTGTAGTCATTTCTTTCAGCCACAGTTCTACAGAGGTACCTAAGCTATAGTCCGACAAGCCTGTGTATTCTGGTTCCTGCTGGTATATTACGGCCTTCTCCTTGTTCTTTACATTGCTGTCGTAGTGTACGTTTCCTACATTGAGAGAGGCACCCAAAAGGGTTCTTGAGGCTTTTTCCAGTGTCTCACCGAGCAGGAATGGTATGGAGGCGAGTTTGGTATTATCTCCTGTCCCGACAACCAGGTCTATCTTGCTTCCATGAGGCAGTTTTTGTCCTGTAAACACCTTGTTACCGTTGTGATAGGCTTCAAGTACTGTGGCAAATTCGCTTTCAGTAAAGGTAAGAACTCCCGGTTCAAGTCCGGCATTTCTCAAACGCGACATGGCGGGCTTGAGTGCCAGATCGGTTATTTCAGGAACTTCACAGTCATCCATCTTGTACGAACTCAGGGTAACATAGACTTTGCGTCCGGTCTTGATCATGCTTCCTCCTTTTGGGTCCTGATAAATGATGATACCCCCCGGAGTGCCTGCTTTATATACAGAATCAAGTATGACAAAGCGGAGTTCAAGATTATCTTCCTCCATTATTTCGTCCAGTAAACGCCCTTCCATATCTGGCAACTCTACTTCATCGCCCTGGCGCGCATAGATTTTTATTCCGATGAACACTACGATCAGTATGGCAAGAGAGATGCCAATCATATACGCGAGTGTGCGCACCAAAGGATGCTGTGTCCAGAAGCTCTCGATTTTATTTGCTTTCATAGTGATTAATTATCTTAGTGTGGACTATACTAATTCTCCTATCAGTGTGGCTGAGGTACAGTCTGTAACTTTGACCTTTGCATATTCTCCAATTGTGGCGTTTCCACGATTGAATACGATGACTTTGTTTTGGCTGTTTCTTCCGAACAGTTGCTCTTTGGACCGGTGGGAAGTACCTTCTACAAGAATTTCAAATTCTTTTCCGATTTCCATTCGGTTGTTTTCCAGGGCTATCTCTCCTTGGAGTGCGATAATTTCTTCCAGTCGTCGGGTCTTTACATCTTCAGGTATGTCATCGTGGAGGTATTTCGCGGCGTATGTGTTGGGACGCAAGGAAAATTTGAACATATAGGCATAGTCGTAATGAACTTTCCTGAACATTTCAAGGGTGGCCTGGTGGTCCTCTTCAGTTTCTGTGCAGAATCCAGCTATAACGTCCGTAGTGATGGAGCAGTCGGGCAGATACTGTTTGATGGCGGCTATGCGGTTGAGGTACCATTCTGCGGTATAGTGGCGGTTCATCAGTTTCAGCATACGGTCGCTACCACTTTGTACAGGTAAGTGGATGCACTTGCAGATGTTGTCGTATTTTGCCATCACTTTGAGCAGTTCATCGCTTAAGTCTTTAGGGTGTGAGGTGGCGAACCTGACTCTTAACTTAGGACTTATTAAGGCTACTTTTTCCATGAGCTCTGCAAACCCGACCGCTGAGCTTGCGTTCTTCCATCTATAGGAATTTACATTTTGCCCCAGAAGAGTTACCTCTTTATATCCCCGCTCAAACAGAATACGAGCCTCTTCCACAATGGTTTGAGGGTCTCGGCTTCGTTCGTGCCCACGGGTATAGGGTACTACGCAGTAGGCACAGAAGTTCTGGCATCCTCGCATGATGGATATATAGGCGGAAATTCCGTTACCATTCAGTCGTACCGGTTCTATATCGGCGTAGGTCTCGGTTTCGCTAAGTTCAGTCTCTGCTATCTTGGCCCCTTGCTCCACGTCTTTAAGAATATCCACAATTTTGCGGTATGCATCTGGCCCCACTACAAAACTAACATTGTCCTCTTCCTCTAATAATTGTGTTTTCAGACGTTCTGCCATGCAACCTAACACACCTATCTTCAGCATTCGCCGGTTTTGGAGTGCTCTGAGTTCTCGTACGCGTTTGCGGATACGCTGTTCTGCATTGTCGCGTATGGCGCATGTGTTTATCAGTATGAAGTCTGCCTGTTCTACTTCGTTCACAACTTCGTATTCATTTTTTAATAAGATGGATTCTACAATCTCAGTATCGGCAAAATTCATCTGACATCCGTAAGTCTCGATATATACTTTATTCATCATCTAAAAATAATTTCTTTTCAAGAGTCGTTTTCTGCGCCTCGGAAGAGCCTGCAAGCAGTCTTTTCTCTCGGCTTACCGAAAACGTTCAAAAATAATTTGCAAAAATACGAAAAAAAATCCGTAATTTTGCAACATGAAACCAACATTTATTATTTTTTTATTATTCGCATTGTTGAGAGTAACTCCTTCTGCATCTCAAGTAGTTGATACCGTGTATTCTCCATTGATTAAAACAGTACTCTTTGCACCAGCTTCAAATCCATTGAGTCAGCCCGTTATAACCCTGCAAAAAGGGGATGTTTTGCAACTTTCTTTCGATGAATTGGCAGAACAACCCCATAATTTCTACTATAAATTCGTTCATTGCGACCAAAATTTTAACCCTGACGACCTTGAACCCTACGAGTTTATCAACGGTTTCAATACGGCTTCTGTGTCCACTCATGAGTTCTCTTTTACCACACTCCAGCCCTACATACATTATACCCAGACGATACCCGCTCCATATTCTACTTTTCTCGCTTCTGGAAATTATGCACTCTATCTCTACTGCCAGTCGGATAGCGGTGGGGATGACAGTCTTGTACTTACCCGTCGTTTTTATGTCACAGAAGATATTCTCACTTCCAGTATTGATATAGAACGCAGTCCTTCAAACATCAATCAGAATCAACATGTTTCCGTGGTTGTATCTACATCTGAGCCGGCAAACGCACATTTCCTCAATCCAACCTATCTCACGGCAAGAATCATTCAGAACCAGAGACCCGACCTTATGCGTACACTTCCTTTTAGTGGTTATGATGCAGGAAGGCTTGTATATCGTTTCCATGATGAGAATCATTTTCCTGGGGGTAACTGTTTCCGATATTTCGACATCAGCAATATGAATACCCCCATGTATAATGTTCAGCATATATCATCATTCGGAGGAGAACTTATCGCAATCATCAAACCAGAAGAAATTCAATCTCACAAAAGTTTTATTCTCCAGCCCAGTCTGAATGGGGGGATGAAAGTGAATGTTTGGGACAGAAATCATCCCGAAACAGAAGCTGATTATGTTCATGTAACTTTAACGCTTCCTGCTCAGTATCCTTACCTTGACGGTTCGGTCCATGTGTTTGGACAACTCACAGGCTGGACGTTAGGCGAGAGTTCCCGTATGGATTGGAATCCTAAGCTAAAGTCCTATATTCTTCATCTCTACCTTAAGCAGGGATATTATGCTTACCAACTTCTGTTTATTCCCGCAGGTGGTGCATCCGAGGAAAGCTACACATCCAGATTGGAGGGAGATCACTCACTAACTCCCAATACCTACACTCTTTTCCTCTACAGCCGTCAGCCTGGAGAACGGTATTTCCGGCTTCTTCATGTCTCGTCTGCACAATACCAGTAATCCACCTGTAAAAACCATAAAGGGAATCATCCCCACCTCTCTGTACAGCATTGATTCAAAACACAAGTTCAGAGCCATCACTCCCATGTAAAGCCATCCCGCCGTGATTCCGTTTTTCATGCAGGCGATAGCCACCATACCCAGCATAAGTACCAGTACTATTAGGTAGAACCACCCACCAGTCAGTAGTGCATCCATATACTGGTCGTGCGCATTCTGTCGCTCCTTTACTCCACTCGTATAACCGTAGTCTTCAAACTCAACCACCAGAGCGTCTTCTGCATCTCCCACGCCGTACCCGTACCATGGCCCCCTCTGTACGACCGCCCATCCGCATTTGAATAAGCTCTTCCGCGCATCCTCTTTCGGCTTTTCCGTGGTGTCTTTTTCTTCTGTTACAGACTTTTTCTCATTGGCGATCTTTACCTCGTTCTCGATGGTATTCGTAAGTCTCTGCAGGTTATCCGGAAGGCTGGCGTTGATTCCCAGAGAAGCTCCCCATACCACGGAAACAAATACAATACCTTTCATCCATCCTTTGAGGGCTGTGGTCGCACGGCTGGTCTCAAGTCCCAGTACCACCCCCATAGCAAGCGTAAGCACATACATCGTCAGCATTCCCGCTCTGGAATTTGCAATAATCGTCCACATCCACATCACCACCATGGCTACAATCATCCACCACCTTCTTCGTGCATATCCACCCTTCAACCATTCCATGAACACATAGCACATCCCAGCGGCCAGATACATTGACATATAGGTGTAGGGCTGCTTATGGAATCTGGTACTCCAGACATCTTTTAGTTCACATCCTTCAAAAATCAGTTTTTCTAACGCAATGCACAATTTGACGGCAAAAAGTACCACGATAGCGCATATAAATATGTTTCCTAACGCACGTATTCTTTTTGTGGTGAGAAATCTGCTCCCCGCAGTAGCAATATAAACACTCCCAAGTAACAAAGGCAGCATCACGATTATACGTTGAGTTCCCTCGGATATATTTTCACTCCAAATCATACTCAGCACATACAGACCCCAGAAGCCAGCCGTCAGTCCCAGCGCCAGTTTCCCCCAGAAGTCGAACTGTTTCCATATTGCGGGACCTTCAATGATACTTTTTCCTGAAGATTCCCGTCGCAGTATAACGATATGCCGGATAATTCCATACCCCATCAAGGCATAGAATAACCATATCGTTATATGATAGGAGATAGGGATTGCCACCATTACTCCCGCAGCCAGAATCAATTCTACCAGCTGATGCCATTTCATCCCTTCAAGTAGTTTGGATAATTGATAATTGTGTGCCAACATAATAGATAAACCGCCGGATGATTTAGTATATTTAAGGTTTCTCTCAAAAATGAGTTGTGTACTTCAATGATTTTTCTTGTTTTTTTGTATTGAAAGTCAATCTGCTACAATACCCTATCTTTATCCACAAATTTATGCAAAGATACAAAAACCGAGCGAAATGGCAAAATTTATTTTGATATTCCCGAGCCTCATTATCTTTACGACCGAGTGCGCAAAGTACGCAAAAATTCCTGATACAGGCAAGTGGTCTTTGGGGAAATCTTGACGACTGGTATCTCTGAGGTATCTCCGTGGTATCTCTCTGGTATCTCCCGGGTAACTCCCTCCTCCGACCGTCTGCGGGAGAGAAAAACGATACCGCAGTTCCGACTTTACCGGGGAGATATAACGAAGCAATGTCCCCGGATTCCTTTAATCCATGATATAGGACTACAAAAAAGGAGCCTCTTGAAGACGGCTCCTTTTGTCCCTTGCTAAGAATGAGAAATAGGGGATTACTCAGCGTTCTTTTCGATTGCGAGTTTTCCGCGATAATAACCGCACTCTGGGCAAACGTGGTGATACATTACTGGTGCACCGCAGTTGCTGCAGGTGGTCAATTGAGCGGCCTCTAAACCGTCATGGCTTCTTCTCTTAGCAGTTCTCGTCTGTGAAAATCTGTGTTTCGGATGTGGCATAGTTACTTATTATTTAATTATTATTTTATTTCATTCAATTTTGCCCAACGGGGATCGATGGACAGTTCGTTCTGGGTCTCCTCTGCGCCCTCTTCACTCTCGGATATGTATTTCAGCATCTCTGGGTCGCAGGTCGGGTTGCCTTCTGGGTCGTCAGGATGGATACATTGCATCGGCATGGCAATTACTACGTATTCATACATCCATTGCGCCAGGTCTATTTTATAGGCTTTTTCGGGTAGGATGACAATGTCTTCGTCATCGCTTTCTTCGGAGTCGCTGAACTTCACACATAATGTCTGTTCTCCTTCAACAGGGACCTCCAAATCGCCCAAGCATCTGTCGCAGATGGTTCTGACTCTGCCAGAAAATGTGAAATTGAAGATCAGCAATCGTTCCTTTTTTTCTAATTTTACCTCAAAATTAACCTCTCCATCACTCAAATTTTCATTCTCAAAGACCTTAAAGAAATCAGAATTTAAGGTATAGTGGTAGTCGTAACTACCTGGTTTTAACCCGCTAAACTGAATTTCTGTGTCAATTTGCTGCTTCATTTTCACACTCCTAACGAGTTTGCAAAGATACAAACATTTTTTTAATGCACAAAATTTTTTTTATTTTCTTTCGATTTTTATTTTTCAACAAGTACTCCATAAAGATCATTTTCCAAGGCATCCGTAATCTTTATAGTATAGAATTTTCCATTATGAAGAACTTTCCCATTAGTGGGTATGAGTACTTCGTCATCCACTTCGGGGGAATCGTATTCGGTTCTTCCGATATAATAATCTCCTTCTTTGCGGTCAATGATGACGGAATAGGTTTTGCCTATTTTCTGTAAGTTCTTTTCCAGGGAAATCTGCTCCTGAATGGCCATCAGTTGGCTTACGCGTTCAAGTTTGGTTTCTTCGGGTATGACATCATTGAGAGTTTCTGCAACTGTGCCTTCCTCCGGGGAATAGGGAAATACGCCCATACGGTCGAATTTGGTTTCTTTTACAAAGTCACACAATTCCTGAAAGTCCTTTTGGGTTTCTCCTGGATATCCTACAATGAAAGTTGTTCTTATTGCTACATCAGGCATAGCTTCTCTGAATTTGCGAATAAGATTGATTGTGCCTTCCCGGTCAATCCCGCGTTGCATCGATTTGAGAAGATGTGTGGAAATATGTTGGAGCGGAATGTCAATATAGTTACAGATATTGGAGTAAGTCTTCATTGCTTCAATGGCATCTGTAGGAAAATCGGTTGGATAGGTGTAGTGGAGGCGAATCCATTTTGCTCCACTTTCAGTCGCAAGCCGCCTGAGCAGTTCTCCGAGTTTCCGTTCTCCATACAAGTCCACTCCATAATAGGTCGTGTCCTGTGCGATGACGATAAGTTCTTGAACGCCTTGCTGTACCATGGATTTTGCTTCTTGGAGTATGGCTTCAAGTGGACGGGATATGTGGCGTCCTCGGATATAGGGTATGGCGCAGTAACTGCATCTTCGATTGCAACCTTCTGAAATTTTCAGATAGCCATAGTGGCGGGGAGTACTGTGAAGACGCTTGGTGTTGAAGTCTGTTATTCGTCTGTTATCTGTGATTTGTGGGAGAATCCTGCCTTTGAGTATGTCATTCACAATCTTTTCCCATTCATGTACTCCGTAGAAAGCGTCTATTTCTGGAATTTCTTTTTTGAGTTCTTTCTTATATCGTTCAATCAGGCAGCCGACAGCGATGAGCTTTCTTTGTTTTCGGCCATGGCTTTTAATCTCAACCTGTTCCAGAAGTGCATTAATGGACTCTTCTTTTGCATCGCCGATAAATCCACACGTGTTTACGATGATGATATCGGCATCATTTCTTTGATTGTCAAAAACGACCTTATGTCCCGCTGCGGATAGTTGTCCTGCAATGTGTTCGGAATCAGCCGTATTTTTAGCGCATCCTAAAGTTATGATATTAATTTTCATGAAGGTTCGGATTAGTTGAAGAGGGAATCAACGAAATCTTCGGGATTGAAGAGTTGTAGGTCGGTCATTTGTTCACCAAGACCAATATATCGGACGGGTATCTGGAACTGGTCGCTGATGCCGATGATGACTCCGCCTTTTGCCGTCCCGTCCAGTTTGGTAAGGGCGAGCGCATTAACGTCTGTAGCGGCTGTGAACTGTCGGGCCTGTTCAATGGCGTTCTGTCCGGTAGAGGCATCCAGAACGAGCAGTACCTCGTGCGGTGCATCAGGTATGAGTTTCTGCATGACCTTCCGAATCTTGGTGAGTTCGTTCATAAGACCTATTTTATTGTGAAGGCGGCCGGCGGTATCAATTATTACAACATCAATATCCTTGGAAATAGCTGATTGAAGTGTATCGTAAGCCACGCTTGCGGGATCGGCATTCATGCCCTGTTGTACGATAGGAACATCAACGCGGTCTGCCCAGATCATTAACTGTTCTACTGCGGCCGCGCGGAATGTATCGGCCGCGCCGAGCATGACTTTCTTTCCAGCGAGTTTGTACTGGTATGCGAGTTTTCCGATGGTCGTGGTTTTGCCGACCCCATTTACGCCTACCACAAGGATTACATACGGCTTATGGGGCAGGGGGGCATCGAAGGTCTCTGGAAAATTGTGGCTGTGTTGTTGGAGTAGGGTGGAGATTTCGGCTTTGAGAATGGAGTTAAGTTCGTTGGTGCTTATGTATTTGTCTCGGCGGATACGTGCCTGGAGCTTTTCGATGATTTTGAGTGTCGTTTCTACCCCTACATCACTTGTAATTAACGTCTCCTCAAGATCATCAAGAACAGACTCGTCCACGGTAGTTCTACCCAATATGGTTTTGGAAAGTTTCCCGAGGATACTTTCTTTCGTTTTGTTGAGACCTTGGTTTAATGTCTCTTTTTCCTGTTCTTTCGTTTTTTTGAGAAATGAAAAAATACCCATAGTGATGTTATTTTGTTGCTAATTTCTTTTCCATTGCTGGTTTGATGTCACTGATGAAAATCTTATCGTATTGCTGCCAGGAATATTTTGTATAATCGTTGGAAGCAAAGTACCAGAGGATTTTTGCAAATTCATCGGCTTTTACATATCCAGGAATTACTGTGATGAGGTTCTGCTTGGCATCAAATATGGCGAAAGATGGAAATCCCATTTTCTGGCCAAGTATAGCATTTGCGAAAGTATGGGTTTGTGCCCGTCCGTTTACTTTCCCTTTTCCGGTATATGGGGTTCCGTTCCATGAAAAACTGGTGGTTCCTTCCGCGTCAAATTTGATGGGAATAAAGTAGTTATTCATGATCTTTGCTACAGTAGGGTCTTTGAAGGTATCGCTGTCCATCTTTTTGCACCATCCGCACCAGGTGGTGTAGAAATCCACGAAATACAATTTGTGACTCTTGGAATTGTCAATGCTTACAGCATTATTGATTGTGGTCCATCCGATTTGTGCGAAAGTTTGACTACCTAAGAATAATGCCAGCAGGGCGAAGATAATAATTTTCTTATTCATCATATTGTTTAATCTAATAAGGTTGCGGAATTACGAAGTGTGTATATTATTTGGTATCCCGAGATCTCGGCGGAGAGTGACGTATTGAACACCATTGGATCATTTGGGTCGATGGGCGTGTAGGAAAGGTGATAAACGGCTTGTGTGGAAGGATTAATGAAGGTTGACGCTTGGAGAATAAGCTGACCTTCTTCGTTGAGGTATCCCTGTGTGTGGTATAAGTCCACAGGAGTTCCGTTCATTTCTACAGTTCCAATGACATCAGCGACGGTCGGGTCTTCGGATGGCGTGATGGTCAAGGTTCCCTCCCAATATCCGGTCGGCTCCGCCGGATCACCATCTACATAGGCTTTTATCACTTGAGTAGTGAGACTGTAAGCTCCTGCAAATGCATCGAAATTGACGGTCTCTACCGAGTCTTTCTGGCAGGCAGAGAAAGCTGCACAAAGTGCAATGCTAAGTGTGAGTTTTCTTATGATATCTTTCATGATTTTATATTTTTTTCTTTACCAGTCGTATTCCCATTCTGTGGCGTTATCTTGTTTAGATTGGTCATATACTTCCTCTCGCTCCTCCCGGTCACGCAGACGGAAAAGGCGACCGAGCCAATCATCTTTTTTAGATTTTACCTGAGTTTTTGATTGCTTGTCTTCTTCTATGATCTGTTCAATCTGGCGGACATAGTTTTCAACATAATGTACGGACGTATTGTCGTCTTTATGAACTTGTGAATTTGTGTAATAGTGCCGTATGATACTGTCGTAGGCAATACCTAATCCAACCATTCTTATGGTTCCCTCCTGGCTCAGTCCGACGCCATGTCCGTATCCGTGTCCGTTGAGAATTACATTCCCTGTCTTTTCAGCATATTCTACATCAAAGAACGTACTTTTGAGTTGAAAGTCAGTTCTGACGCGGGTAAGTGGGATTCCGAGAATCTTGCTTTTCCGATGAGGTTGTGTAAAAGAGAGCAATTCTGTTCTTATGCTATCGTTATTGATATCCAGATGGTGGGTCTTTGCGAAGTATGAAAGCCATTTTTCTTTACTTACGGTCTTGGTCCAGTTAGTCTGTTTCATGGCATAACTGAACGTGTCAGTTACCGACCTGAGATAAGGAACCGCATTCCTCCAAACGTCTTCCGAATTTGCAGTTTCTCCGCCCGAGTTCGAGTGGAATGGAGTTTCTATCATGTTCCCGTCCTGATCCACAATGGTTTCTCCAGAACTAGCTATGGTTCCCAGCATAATATCAGGTCTTATGCAACGGTTGTGATATGCCTGACAATGCACATGATCGCAGAAATTGTATCCTTCAGCAGCATGTTTATTCATGTTTCTCAATGCCCAGGTACGGGATATTATGGCTTGCACTCGGAAGATTTCGCTATGGTTTCCGTAGATTTCGCTTTGAACAACGCCAGCAAGATATGTCTCAAATTCCACTTCGTTTATCAGTTTCAGCGATCCGCTTTTGAGTACCGACACCACAAGGTCGCCTTCGTAAGTTCTTTGTTTGAATCCAATGGGGTTCAGACAGAGAATGCAGGCTGTATCGGTGGCTTCCAGTTTTACGGTCTTGTAAGCGCCATAGTGGTAGTCGTTGATGGAAACGTCAACGTTTTGTCCGTCGGGTTTGAGCTCTACTGAAAGATTCTCTCCCACGAAAGCTTCAATCAGCTCATCGTTCCCGTAAAGATTGTATTGTCCGAGGTCAAACGAAATATAAATGGTCTCAATGGTATTGGTTGAGAATATGCGCACCTTTACCTTATCAGCCATAGAGGTGAAGGAACATAAGAGCAATAATATGAGTATAAATGTGCGCATGATATTATTTTTGATGGTCGTTATGGGGAGGTATCAGACTGTTTATGATTGATTTTGCCACTCTGTCAGACGCTCCCTCCTCCTTTAGTAGTATCTTTACAAAATCATAGCCTTCTTGGATTTTCTGTATATGCTGGGCGTTGTCGGTAATGAGTTCAAATTCCCGTTCCAGTTTTCCGTCATTGAAATCGCTCTGGATAAGTTCCGTGATGACAGATTTGTCGGCAATCAGGTTCACCAATGAAATATATTTGATACGTTTCCCGACAAAGAATCTCGCAATGGCCACAGAAATCGGATTGGCCTTGTAGCATACAACCTGAGGCACATTGAATAGGGCTGTCTCCAGGGTTGCGGTTCCCGAACATACAATTGCTGCTTTGGCCCGGGACAGCAGTTGATAGGTATTGTCAAAAACGTATGTCAGATTTCTTGGAGGGCAGGGGAGAATCTTCTCGTAGAAAGATTTTCCTATTAGAGTCATTCCAGCCACTTCAAACTGATGCTCGGGATGCCGTTCAGCCATCTGCGCCATCATAGGGAGCATTTTCTTGATTTCCTGTTTCCGGCTTCCTGGTAGCAATGCGATAACTTCGTGGTAACTCCGTGGTAACTCCGTGGTAACTGCGTCCATTAGCGGGTGACCTACATATTCTGCCTGAGGCATACTATTCTCGGAATAGAATTTCTGCTCGAAAGGAAGAATATAGTAGAGCTTGTCCAGATCGCGTTTCATGGCGGAGATTCTGCCTTTCTTCCACGCCCAGAGTTGGGGCGATATATAATGGTAGTTTCTAAATCCCTGCTTCTTTGCCCATTTGGCTATTTTAAGGTTGAATCCAGGGTAGTCTATATAGATAATCGCATCTGGTTGAAATGTCAGAATGTCTTTTTTGCAGAAACTGATATTTCCGAGGATAGTTCTGAGATGAAGCATTACCTCCACAAACCCCATATAGGCAAGGTCTTTGATATGTCTGACAGGAGTTCCACCTATTTTCATCATAGCGTCCCCACCCCAGAAGCGGAACTGTGCGTTGGGGTCGTTGCAAAGGATGGCTTTCATGAGATTGCTTCCATGAAGGTCGCCCGAGGCTTCTCCTGCTATGATGTAGTATTTCATAATTATCCTATTAGATTATTCTTTAATAATATTGCCATAAAGGCTATGAAGGTTACAAAGAGTGTGACTATGGCTGCTTTGGTAGTGGTGAGATATTCTCTTTGTTTCATATAATATCTCATCACGAGAAATGCTGGCAGAAATACCACTACAAACCATCTTATATGTTCTCTGTCGGATTCTCCGAATATCTGCAGACCGCTCCACAATACAACAGCAACGCCGATTTCCGACAATAGTATTGCCAGAACGCCGGGTAGTATGCTGTTTTGTGTGAAGAATTTTTTCATGAGTCTAATGCTTTTTTGAGTGGTTCTATGGCTTGGTAACGGGTAAAGTCTGGGTGGATAGGCACAACCGAAACATATCCGTTAGCCAGAGCCCATTCGTCGGTTTCTTCTTCCATATCGTCGCAGATGAATTTTCCGGTAAGCCAGTAATAGGGCCTTCCTACGGGATCAATTCTCATCTCAAAACTGTCGCTCCAGAGGGCTTTTGCCTCCCGGCACACGCGGATGCCTTTAATTTCTTCCAAAGGCATTTTAGGTATATTTACGTTAAGTGATACGTATGGGGGAAGACCATTTTGAAGGACATATCCTACAATCTTCTTCACAAATGGAACACAAGCGGTAAAATCGGCTTTGGCGGAGTGGTTGAGTAAAGAAAATCCAATGGCATTGTAGCCGTTGTTCGAGGCTTCAATTACGGCTCCCATGGTGCCGCTATAGAGGATATTGATCGAGGAGTTGCTTCCGTGATTGATGCCGCTCAGTACTAAATCTACTTTGCGGTTGCAGAAATGTTCTGATGCAAGTTTTATGCAATCTACAGGGGTTCCATCGCAATAGAATACATCCAGACCTTCTTCGCTCAGCAGATGATAGGTTCTCAAGGGGTGATCTGTGGAGAGGGAGTGACTTTTCCCGGAGGCGTTTTTCTCTGGGGCCATCACGACAACATCACCAAATTCCCGCACGGCATCAGCCAGCACGTTGATTCCGCGTGCATGAACTCCGTCATCGTTGGTTATGAGTATCAGTGGTCTCATCTTGCGAAAAATGATTTGTTTTGTCCGAGGAAGAAGCTTGCCGGTTGCAGGATATTATCGAATACATAATATTGAATTAATACGGTATCCTTATCATCAATGATAGCGTAAAGGCGGTTAAGGTCGAATACGTTATACATTTCCGGGTCGGGCATAGCTTCCAGATCATCGGGGTTGCTGTATTTGATATAGGTCTTCAGTTCTTTTGTGAACCCGTTGGTTCCTTGTATCTTCAGTATGGTGCGAGGACCGTTGTTGAACGAAGAATCCAGGTCTGCCTTTGGTACGACTTGAGCAAACTCATCGAAATTCAGGTTCGTGAATGATGAAAGGAACTGCGCAACTCTTGCGGTGTCAAATGTGCTGACCCGGCTGCCGCTTTGGGTAAGTTCCATTCCAAAACCTTCTCCTTCCTGAAAGATAGCGAAAGATTCTTCCGGCATAGAGGGTATATCCAGTTCTATGCGGGCAATATCATGCACATCAAGACTTGCAATTCTATGACTGCGCCATTTGAGGGGATCGGCTACAAATCTCGGGGCGATGAAACCTCTGAAACCAGGTATATGTACTACTACGGGCACTTTATCTCCTTCGCGGTACATGAAGGTACCCATATTGTCCTGGGTCTCCTGTCCTACAAAGTATGTGGTTGTATGTTTCTCATGAGGAAACAACTGAATCTTACCGTTGAACCAGTCTATGAAATATTTCTTCTGGTATATCTCGCATTTGATACCTTTTGCGGATATCTGTTTGATGATATTGGGTACAGCGGTTTTGTTTACTTCCTGACGGATTCTCATGGTATTGAGGGTTTCCAGAAGGAGGTCAATCAAGGGTTGGCTTGCGGTATATTGCCCATCCACAGTCCAGGCGGAATCGCCTTCTTTGTCGAAGTTCCGTTCCAGCAGTACGGTGGTGTTCTGTTTTGTGGCGATGAATATTTTGCTGATAGTGTTTATGTCTTTGATATGGTAGTCCTGGTCGAAGGTGGATTTCCTGCCTCCGAGAGTTGCCACGATAAGGGCGGCAATACCCACAACCGCTACTATGGCGATGATAATGGTGTTTTTCTTTTTCATTATTTTATTATTCACTTTGTATATTTTCTTTTTCGTACTACCAGTATTATCACGCCAGCCAGGGCAACCGCCAATACTGGTATGAGTATATTGATGAGCTGGTATCGGGTTCTGAGTTCTTTTACTTTCATGACATTCAGTTTCCTCAGTTCAATATTGCGGGAGCGGGTAGCTAACATCTCCTCATCTCCGGCAAGGTAGTTGATGGCATTGAGGATGAACTCTTTGTTGGCATACATGGTCTGGGTATAGTAATCGTAGCCTAACGGATAGGTGGCTCCTTCCTGAGCGTTGAAGCGGTTCTTGATCATATCGCCGTCCGAAACCACAATCATCTTACTTTCGCCCGATTCCTTGTATCCCATGGCTTCAATTTCTGTAAAAGAGGGGGCGAGTCGGTTTCTCCACATGCTCTTGAACTCGCCTTCCAGCAGTACTGCAACGGGAAGTTGGCTGCGGTTAAACAGCGCTCTTTCGGGCTCTACCCGGGCTTCGTCCATGTCGATGATGGCTGGGGCGTTCTTTACCCTGCTGAAATCCGAGGTCGCTAAAAGTACGGTCTTGCTGACCTCGTTGTCGATTAAATCTATGCTGCTGACGAAGTCGGTCTTGAGCAGGTCGAGGTTTCTTACGATGGGGTGTTCTGAGATAGGCACCAGTTCAGGGAAATAGTACCATGGCACAAATTTAATCTGGGGTTTATTCCCGACCATACCTACTCTCATGGGAATGGGTCTGCATCTGATGTCCATCACGAGGTCAGAGTTGATTCTTACGCCATAGTTGAAGAACATTTCATCCAATCCCAGCGGCAGACGGGTGGACATGGTCTGTGAAGCTTCTGCGAGGCTGTCCAAGTCAGCATCCATGGCATCTACCATCCACAATATCTTTCCGCCATACATGACATACTGGTCCAGCAGGAAGAGGTCCTGATCGGTGAACGGCTGGGTGGGTTTCGGTATTACCAGTACGTCGAAATTCTTCACGAAGCGGAAGGTGGAGTCTGGGTTCTGCATTCTTGTTACTAGGGAATTGATCTTGCCGTCCAGGCGTACATTCTCCTCACGGTAGAAGTCGAAGAGTGCCATCTGGATTTCGTATATATTGCCCCCTTCCAGTTCGCCGTGCCCTTGCAGAAATCCCACTTTGGGTTTCATACCTTTCGAGAGTCCCCGGATGGCATTTCCCAGCACATATTCCAGATTCTGGATGGAGTTGTTCAGCAGCTGGGCTTCATCCACATATTTCTGGTTCTGGAGCAGCTGTATGGAGGTTTCGCGTCCTTTGTAGAATACATCGGCAGCGGGAATCAGTACCTGGGTGGTTACGCTGCCTGCATTTTCTACCTGTATCTGGGTGGGCTGGATGCCTTTCTGTGCCAGTTTCTGGTAGAACACCTGTCGTTCCTGCTGGTCTTCGAAGTTGTTGGGATCTACAAATTCGTATTCTATATTTTTATTGTATGCGCGGAACTGGTTGAGCATCTCCTTGGTCTCGCTTTGCAGGCGCTTGAAGTCTGCGGGAAACTCGCCTTCCAGATATACGCGGAAGAGTACCGTTTCATCCACCTCTTTCAGCATTTCCTTGGTACTTTTGGCGAGGGTGTAGCGTTTCTCTTGGGTAAGGTCTATGCGGGCAAACAGATATTTCCCGATTACGTTTACGAAGATGATGATGAGTACTCCGGCTCCCAGTTCCAACAGGTGGCTGCGTCTCAGGTTTTTCTTCTTGCTCCATCCGTGCCATTTGCGGCTCTGGAGCACCATACGGGTGAGCATCATAAACAGCGCCATCACACTCAGGAAGTACAGCACGTCGCGAGTATCAATCACACCGCGGCTGATACTGCTGTAGTGGTGGTTCATACCGAGCGATTTTACGAAGAGGTCGCTCTCGCCCAGAAATCCCATATTGTAGATGGATTCAAATCCCAGATATGCAAAAGCACTTAATACGGCGGCTATGATGAAAGCCACAATCTGGTTGTTTGTGAGGGAGGAACTGAATACGCCTATCGAGACGAATGCGGCTCCCAGCAGCAGCAGGCCTATATACGAGCCTACCACGCTACCTGTATCGATATTTCCTACAGGATCTCCCAGCGTTACTACGCTGAAGTAGCACACCAGCGTGGGCAGCAGGGAAATCAGCACCAGCGTACATCCTGCCAGGAATTTCGCCCATATCAGGGTCATTTCGCTGAGGGGTTTGGTGAGGAGCAGCTCCATCGTGCCGTTTTTCTTCTCTTCGGCAAACATCCTCATGGTGATGGCTGGTATCAGGAAAAGGTACAGGAACGGTCCTATGATAAAGAGTCCGTCAATTCCTGCATATCCATAGTCCAGTATGTTGAATCCTGAGCGGAAGACCCAAAGCATGAGTCCCGTCAGTATCAGGAATACCGCAATGGTGAGATATCCTATCAGGGAGGAGAAAAAGCTTGAGAGTTCTTTTTTGTAGAGTGTGAACATGATTTGTATTGTTTTTTAGAATCTATATGCACGGCTACGGATCGAGCGTCCTCTGTAGATGCCGTCACTCAGCCTGTAAACGGTTTCAAACATCAGTTTGGTTCCTTCTGCCACCATATCTATGTCAATATATTCGGGAATGTCTTCTATCACATGGTTGTGCTTTTTCCCGTTGGAGGTGGTTACCACGATGGAGGGTATGCCGATTTCTGCAAAATGAGCTGCATCTCCGTCAGGAGAGGTGGGAGCGGTGTGGGTCATGATATGGTTGTATTTCCGGTCGGCGCTGTCGGCTATCTCATACAGGAGTGGGTACATTTCCTCGCCTTTTACCACAAGGCTGTCTCCTGCTCCTAAGCATTCCCCGTTCACGAAGGCTTCCAGATATTTGAGTTTTTTGAATTTCTGGAGGAATACGAGTGAGCCTTCGTGCTGGTTCTCGGCTCCCGCAAAGAATACGAACACTACGTTTCTCTGGGGCGGGATGCGTGTCATAGTGAGCATCCGGGCTACTTCCATCACGGCGGCTACTCCGCTGGCGTTATCGTCGGCTCCGGGGAACATACAGCTTTCGCCCTGCATTCCCACATGGTCGAGGTGGGCGCCTATTACCACATATTCTCTGTTCTCCGGGCGCTCGGCTCCAGGGAGGTATGCCACCACATTGGCTGTGGGGGCTTTCACGTTGTGGTCAGCATATACTTTCAGTTCAAATTTCTGGTCCATGATGAACGAGTGGGGGCGGCGGTTCTGGTTGATCTGGGCTATCGCCTCGTTCAGTCCTGTGGGTTCGTTCTCCAGAAGCTGGCTTCCGCATATCTGGGTTGCGAGGATCACGGGGAAGTTCTTCTGGAACTCACCTTCTCCCATCCATACCTGTCCCAGCACCTCATCGGCCTTGCAGCAGGTGTCCAGGTTTATCACCACCAGCGCGTTGGCTCCGTGGCGCTGTGCTACCAGGGCTTTGTCTCTCAGGGTTGCATAGTCGCGGGTCATACTGGAGGGAAGGAACTTGGGCACTCCGCTCAGCACCACGGCTATTCTGTCGTGGAGTTCCATACCCTGGTATTCGTCATAGTTTTCGTGGTCCATGCCGTATCCGCAGAATACCGCCTGACCGGAAGTGAATGCTACGCCCGTCTTTCCGCCGCACACGAAATCGCTTCCGAGTACCAGCGTCCTGAACGAGTTGTCCCGCATGTTATATACGTTGAAGGTGCAGCCTTCTATCTGGTTGCAGTCCATCTCGAAGTTCTGGATATAGCTTCCCTGGAAGGGTTTCAGACCGTAGCTCTGCAGCACGTCTGCCACATACTGTGCGGCTGCCATATAGGAAGGTGTGCCTGCCAGCCTGCCGCGGTAAGTCCCGCTGGTTAGGTCGTTGATATGCTGCATGAGACTGTCCTTCGAGGGTCTGATGTCCGGCATCAGCGGATCGTCGGTTTCTATAATCTGGCTCCAGCCGGCCCATGGTATCATCAGGGCTGCCACCACTGCAAGAATTTGTTTCCTTATCTTCATTTTCATTTTTTTATTTTCTTTTTTTATTGGCGCGGTCGCTTATTCTGCGCTTTCCTCCTTCACGAATTTACGGTAGGCGCTGAATGTGTTGGCGCGCGAGAGTATGCCGAGATAGGTCTCGTCGGTGTCTATCACTATCAGGTTATATCGGTTGCTTACCTCGAATTTCGCTACCACCGATTCCGGACTGTCCGTGATTCTCACGATGTCGCCTTCCGAAATCGGGTGCATCAGCTGTTCCACGTGAAACACGTCGTGTTTCTCGGGGCTGAACATGATTTTCCTCACGTCGTCCAGATGGATGGCTCCCACGAATTTGTCATCGGCGCTCAGCACCGGGAACACGTTTCTCCGGGAACTCTTGATGGCCTCCACCAGGTCTCTCAGCTTGTCTCCCTCCCGGACCACCACGAAGTTGGTCTCTATCAGGTTCCGCATATTGATGAGCTGCCAGGCGGAAGAGTCCTTGTCGTGGGTCAGCAGGTCTCCGTGGAGCGCCAGCTTGTGGGCGTATATCGAATATTTCTCAAACGGATTCACTACCAGATAGGTTACAGCCGAAGTAATCAGCAGGGGAATCATCAGCGCATAGCCTCCCGTGATTTCGGCTATCAGGAAGGTCCCCATCAGCGGCGCGTGCATTACGCCCGTCATTACGGCCGCCATACCTACGAGGGCGAAGTTGGCCGTACTCTGGGTCGGCATTCCCAGCTGGTTGCAGAGCAGGGCGATGAAATAGCCGCTCAGTCCGCCCACCACCAGCGAAGGTCCGAAGGTTCCTCCTACGCCGCCGCTTCCTATGGTGGTCGCGGTGGCTATGGCTTTCAGCAGTATCAGCGCCAGCAGGAATACCAGTCCTGCCCACGGGCTTTCTGCCCAGTTCTCTACCACGCAGTTCTCCGTCAGCATCGAGCCGTGGCCCTCCATCAGCTGCATCAGTCCTCCGTAGCCTTCTCCGAAGAGGGGAGGGAAGAGATACACCATCAGGCCCAGGCTCAGCGCTCCGATGCCCGCTTTGGCCCAGATGTTTTTCCGATGCTTGAAGAACCGCTCCACGCTGTCGGTCATTCTCAGAAAGTATATCGAAGAGCCCGCACAGAACACTCCGAGGAGTATATAGAACGGTATCTGGCTGAGTTCAAAGCCTGAAGTAACCGCAAAGGCGAACTGCACGTCTGTCCCCATCAGGAAGTAAGCCACCGTAGCCGCCGTAAGGGTTGAAATCAAAAGCGGTATGGCGGAGGTCTTCGTGAAGTCGAACATCAGCACTTCCACCACGAACAGCAGTCCTGCTATCGGAGCCTTGAAGATGCCGGCGATGGCGCCTGCCGCGCCGCATCCCAAAAGCAGTTTCACATATCTCGGCTGCAGGCCCATGGCGCGTCCGATGTTGGAGCCGATGGCGCTGCCCGTAGAGGCGATAGGGGCTTCCAGTCCCACGCTTCCGCCGAATGCCACCGTGATGGTGCTCGCCACCATCGAGGACCACATGTTCCTCGGGGGCAGCTGTCCCTGTTTCCGCGAAATCGAGAGCAGTACCTCCGGTATGCCGTGCCCGATGGAGCCTTTTACCACATATTTCACGAACAGCACGGTAAGCACGATTCCGATGCCCGGATAGATGATCATCAGCGCGTTGCCTCCCGTCGATACGGGCAGGGTATGGGAGAGCAGGAGCCGGTTGCCCAGATGTACCACCGTCTTCAGGAGCACGGCGGCCAGTCCGCTTGCCAGTCCCACCACCACACTCATCATCAGCACGAAGTTGTACTCCGACAAGTGGCGGTATCTCCAGTCTGTTATCTTCTTCGCAATGCTCATCCGTTATTCCGTTATTTCTTTGGCTCCTCTTTTCACTATCCGGTCTATGATTATCGTTATGGCTCCGTCGCCTGTTACGTTGCAGGCGGTTCCGAAACTATCTACTGCAATATAGATGGAGATCATCAGCGCGATCTCCTCCTCGCCGAATCCCAGTACGGAACTCAGCAGGCTCACCGCTGCCATGATGGCTCCTCCGGGAACTCCCGGGGCGGCTACCATCGTGATGCCCAGAAGGCCGATGAACGCCACCATCGTCCCCATGTCGTAGCTCATTCCCTGCATTACCATCACCGCAACCGAGAACGACACAATCTTGATGGCGCTTCCCGAAAGGTGTACGTTGGCGCACAGCGGGACGGTAAATTCCGCCACCTTTTCATCTACTCCCAGTTCCTTGGCCTGCCGCAGCGTCACGGGAATTGTGGCAGCCGACGAGGCCGTGGCGAGCGCCGTCACGTAGGCGGGCAGCATCTTGATGAGGGATCGTATGGGGTTCTTGCCTCCCACCAGTCCTGCCACGCTGTACAGCCCAAGCAGCCACACCAGCGAAAGCCCGAACACTACCAGAATCACTTTCACGAATACTCCCAGAATCATCGCCACGCTTCCCTCTGCCGTCATGTTCAGGAAGATGCCGAAGATATATACCGGCAGCAGCGGTACGATGCTCTTCATCAGCGCCATGGTCACGATGTCGCGCAGCTCCAGCGCAAGGTCGTGCATCTGGTTGCCTTTCAGCTTCAGTATGCCCAGTCCCAGAATGAACGCCAGCACGAGGGCCGAAATTACATCCATCACCGGGGGAATGCCTATCTCGAAATAGGGGTCGAAATGCCGTCCCCCGCCTACCGTGTCAATCCCGCCGGGGGTAATCATCCTTGGAAAGCACAGGTCGCCCACGCCATACGCCACCAGTCCTGCGAGGAACGTGGAGCCATACACCAGCACGAGCGTCCACACCAGCATCTTTCCTGCTCCGTTTTTTGTGTCTGCTATGGCTGCGGTTACCAGCATAAGGATGATCAGCGGCACGAAGAAACTGATAAATTGACCGAAAACGAAGTTGAAAGTAACGAAAATCCGTACCATCCATCCCGGCATAAAGAGTCCTAACCCTATTCCCAATGCAATGGCTATCAGAACTTTCCATATAAGTCCAAGTTTCTTTCTGTTGTGCTTCATAGTGTTTTTCGGTACAATAAATCAAAATGCAAAGATACGAATATTTTTTTATATACTAAAAAAAAGTTTTGCCCCAAGGTGAAAAATCGCACCTTTCTCTGGCTTGAGCCCGCGCGCGGCCGCTGAGGTTGCGCTGGTGCAGAGCCGCCACCAGGGGCTCCGCTCTGGAGTAACTTCGGTCTATCTTCTTTTTATCTCCAGTTTATCTTTTTTTTATCTCTTATTCTAAAGAAAGGAGATAAAGTGGAGATAAAAAGAAGATAAAAAAAAGATAGAAGGGAGTTACCACGAAGAAAGCCCACGGAAAAGCCGGGGCTGCCGG
>JAZUFZ010000048.1:0-130481 GCA_045640985.1 Bacteroidales bacterium
TTTTTATCTCCTTTCCTAAGAATAAGAGATAGAAAAAAGATAAACTGGAGATAAAAAGAAGATAGAAGGGAGTTACCACAGAGTGGAGTCCCCGGTAGTGGCGCTTCGACAGCAGCCTCAGCGACCGCTCGCAGGCTGGAAGCTATAAATTCCCGGAATAGTTTTAGGAGAAACGCTACATTAATTCCTCCAACGGGTTATTTAGAATTTATATCCTACGGACAGGGAAAGCAGTTTATGGAATTGCCCCATGTTGGAACGGGAGATTCTGTAGGTCCCTGAGCCGCTTTGGCGGGCAATGGTAAGGAGCGAGGTCTGGAAACGGACGCCTAACCAGAGGTGGTCTGTAGTCTTGTACTGGAAGTCAAGGAGAAAGGGCAGTCGGTCCCATTTGCGGTAGTTATCGCTTTGGATGGGGTCGAAGACGTTGTGGTCCTCTACATGGGATTTGATAAGAATGGCGGGTGCGAACCCTGCGGCGAGACGGAAACTCCCGGCGTTGTAGCCCAGCATGAGGGGTATTTCCACATAGCTGAGGTCTATGGTTCGGTCGATCTGCTTTACGTAGGAGCCTTTTCCGGAATAGTTAAGTTCAACGATCATACGGAAAGGGTTTCGGGAGTCTTTGCTTAGCGGGAACTGTGTTCCGACGCCTCCCATGAGATGAAACCGGTTATAAGGTCCCGACTGATCGCCGTCGATCTGGCAGGCGTTGAATCCGATATGGGCGTAAGCGTCGAATCGGTTCTGTGTTTTGCGATGTTGCGCGTAAAGCGGATTCATGGACATCTGGACCATGAAAATGGAAAAGAGAATAAAAGGAATGATTTTTCTTACCATGATATACCTTTTTTTATGAGCCATTCTCTTGCGGGTTTGCTACCGAGTCTGGCGGCTTTCTTGTATGAATTCTGTTCTTTTGCTGAGTTTCCCTGCCGGTGATACATTTCGGCTATGAGACAATAGGTTTCGGGGTCTTTGCGGAGTTCCACGGCCTTCTGGTAGTAACGGAGGGCCTGTGGATAGTTGTGCTGGTCGCTGTAGGTCTTGGCAGCCCATTTATAGCCGTTGGGGTCGTCGGGTGAGAGTCGGATTGCTTTTCGGTGGTATGAAAGTGCACGGTCGTATTCGCCCCGGTTGCAATAGATGGTACCGAGCATGTTGAGTGCGTTGGTGTTGGTGCTGTCCATTCCGAGAATGGTTTCATAGCATGCAATGGCGTTCTGCTCGTCGCCTTTCTGGAGAAATGCCCGTGCGAGGCATCGGTAGAGCTTTACGGATTTCGGGGATATTTTGAGTCCTTTTCTCAGCTGGCTGATGGCAGATTCGTAATTGTTGCGGAGACAATACATGACTCCGAGGTTATAGTAAGCGTCTGTGTTTGCCGGGTCCAGTTGGGTGGCTTTCCTGAAATTCTGTATGGCTTCGTTGTCGTTTCCTTTGTTGTAAAGGATGATGCCGGTTGCGTTGTAGGCTCGGGCGTAATCAGGAGCTGTGGCAATAGCTTTGTGGGCCCATGAGAGTGCATTGGTATAGTTTTCCATAGTGTTATAGGCAAGTGCTATGGAGGTCATGGCAGAGGCGGAGCCTGGGTTGAGTTCCACGGCTTTCTGGGCCTTTATCAATGCGGAGTCGTAATCCTGGAGTTCAATCAGACAGGAGGCAAGATGCTCGTATGCATCAGCGAGGGTTGTCTCGTTTTCTTTGGGTGGGGTGAGGGTGAGCTGCTGGATGCCGGAGAGAAACAGGTCTCGGGCCTCAATAAAATGTTCCCGTTCTTCCAGAATAAATCCGAGCTGGAGGGTGGCTTCTGCGCTGTCGGGAGCAAATTCATGGGCTTTTCGGAAGTAGGATTCCGAAAGTTCTGTCATGTTAAGCTGCTTTGCGTTCAGCCCCTTTTCGAGGACAGTCCGGTAGTTTTCCGCCTCCTGGGCGGTCATTATGCAGCTGACAAGCATAATAGATAAAAGTATGAGCGTTTTCTTCATATCGTATTGTTACTGCGGGTCCACGTCGAAATCAATTCTCAGACGGCTGAATTCTTTGCGTGCGGTGAGGTCGTGGCACATCATCCAGATGTCGCTTTTTGCCTGTGCAATGGCTTCTCCACGTTCGAATCGGACCATTATATTTTTAATGTATAGCCCGCGCACGCGTTTGACGCTGGGATATTCGGGACCCATTACGCGGTTGCCGAGGCTGGTTCTCATCTGGGTGGCGAGTGTTGCGGCTGCTTCGTTCAGAATGTTCTCGTCTCCATGTTTCAGTGTGAATGTGATAATTCTGTAGTAGGGTGGGTATCGGAATACTCTCCGGTCGGTAATCTGGCCCTTGTACATGCGTTCGTAGTTGTGGTCAATCACATCTCGTATGGCCTGATGATAAGGGTTGAAGGTCTGGATGATGACCTTTCCTTGATGACCGTGCCGGCCGGCACGTCCGCTTACCTGGGTCATCTGCTGGAAGCTCCGTTCGTAGCTTCTGAAATCGGGGAAGTTGATGAGGTTGTCGGCACTCAGTATTCCAACTACGCTTACATTATCAAAGTCGAGACCTTTGGTCACCATCTGGGTGCCTACCAGTATGTCGATGCGGCGGTCCTGAAAGTCGTTGAGAATTTCCATATAACGGTTCCTTGAGGATGCTACATCCATATCGAGCCGTGCGATGCTTGCATGAGGAAAGAGTATCTGAAGGTCGTCTTCTACCCGTTCCGTTCCGAATCCTCTCATAGATATGTGGTGGGAATGGCATTGAGGGCATTCCGAAGGTACTGGGATGCTGTATCCGCAATAGTGGCAGCGCAGTGTGTTGGTATTTTTGTGATACACCAGTGATACGTCGCAATTTCTGCATTGGGGAACCCAGTGGCAGTCCTCACATTCGAGATGCAGGGAAAATCCCCGTCGGTTCTGAAAGAGAATCACCTGTTCCTGATTCTGGAGAGCCTCTTCTATATATTTCAGCAGAAAATTGGAGAAATATCCGTGCATTTCCTTCCGTTTGTATGCCTCTTTAAGGTCGGCACATAATATTTCGGGCATCTGGATGCCGCCAAACCGGTGAGTCATCTGGCAGTAGCCGTAACGCCCCTGCTGGGCTGCGAAATAGGTTTCAATGCTTGGGGTTGCAGAACCCAGTACGGCGCGTGCGCCACAGAGTCTTGCCAGATAGAGCGCCCCGTCGCGTCCGTTATAGCGGGGGGCAGGGTCGTATTGTTTGTAGGAACTGTCGTGTTCTTCGTCAATGATGACCAGTCCCAGATTCACGAATGGCAGGAACATGGCGCTCCGTGCCCCTAAAAGAATCTTGTATCTCTGTTCCGGGTCTGGGTTCCGGGTCTTGTTCCATACTTCAGCACGTTGGGTGGGACTGAATTTGGAATGATATACCCCCACCTGATCTCCGAAGAATTTTCGGAGACGGTTGATGATTTGTGCAGTAAGTGCGATTTCGGGTAGGAGGAAGAGTACCTGCTTGCCTGTAGCGATGGTTTTTTGTATCAGTTTGATATATACTTCTGTTTTTCCGCTGGAGGTTACGCCGTGGAGCAGTGAAATATCGGGAGTGTCGGGCTGGCAGAGATAATCGTATGCGCGCTGCTGTTCCTCGTTCAGTTCTATAGTGTCGGGTGAAGTTATGCTGTCGTAATGTTCTAACCGTGAGGAAACGCGTTCCTCTACCAGAAGAATCTGGTTTTTTATAAGGGTGTTCAAGGCTGAGGCCGAAAGGTCGTTTCCTGAGAGCTGCTTTTTCAGTATAGCCTCCTCGCCGCAATGACTCAGCTGCATGAATTTCAGCATTACGGTGAGCTGTTTCTGGGTACGTGCGCTCTTTTCCAAGCTGTCAAACAGCTCTTTCGCCGCCATATCTTCTTTGTATATCGGGTTCAACAGCAGATAGGTTGCCGTCTTGGGTTTGAAACGCTCTTTAATGTCTTCATCCATCACGATGATCTGCTGTTCTATCATGGTGTTGATGATAGGCATGATTTTCTTCACACCCAATGCCCGTGATACATCATCCAGTTTCATCACGGAATATTCCGAAAGCAGCGATACTATCTGCATCTGATGCTGTGTGAGGGCGGATAGTTCTCCGTCGAAGTCGGGATGTATTGTGATGGCGGATTCGCTTGCCAGTTTCAGGGCTGTGGGCAAGGCTATGCTCATAACCTCGCCTATGGTACTCATGTAATATTTCGCTATCCATTCCCAGAACTGAAACTGCTGTTCCGTTACGATGGGTTCAGCATCTATGATGGAAAGTATATATTTTGCGGTGAACTGCGGAGCGTTTTCATGGATGTGTCTGACGAGGGCGGAATATAGTTTCTTAGAGCCAAACTGGACAACGACCCTTTGTCCGACCTTAATATCGTGGTCGTATTCTGCGGGCACTCTGTATGTGAAAGTGCCAGGGAGCGGAAGGGGCAATATGACATCAGCGAATTGGGTCATTCAGTTCAGTTCTTTTCAAATACAAGCAGTATTCTTTCGTTCTGGTATAGGGTTAGTGTGTAACGTGTAAGCTCGTACCGGTTTACTTTCTCCAGCAGTGGCAGGAATTTGTTTTCCAGTGTCATCTGGGCATCGGGACACGCCATACGGGTGGAGCCGAGGTCGGTGAAGGAAATGGAAGTATTATCGCATTTGTATTGCCCGAAATAATTGTTGCATCCCGAGAACCCGGAAATCCCTTTTGCTTCCGGATTGAACTGCAGGATGATTGCTTGTCGGTCGTTGGTATAGTGGATCTCTTTGTTTTGGATTTTCACCAGTTGCCACACTTCATTTCTATCAAAACATAACTCCGTGCTGCTTCCGGTCAGTGGGGCAGTATGTCGGCAGCCGGCTAGGCAGGGAAGAAGGATAAGTATCAAAAGTAGTTTTTTCATATTTATAAAGTGTTGATTTATATGGTTTCCGTCTTGTGGATTATATAATATTCAGTTTTACCAGAGCGTTGTAAATACCTTCATTATCAACGTCTGTCGTAACATAGTCGGCATGGTCTTTTACCGTATTATCTGCATTTCCCATGGCCACTCCTATGCCTGCATATTCCAGCATGTCTATATCGTTTCCACCGTCTCCGAAGGCAATGATTTCCTCCTTTGTGATATGGTAATGCTCCAGCAGGTGTGATATTCCTACCGCCTTATTGCTTCCGTTTTTTACGATGTCTGTGAAAGCGGGATGCCATCTGGGTAGGGAACATCCGGGCAGAAGTTCCTGTACTTCTTTATCCATCTCCGGAGGCATTACTCCGATAAATTGAAAGAAATCTTCGTCCAATATACTTTCTTCATCCACAATGGGGGGAAGCTTGAAATCCAATTGCTTGTGGATAGCCAGTGCAATATCGCTCATTCGGTTGCCGAACATCTTGTCTTTAGTGATACTCATGGTGACTATCTGGTGGCTTTTGGCATATTCCAGCCATCTCTGTGAGTCGCTTTTAGGTATAGGTGCGCTATAGATGACTTCATTACCCGACCAGCAGAGTCCTCCGTTCATCGTCACCAGACCATCGAATCTCACGGGCATCTGGGGGATAATCAGTTTCGGCCGTCCCGTGGAGATGAATGTAAGAACACCATTTTCGTGAAGTTTCTCGAATGCCGTTATGGTCCCGGGAGAGACCTGGTGGGTTTTGAAACTCAACAATGTGCCGTCTATATCGAAAAAAGCTGCTTTAATCATGTCTCTTTTTCGTGGTGTTTGTCGTGAATGTACATCTGGTAACTGTTGAATAGGTTCTGGCAGATGGAATAAATTGCAGGAATGATTGCTGCTATTGAAGTGGTCATATATTCAACAGACATCCAGATACCGAAGGAGGTGTTTTTCTGCCCCATAGTCTGGCCTCCCGCAATCTTATCACCCAGTCGGTAGCCGATATATTTTCCAAGTCCGAACTGAATGGCACAAAGAATCACACACAATATCGATGCAATTCCAATCAGGTGCCATTCCGGATCGGGAGAGGTAATGATGTCGTGAAAGGTCTTCCCCAGTACGATGGTAAGCGTAAAAGCCCATACGTATAATGAAGTCCATTTTATTTTACTGATAGCTGCATTAACTTTGGGAAGAAAATGCTGCAAAAGCAGTGCTACTATGAATGGAAATACGATTTGCGGGGCTATTCTGCGGAAAATATGCCAGAACGACACCAGAAACGGCATATCTTGCTGCTTCCCGATAAAGGAAAACAGCACAGGCGCCAGTAGCGCAATCCAAAGGTTGTTTACGATGGTTGCGGTTGTAATCCGTTCCCGATTGGCTCCCAGAGCGCAGGAAATCACAACCACTGAGGCGGCTACAGGAGTGATGATGGCAATCATCATACCTTCCGAAATTCCCGCGTTCCACCCCAGCATCTTTCCTGCCAGGTAAATGCCTATCCCCATGACAGCCTGGAACAGGGCTATCCAGAAATCCATCCACGAAAGGTGCATTTTTCTGACATCTACTGCGGTATAGTTCAGAAACAGCATCGTAAATACAAGCCCCGGAACAATTACATATAAGTGACCGCAGAAAGGATGAAACAGGAATCCCAGCACGATTGCTACGGGCAGTACTAAACTTCTGATATGGTTTTTCATTCCTGGTCCTTTAGGCTCTTCTCAAGATTCTTTCAAATAATTCTGACATCTTTTCTGCTGCGGCATCAGCGGCTTTTACCACATCGTCTCCGTCGTTTTTCATGCCTTCGTTCAAGTCCTTTGCCTGGTTGGTAATCACGCTCATTCCGAAAATCTCCATGCCGCTGTGGCGGGCTACGATTACTTCCGGTACGGTGGACATTCCTACGGCATCTCCGCCGATGGTTCTGTAGAATTTATATTCCGAGAGGGTTTCGTATGTCGGACCTGTCCCAGCCACATAAACTCCTTCTCTCAGGTCAATTCCCATTCCCTGGGCTTCTTCCTGGGCAATCTTATGGATACGGTTGCTATAGATGAGCGTCATGTCTGGAAACCGTGGTCCCATCTCTTCAATATTGGGTCCGATCAAAGGATTAGGCATCAGATTGATGTGGTCTTTTATCACCATAAGGTCGCCCACCTTGAAATCCGGGTTTACTCCGCCTGCGGCATTGCTTACCATCAGCAGCCGGATGCCCAGCCGTGCCATTACTCTTACGGGAAAGGTTACCTCGTTCATCGCATAACCTTCATAAAAATGGAAGCGTCCTTGCATGGCCACTACGTTTCTGCCTCCGAGAACGCCGCATATCAGATTCCCTTTGTGCCCGATGGCTGTCGGCTGCTTGAAGTTGGGTATTTCTTTATATGGAATAACGGTGGCCTCGGAGATCCGCTCAACCAGCCTTCCCAGTCCGCTTCCCAGTATGATACCGGTTGCGGTTTCAAAATCAAATCCTTTAACCTTTGATTTTATGTATCTGGCAGTTTCGTCAAATTTAATGATTCGTTCGTCCATAATGTGTGTTGTCAGTTTATTCGTTAGTGGGTTTATTGTTTCCATCTCCGTAGAGGACGTCTATGAGTTTCTGTATTTCAGCAGCCTCTTCATATTCTTCGCGTTCTTCGGCTACAGCCAGTTGCTGCTGGAGTTCCTCAAGTGTGGGTTGCTTTGGTGTCTCAATTTGTGAATTTTCCAATGTGTCGGGATCGATGGCGGTCTCTTCAATCACGCTTTCTGCGGCTTCTATGTCGCAGTCGTTCATAAGGGCAAGTGCTACAGCATCGCTGGTACGGCTGTCGATATGCTTTTCCAGAAGTCCGTCGGTTATATGGATTGTGGCATAAAATACTCCTTCTTCAAACCTGTCGATGGTAACCTTCTTTATTTTCAGGTCGTATATGCGCATAATGTTGCACATGAGGTCCAGCGTGGTAGGCCTTTGAGCCACAGTGCCCTCATGTGCCAGAATGATAGCCTGAGCTTCATTCTCACCGATGATTATCGGAATCTCCACATTCTTTCCCGGAACCATCAGCATCAGGATATACGAATCGTCCATCGTAGGACCCTGATTAATGGCTATTGGATATACGGTTTTGTAATTCATAGAATATTCAATGTTGTTTAATATATTCCACCAGAGCCTTTACGGCACGTCCCCGGTGGCTGATGCTGTTCTTTACTTCAAGCGGCATTTCTGCAAAACTTACTGCAAACCGTTCCGGCATGAAGATCGGGTCGTAGCCGAAACCGTCCTTACCATAGCGTCCCGTCAGGATTTCGCCGTCCACCCGGCCTTCGAAATATTTCGGGGCGGCATGACGTTTCGGGTCCGCCTTGTCGGCTTCCAGCAGGCATATTACCGTACGGAAACAGGCGTTTCGGTTTTCCTTACCCTCCATTTCTCCCAGCATATTGTTGATGTTATCGTCAAACGAGCAGTGTTCTCCGGCATACCGTGCGCTATATACGCCCGGACGCCCGTCCAGAGCTTCGACTTCCAGTCCCGTATCGTCGGCAAAACAGCTCATTCCGGTCCGTTCCCATACCCATTCTGCTTTTTGGAGCGCATTGCCTTCCAGATTATCTGCTGTCTCCGGTATTTCCCCGCTCAGACCCATTTCCTCCAGGCTTTTTATTTCAACGATTCCGTTCAGCATTTTGCTGACTTCTTGTAGTTTGTGTTTGTTGTTGGTTGCAAAAATAAGTGTTCTCATGGTTCCTGTTTTCGACTGCAAAATTACGAATATTTTTTTATATTTCTTTCATTGTTGAAAAAAAATTTTGCCACGTCATTTTATCTGCGTATCTTTGCATTCGATTTTCTTGTTGTAAATCATTGAAATAAATCTACATATTAATATAAATTACATAACATGAAATCAATTGCAATACTCACTGGCGGCGGTCCCGCGCCCGGAATGAACACCGTAGTTGCCTCTGTGGCTAAAACTTTTCTTCGCGACGGTTTCCGCGTAATAGGCCTGCATGGTGGCTATAGCGCCCTCTTTACCGACAAACCCCGTATGCAGGACGTGGATTTCCTTCTGGCGGACGAAATATTCAACAAGGGCGGCTCTGTCCTCAAAATGAGCCGTTTCAAACCTACCGACGAGGATTTCCAGAACCGTTTCAATCTCGACTTCTTTACCTCCAACGAAGTCAAACTGCTTGTAACCGTCGGGGGAGACGATACGGCTTCTACTGCCAACCGTATTGCCAAGTTCCTCGAATCCAAGCATTATCCTATCGCCAATATCCATGTTCCCAAAACCATAGACAACGACCTTCCGTTGCCTAACTGCAGTCCGACTTTCGGCTACAACTCTGCCAAAGCTCAGGGAACCGTAATGGGTACCGCCATCATGGAAGATGCAAGAACTTCCGAGAACTGGTTCATCGTTTCCGCAATGGGACGTTCTGCCGGTCATCTCGCCTTGGGTATTGCCGGCGCATGCCATTACCCAATGGTAATCATCCCAGAGTTCTTTGACCGTACCGAAATTACCTGCGAAAAGATTGTAAATCTTCTTATTTCCTGCATCATCAAGCGCAAGCTTATGGGCATTCCTTACGGCGCAGCAATGGTTTCCGAAGGCGTATTCCATTCGCTCAGCGACGAGGAAATCAAGAAATCCGGCATCCAGTTCTCCTATGATGAACACGGCCATCCGGAACTCGGCAAAGTCTCCAAAGCACACATCTTCAACACTATGCTGGAGAACAAGTGCGCCCAGATCGGTCTCAAGGTAAAATCCCGTCCTGTGGAAATCGGCTACGAAGTCCGTTGCCATACTCCTATAGCCTTTGACCTTACCTATTGCTCACTTATGGGCATGGGCGTGAACAAGCTCTATCATGAAGGTCATACCGGATGTATGGTTTATGTAGATCATGAAGGCAACGTAAGTCCCCTCTTCCTCAAGGATCTTCAGGACCCGGTTACCGGCAAGATTCCGCCACGCCAGGTGAACATCTACGCCAACAAGGTTCAGTCATACGTGAACGATATCATGGATTACATCACTCCCGCCGACTATGAAGCCGCCCGCAAGTATGTATCCAATCCCGAAGAATACGACTTCAAGAAGATTCTGAACTGGTAATTCCGTCCGGGGAATCTTTCTCGATACATCAATATGCCACCCGGCAAACGGGTGGCATATTTTTATTAGGAAACTGTTGGATGATTTCTTTCCCTTTAATTAAAAACTGATTTTTCCTGCTGTAATATAGTCATTTGTATGGGGTAACTCCCTTCTATCTTCTTTTTATCTCCATATTAACTTCTTTTTATCTCCTTTCCTTAGAATAAGAGATGGAAAAAAGATAAACTGGAGATAAAAAGAAGATAGAAGGGAGTTACTGCGGAGCGGAGCCCTCGGTGGTGGCTCTGCGTCAAGCGCAACCTCAGCGGCCGCGCGCAGGCTAAAACCAGAGAAAGAACAGGACTCTGGGGATATAATTATTGCCTGTCTCCGGAATCTGATGCACGCTAAAGGCTCCCTATAGGCTCCTTACTCGCTCCCTACTCGCTCCTTATAGGCTCTTTACCCGCTATGAATTTGCCGTAGAAATTGGCCTTGAAAGTTCGGGCTTTCGGGGCGGAAAACAACTTGATGAAAAAAAATTCAAAGTCGTATAATAAATTGCATACCCGTTGCGTTATTAATAGAAAATAACGCGAACTGTATAATGATTAAAGAAAATCTCGAACATATAAACGCGACCCTGAAAGAAGGTGTGCGGCTGATTGCAGTTTCCAAAACCAAGCCTGTGGAGATGCTCCAGGAGGCTTACGATGCGGGACAGCGGCTGTTCGGCGAAAACAAGGCTTTGGAAATGCGCGACAAGCATGAGGCGCTCCCCAAGGATATAGAATGGCATTTTATCGGGCATCTTCAGACCAACAAAATCAAATATATCGCTCCATACGTGAGTCTGATTCATTCGATTGATTCCCTGAATCTGCTGGTTGAAGTAAACCGTTATGCTGCGAAGTGTGACCGTGTGATTGACTGTCTGTTGCAGTTTCATGTAGCCTCCGAAGAAACCAAGTTCGGACTGGATTGGAACGAGGCTTGTGAACTGTTGGAGAGTGAAGCGTTTGCCGGTCTCGGAAATGTGAGAATCGTAGGGGTGATGGGTATGGCAACCAATACGCAGGATACTGACCTTATCCATAAAGAGTTCTGCACTTTGAAGCAGATTAGCAATGATTTGAAATCCAAGTTCTTTTCCGACAAGGACTATTTCAGAGAGATTTCGATGGGTATGAGCGGGGATTATGAAATTGCCATGGAAGAAGGAAGTACGCTGGTAAGGGTTGGCTCTGCCATTTTCGGGCAGCGGGACTATGGCGTTAAAGTAAATGATTAACATTCGGAATATAATGTATTAACTGTAAAAGTGTTGGTATGAAGATTATAAAGACTGAAAAACTGGAAGACGGAAGATTATATGTGGCTGCTGAGCCCGAAGGGGTATGCTCTCAGGCGATAGAACTGCTGTTGAAGGACGGCGTGGTTCTTCAGGGAAGATTTCATGGCGGCTGTGGCGGGAATACCCAGGGAATTTGCCAGCTGATTTCCGGTATGGAAATTTCGCATGTGATTGAACGTCTGGAAGGTATCGACTGCGGCGGAAAGGGGACAAGCTGCCCCGACCAGCTGGCTAAGGTACTGAAGGAAGTGCAGAATATGACAGAACAAAAATAAAATAACATTCAGGCAATATGCAGATTTTCAAGAAAAAAAGCAGTATTATCATATCCTACGTGGTTATTACGCTGGGACTGGCAATTTATACGATAGCATGGTCGCTGTTTCTCCTTCCGAACAAGATTATTTCGGGTGGAGTAACCGGTATGTCTTCAATCATATATTTCCTTAGCGGTGAGGTGATTCCGGTGGGTGTGACAAACCTTCTCTTTAACGCCATATTCCTTGCTTTCGGCGTGAAGTTCCTGGGCAGCAAATTCGGGGCGAACACAATCTACGGCATTGTGATGTCCTCGTTCTTTCTCATTCTCTGGCAACAGGGACTGCATGTGGAACGGGTGTTCAATATGGATATCTTTGATCCGTTTATGTGTACGCTTTTAGGCGGCGCGCTGTGCGGTCTGGGTATCGGTCTGACTTTCATTATGGGCGGCAATTCCGGCGGTACGGATATCATCGCGCTCATCATCAGCAAGTATTATAATGTCAGCCCGGGAAAGGTGATTATGGCAATTGATTTTGTCGTAATCGGATGTACGTTCTTCGTCTCACATCAGATTGAGAATGTGGTGTTCGGCTATATTGTAATGGTCGCCATGACATACGTTCTGGATATGGTGGTGGACGGCAACAAGCAGACATACCAGATCATGGTCTTTTCAAGCCATACGAGAGAGATTGGAGAAGAAATCACCAGAGAGGTGGGACGTGGCGCAACGCTGTTGCATGCCGAGGGCTGCTATACGAAACACGAGCAGGAAGTGCTGGTGGTGATGGCGCACAGAACTGATAAACAACATATACTAAAGATAATTAACCGTGTGGCACCCAATGCCTTCATTACCGTTACGAAGTCGCAGGGCGTCTATGGACAGAACTTTGAAAAACTTAAACTATGAAACTGGTTTCTCCTTCTTTGTTGTCGGCCGATTTCGGCAATCTGCAACGCGATATCGATATGCTCAACCAGAGCGATTGTGACTGGCTGCATGTGGATGTGATGGATGGTGTCTTTGTGCCGAATATTTCCTTCGGCCAGCCGATAGTGAAACATATCAGGAAACACTCACAAAAACCGTTGGATGTGCATCTGATGATAGTGGATCCCGGTCGCTATATCGAGGATTTCAAGGCGGCTGGCGCGGATATCATTACGGTACATTATGAGGCCTGTACCCATCTTGACAGAACCATTCATGCCATAAAGGATGCCGGACTAAAAGCCGGTGTGGTGTTGAATCCCCATACACCGGTATGCGTGCTGGAGGATATCATTCAAGAATGCGATCTGGTGCTCCTGATGTCGGTAAATCCGGGGTTCGGCGGCCAGAAATTCATTGAAAACACATACGATAAGATACGTCAGCTGAAAACCCTCTGCACGAGGAAGAATCCGAAATGTATGATTGAGGTGGACGGCGGTGTGAATACCGATAACGCCTCTCTGCTGTATGAAGCCGGAGCAGATATTCTGGTGGCAGGAAGTGCTGTGTTTAAGTCGCCAGACCCGAAGCAAACCATAAAAGACCTTAAGAAATGACGCGACCGCAGCTGATATTGGCGCCAGGCAAGGAAAAATTCCTCGAACGGCATCATCCCTGGATTTTTTCGGGAGCTGTAAGCAAGACTATAGGTCACCCGCAGGAGGGCGATCTGGTGGATGTGCTTACGGCTGACCGTCGCTGGGTCGCTGTGGGGCATTATCAGGAAGAAAGTATCATTGTAAAGGTGCTTTCATACGACACTCAGCAGATTGACGACAACTGGTGGCGCGAACGGCTGCAGCAGGCGATAGATTACAGATGGCGCATGGGTATGGCCCCCACATCCGAAAAGAACGTGCTGCGTCTGGTCCATGCCGAGGGCGATTTCCTGCCCGGTCTGGTAGCCGATTACTATAACGGCGTGGTAGTGCTTCAAGCCCATAGCGAAGGCATGCACCGCGAATTTGAGAGAATCAGCCGGATACTGCAGGAACTGCTGGGCGATAGTCTTGTGTCCGTATTCGATAAAAGTTCTGCTACGCTTCCCCACGGTAAGACTGAAGACCGATATATATGGGGACAGGAACCGGAAGAGTGGGAGATATGCGAACACGGCAACCGTATGATGATCAATTTCTATGAGGGACAGAAGACGGGATTTTTTGTGGATCAGCACGAGAACCGTCAGCTGGTTTCCCGCCTTTCGGAAGGGCGCAGCGTCCTGAATACGTTCGGCTATACAGGCGGGTTTTCCCTGAGTGCCTTGAGAGGCGGAGCCTCGTATGTAGAGACTGTGGATGTCAGTAAGAAAGCTATAGCCCTGTGCAATCGCAACGTGGAAATGAATTTTGGCCCCTCGGCTCCTCACAAAGGGGTAGTGGCGGATGTGCTTCAATATCTCGACACGGTATCGGATAACTTTGATATGATTATACTTGACCCTCCCGCGTTTGCCAAGAACCACCGTTCGCTTCAGCAAGGACTGAAAGGCTACAGAAATATCAACCAGAAAGCCATGGCGGCCATACGTCCGGGAGGACTCCTGTTTACGTTCAGCTGTTCCCAGGCGGTGAGCCTGGAAGACTTCCAGACTATGGCATTCAGTGCCGCAAATCTTGCGGGAAGAAAAGTCAGGATCGTGCGCAGGCTGCCCCATGCGGCAGATCATCCGGTGAGTATCTATCATCCCGAAGGAGAATATCTGAAAGGATTATTGTTATATATTGAATAATAGAACTTATGGAAGAATTAGGATATCAGAAAATCGACCAGTATGACGAGTCCACGGTGGAACGTCTGGCGGAACATTATAAGGAAATACTCAGCTTGCTGGGGGAAAATCCTGCACGGGAAGGTCTTGCGAAGACCCCGGAAAGGGTGGCCAAGGCAATGCTCTTTTTCACCAGCGGATATGACCAGAACCCCGAGGAAATCCTGCGGTCTGCCATGTTTACCGAAGATTATAAACAGATGGTGGTAGTGAAAGATATTGAGATATACAGTCTCTGTGAGCATCACATGGTACCTTTCGTAGGAAAGGCTCATGTGGCTTATATCCCCAATGGACGTATTGTGGGGTTGAGCAAGATTCCCCGTATTGTAGATGCGTATGCACGTCGTCTTCAGGTACAGGAACGCCTGACCCGTCAGATAAAAGACTGCATCCAGAATACCCTCAATCCGTTAGGTGTGGCGGTAGTAATAGAAGCCCAGCACCTCTGCATGTCGATGCGGGGAGTTCAGAAGCAGAATTCGGTAACCACGACAAGCGATTTCACGGGCTCGTTCATAAAAGACCCCAAAACCCGTGAGGAATTCATGCACATTATCGGCGTAAATTTACATTAATCATGAAGAAAATACTCATCGTAATGCTGATGCTGGTAACCGCCACGGTGGCGAAAAGCCAGATAACCCATACGGCCAGTGGAACAGAAGACAAGAAGGCCTCTGCAATACTCGCTGATGCAGCGAAGAAGATGAACGGAGCCCCCGTAGCGTTCACCGTAACCATGGTCAATCGCGACAGCCAGAAGAAGGAAACCGCGCGCCAGACAGCTCAAGTGTTATACTCGAAAGGAAAATACAGAGTGTCGTTCCCGTCCAATATTCTCTATTCCGACGGGAAAAGCATCTGGCACTGGAATCAGGATGTTTCCGAAGTGGTGGTACAGAATGTCGGAGAAACCGAAGACCTGATGAACCCCGCTCTGTTGCTCTCTACCTACCAGAAGAACTTCAAGGCTAAGTATATCCGCAGCGAGGCTGACGGGTCCAGTGTGATAGACCTTACCCCAAAGAAAAGCCGTAGCTATCATAAAATCCGTGTGATTATCAGCAAGAACTCGCTCCCCGTACGTATGGAAATTCACAACTATGATGCTACGGTAGGAGAGTTTATCGTGTCGGGATTCAAGAGCGGCATAAACTGCAATGATAAGGATTTCGTATTTGACGCGTCCGCCCACAAGAACGTAGAAATAATAGATATGAGATAATGAATATACTGTTAATAGAAACAGCCACATCAGTCTGTTCTGTTGCCCTGGCATCCGACGGGAAAGCAGTGGAAGAACTGCATTCCACCGAGCCTAATGCCCACAGCGCAAGACTGTCGATTCTTATAGATGAACTCCTCAGGCATCAGGATGTGAAACCCCATAATCTTGATGCAGTATGCGTAAGCAGCGGCCCGGGAAGTTATACAGGACTCCGAATTGGTGTAAGTACAGCAAAGGGTTTCTGTTATGCTCTGAGAAAACCCTTGCTGGCAGTTCCGACTCTGGAATCCATGGCGGCACAGTATTATCTGCAGCATCCGGAGTATGACGGATGGGTATGCCCTATGATAGATGCCCGCCGAATGGAATGCTATGCCGCTATCTATGATCATTCCCGCATTGTAAAGCCCATTAGTGCCGATATCATAGAAAACGGAATATACGACCCATATCTCGATGAATCCCCCGTGGTGTTCATAGGGGACGGTGCAACCAAGACCCAACCCATACTCGGAGTTCATCCCCATGCCTTATTTGCATCCGATTTCTGTATAAGTGCTGAAGGAATGGCCGCCCTCGCTCAGAAACGGCTGGAAAGCGGAAACTATGAGGATGTAGCCTATTTTGAACCGTTCTATCTTAAAGATTTCGTCGCAAAGAAGCCTGTAGTAAAAGGCCTTAAATAAACTATTCCACATCAATGTTTCACTATCTGACAAAAAGACTCTTCTACGGATTTCTGGTACTGCTGGGAGTGGTAACATTGTTGTTTTTCCTGTTTAACATACTTCCTGGTGACCCCGCACGTATGATGCTGGGGCAGCGGGCTGATGCTAAAAGTATAGAGATCATCAATAAAGACCTCGGACGGGACCAGCCAATGGGATTGCAGTATCTCAACTATCTTAACGACCTGGCCCCTGTGTCTGTCCACAGCAACAGCCCGGAAAACTACTTCTATCTTTCCCCAGAGAAATATGCGCCCTATCATACCATTTGCGCATTCCAGCATCATACCGTAGTTCTTAAGGCTCCTTACCTGCGCCGTTCTTACCAGTCCAAACGTAAGGTATCGGAAATTATCGCTACGGCGTTTCCTCAGACGGCCGTTCTTGCGCTTGTCGCCATGACGTTTGCTTTGATTGTGGGAATACTTTTGGGAACCTTCTCTGCCATTTATAAAGACACATGGATAGACCGGGGTTCGCTGGTGCTGAGTACGCTTGGAATGTCCCTTCCCTCATTCTTTGCTGCGATATTGATTGCCTGGCTTTTTGCGTATGTGCTGGCCGATGTTACGCACCTGAATATGTTCGGGAATCTCTATACCGTGGATGATTATGGCTGTGGGGAATATCTGGATATGAAGAATCTGATATTACCCGCCCTCACGCTCGGCATACGGCCGCTTGCCACGCTCACCCAGCTTTCCAGAAACGCGATGTTGGATGCACTCTCGCAGGACTATATCCGTACCGCAAGGGCTAAAGGACTCCCGTATCGGAAAGTTGTGGTCCGTCATGCCTTGAGAAATGCCCTTAACCCTATCGTGACGTCCGCCTCAGGATGGCTCGCCGGATTGCTGGCAGGAGCCGTATTTGTAGAGTATGTGTTTGACTGGAAAGGAATGGGTGTCGTGATTGTGGATGCTCTTGGGAAATATGATTTCCCTGTGGTGATGGGCGCCATACTTTTTATCTGCGTATTACTTGTGATTATTAACATACTAACCGATATACTCTATGGCCTGCTCGACCCAAGGGTGCGCCTGCAATGATATATGATGCCAGTTATGAGCCTATTGTCTTCACAGCCCGGTTTTGACCCCCCTGCCATTGTTGTGGTAGGAATGTTTGACGGCATGCATCTCGGGCATCAGATGCTCATAAAGGCGCTATGTTCCGAGGCTTCACGCTTGAATATGCGTCCCATTGTGGTTACCTTTAGCAACCATCCCTCCTGTGTTGTGGGACATCGCAGTTCCGAACAATGGATCGGCGACCTTCCGGAGCGGCTCGCAATCCTGCATTCGCTGGGTGTGGAGGATGTGGCAGTCTTGGATTTTACCCCGGATTTGGCGCAGCTTACTGCCTGCGAATTTGTGGAACATTACCTTTATCCGTGTTTGGGTATGAGGGCGCTGCTATTGGGCTACGATACCCGGTTCGGCAATCGCACCAGGGACGATTTTGATAAGCTTCCTCTGTTGGGTGCGCGGCTCGGATTTCAGATGCTGCACTACGATGCCCTGTTTCAGGGACAGGAACCCATAAGTTCTTCCCGCATCCGTAAAGCACTTCAGTCGGGTGATATGTCTGAAGTTTCAAGACTTCTCGGACGCGACTATACCATCAGCGGCGAAGTGGTTCACGGCCGCCATATTGGCAGCAGTCTCGGGTTCCCGACCGCAAACATATCGCTCGTACGGAATGCCAAAATCATGCCCGCTCAAGGGGTTTATAAGGTAATTCTGACAGCTGGCGGACGTTCCCCGCTTACCGGCATGGCAAACTGGGGCCCGCAACCCACATTTTCCGGCACCCAGCCCACGCTTGAAGTATTTCTTCCGGATTTCCAAGGATCTTTGTATGGCGAAACGGTAGAGGTCAGTTTCATCAGAAAAATACGTGACATCCGCTGTTTCTCTTCCAGAGAAGAACTCATAACCCAACTCCAGAACGACCAGAGTCAATTATGAAACGATTATACCCATACATGCTTCTGTTCGTGGTGTCCCTGCTATCTGCAACACCGCAGTCTGTGTCCGCCCAGCAGGACCGGGTCTATAAATCGCTCAGCGAAGTACGGAATCCTGAGCGGGTTTATCAGCTCAAGCTTTGCCACAAACACCTCCATCAGGTTCCCGAGGAAATCCGGTCTATGACCAACCTCAGAGTACTCGACCTCGGTAAGAATGCCATTATTGTCATCCCTGCCTGGATAGGTGAACTCCAGAACCTTGAAGAATTATACATCGATCGTAACCACGTCTGTTCCATACCACCGGAAATTGCCCGGCTCTCTAATCTCAAAATCCTTGACGCCAGCCGCAATCCTATCCTTGAGCTGCCCGATGTGATGGGGGAGATGTCAGGTCTGCAGAAGCTTATACTCTGGGCTACCGGCGTCTATTCCCTTCCACCCACATTCGTGGCCCTGAACGAAAGCCTTAAAGTACTCGACCTGAGGTCCAACCGCCTCAGTCATCAGGAGCAGGAGGCGCTTCGCGAACTGCTGCCCGATGTAACAAAACTCTGGGACCAGTCCTGTAATTGCAAATGACGGCAGAACAACTCCATATAGCCTATTTCCAGCAGGATATCTGCTGGGAGGACCCTCAGGCAAACTTCCTGAAGATTGAACGGGCCCTGGCTTCAGCTATCTCGCCGGCCCATCCTGTTGATATCATAGTCGTACCTGAAACATTCTCAACCGGTTTCAGCGATAATATGGCGCGTATGGCGGAACTTCCTGAAGGCCCCTCTTACCAGTTCGCCCACCTCATGGCAAGCCGCTACAACGCAATGTTTATCGGCACCTGGACGCTCAAGCTGGACAATCGCGTGTATAACCGCCTCCACTGGGTTATGCCCAACGGCGACTATGGATTCTACGACAAAGGGCATACCTTCCGTATGAGTTCCGAAGCCTCACAGCTGGCCCGGGGCACTCAACGCAAGACCTTCTTCTGGCGCGGCTGGCGCATCCGTCCCGCGGTATGCTACGATCTGCGTTTCCCGCAATGGCTGCGCAACAAATCCAAGATTCCCGGTGTGGTGAGCCCGCTGGATTATGACCTGCTGGTCGTATGCGCCAACTGGCCCGGGTCGCGCTTTCAGGCGTGGAACACGCTTCTCCAGGCGCGCGCCATCGAAAACGAGGCATACGTTCTCGGCGTAAACCGCGTAGGAGTTGATGGTACGGGCATACCCTATACAGGCCATTCGGCCGCTATAGACTACAAAGGTCAGATTCTCTCCCAATGCCAGCCGGGAGAGGAGCAGGTCCAGTTCGTTACCCTCTCCAAACCCGACCTCGACGTTTTCCGCCAGCATTGGCCCTTCTATCTCGATGCCGACTGATTCTTCCGGGTTTTCTTCCTTGTTGTAATATAGGCTTTTGTAAGGGGTAACTCCCTCTTATCTTCTTTTTATCTCCATATTAACTTCTTTTTATCTCCTTTTCTTAGAATAAGAGATAGAAAAAAGATAAACTGGAGATAAAAAGAAGATAGAAGGGCGTTACTGCATACAAAAGCCTGAATTACATTCTGAAAGGGATTCTGAAAAAATTGATTTTCCCAATAGGCTATGGCTGAAAATTTGTGATGAAAAAAATGAAAAAAATCTATTTATATCAGGATTTTTTCGTATCTTTGCATTTCATTTTCTATAGAAAATGTATGTACAAAGTTGTGAATGACAGATGATTAATTAAAGTAATAAATTAAAAAAAAACTAAAAAAATGGACAAGAAAAAACTAATCGGTTGGATTGTATCCATCGTTTTGACCCTGTTCTTCTGGCTGTTGCCGTTGGAATCCTACGGCATACCTGGCCTTACGGTGGTTGAAAAACGCGTGATTGCGCTGTTCGTGTTTGCGGCCTGCATGTGGATTTGCGAGGCTGTTCCAATCTGGACTACTTCGGTTCTGGTAATGGTTCTGATGCTGCTGGTGACTTCCGACAGTATGCTGATGCCTTTCCGTCCTGAAGGTGTGCTTCCGGATAATGCTATCAGCTACAAGGCTATCATGGCAGCTTTTGCCGATCCTACGGTGATGCTGTTTATGGGTGGTTTCGTGCTGGCTATCGCTGCAACGAAGTATAAATTCGATGCTGCTCTGGCTAAGGCGCTGATGAGACCTTTCGGTGACAAGCCTGCAATGGTAATGCTCGGCTTTATCCTGATTACTGCACTGTTCTCTATGTTTATGAGCAATACCGCAACCGCAGCTATGATGCTTGCCATCCTTACCCCAGTGCTGGCAAGTCTGAAGGACAGCCGCGGCAGAATCGGTCTGGCTCTTTCCATTCCTGTAGCTGCAAATGTCGGCGGTATGGGTACTCCTATCGGAACACCTCCAAATGCTGTAGCCGTTAAATATCTGAACGAAACACTTCCTGAGCCTGTAGGCTTCGGTAACTGGATGCTGGTAATGGTTCCTGTGGTTATTCTGGTTCTTTTCCTGGCCTGGGTATTCCTGTGCAAGGTATTCCCCTTCGGAAAGGGCGAGACCGTAAAGGTTGAGATTGAAGGCGAATTTGACAAGAGCCCTAAAGCCTGGGTTGTGTATATCACCTTTATCGTTACCATACTGTTGTGGGTTACCGGAAAATGGACTGGCCTGAATGCTAACGTGGTGGCTCTCGTTCCATTTGCAACGTTTGCTATCTGCGGAATCTTCGACAAGAACGACCTCCGCAAGGTGGACTGGGATGTTCTGTGGCTTGTGGCCGGTGGTTTTGCACTTGGCGTGGGTCTTGACAAGACCGGTCTGGCTTCCCATCTGGTAGAGGCTATCCCATTCAACACATGGCCTGTAATGCTTGTTCTCATCGGCAGCGGTCTGCTCTGCATACTGATGTCCACCTTTATGAGCAACAGCGCCACGGCAGCTCTTCTGATTCCTATCCTGGCAGCCGTAGGCAGCGGTATGACCGAGCAGCTGGCCCCATTTGGCGGTGTGGCTACATTGCTGGTTGGTATTGCGCTGTCTGCTTCTCTGGCTATGGCTCTCCCGATTTCAACGCCTCCAAATGCGCTGGCATACGCCAAGGGATTCATCAAGCAGAAGGATATGGCCCTCGTGGGAATCTTTGTGGGTATCGTAGGTATGATTATTGCATACTTTATTTTGATATTCGCTGGAAAAATAGGTTTGTTGGTTGGTTAAATTGATTGAGAATGAAAAGAATAGTTATATTGATGGCAACTGTGCTGTTATGCTCCGGCGTAATGGCACAGCAGCCTGCTCTCAAGAAAGCTGAACTGCGTCAGGATACCCCGGAAAAAGTGTCCAAGGATCAGTCTTTGTCGGAGAAGAATGCTGATGAAAAAGCGGCTCCGGAAACCAAACCGGCCGACGCGAAACATCAGCACCATAAGGTTAGGGTAACCCCTTATGGCTTTGTGAGAAATTATTTTACCTACGACAATCGTAGTACCTACTATGTAATCGGCGGTGAATATAATATGATTCCCAAGGACGAGAACTGGAATATGACGGAGGCAGAAGCAGCCGCTACGGGTCTGGAACGCTATGACCTGAACGCTGTTCCTACCGCCAGTTTCCTTGCCATTACTACCCGTATAGGTCTGAACCTTGAGGGCCCGGAGGTATGGGGCGCAAAAACCAGTGGTAAGATTGAAGGCGACTTCGGCGGTTTCAGTACCACCAACAGCGTGTTCCGTATCCGTCAGGCTTTTGCCAAGTTGAACTGGAAGAATGAAGAAGAACGTACCAGCAGCGAACTTCTGATGGGTCAGACCTGGCATCCGCTGAGCGGCGATATCATGCCTGAAGTTCTTGGCATGGCAGCTGGTGCTCCATTCCGTCCCCACAGCCGTACTCCTCAGGTCCGCTATCAGTTTTATCAGGGAGACTTCGGTTTTACCGTATCTGCACTCTATCAGTTGCAGTATATGAATCAGGGCCCGACCTTCGATGGTTCTAAATGGAGCCGTACCAACAGCACAGAGTATGCGAATAACGCCATTATGCCGGAATTCTTCCTGGGTGTAAACCTCAAGAACCAGCATATTTATGCGCAGTTGGGCGCAGATCTGCAGACCATCCGTCCTCGCACTTTCGGTACTGTGGATAATGGCGGCGTAACTTACAAGGTTCCCGTAAATGAAAAACTGACTTGCCTTACGCCAACGCTGTATTTCCAATATACAGAAGGCCGTTTTGCTTTGAAATTCCGTACACTTCTGGCAGAAAATACCAGCCATCTGAATATGCTCATGAGTGGCTATGGTGTAACGGGTATGAATGCTGACGGTAGCTGGGAATATACCGCCCTCCGCAACTCTACAAGCTATATCAATTTTGCATATAACATAGGCAAACGCAAGGATATCCGTCTGGATCTTTTCTTCGGCTATATGAAGAACCTCGGCCTTACCGACAAAGGTGCGCAGTTAGCTGATCAGAACAACGACGGTCTGGCTGATGCCAATTATGTCTATTGCAAAGGCAATTATACCAACATCAACAGCATCTACAGAGTGGCTCCTTCGGTAAGCTATAACCTTAAACACTTCAACGTGGGTCTGGAATATGAACTCACCGGTGTTAATTATGGCGATTTGCAGTTGGATGGTACTGTAGAAGGTATGCGTGATGTTTTAGGCCACAGAGTATGCGTTTTGATGAAATATAATTTTTAATAATTATATGAAAACCAAAGAGTCCTCGTCGTAAACAGGCGGGGATTCTTTTTTTTCGGAAATATGTTGGAACTTTTAGGAACCTGGGGATATTGGGGACTGTTTTTAGGCTCTTTTGCTGCTGCTACAGTAGTGCCGTTTTCTTCGGACGTACTCATTATCGGAATTCTGCTTGCTGGCGGAGATCCTTTATTGAGTTTCCTTTCTGCAACTCTTGGAAACTGGCTTGGCGGACTTACATCGTTCGGTATAGGCTGGCTCGGCAAATGGGAATGGCTGGAAAAATGGTTTCATGTAAAGAAGGAAACGCTTGAAAAACAAAAGTCCATAATTGATAGGTGGGGGGCATTACTGGCAATATTCTCCTGGCTTCCGGTGGTAGGGGATGTGTTTGCTATAGGATTGGGTTTTTATAAAGTCCGCCCTGGGCGGTGTGCCTTCTGGCTATTGGTAGGCAAGGCCCTGCGCTATCTGTTGTGGATAGGGCTTTTTATGATTTTCGGGGAAAATATTCCCTGGCTATGATCTGATTAAATCAGCAATCGTGGCGGGTACGATACTTACAAGTTCTTGCGGAACAATGGAAAGCATAAGTCCTCGCATACCTGCGCTGATGTAGATGATATCATAGTTACAACAGGAGGAATGAATCCAGGTAGGATATGATTTTTTCATCCCGATAGGGGAACAGCCGCCCCGGATATAGCCAGTAAGTGGGAGTAATTCTTTTTGATGTATCATCTCGCAGCTTTTGTTGCCTGTGATTTTCGCGACTTTCTTTAAGTCCACTTCTTGGTCTCCTGGAATTACGCATACGAAAATACCTATCTTATCACCATGTAAGACTAAGGTTTTGAACAATTGATTGAGAGGCAGATGTAGTACATTGGCTGTATGCTCTGCTCCAAGGTCGTCTTCATCAACAGGATAGGGGAGGAGCGTGTAATGAATTTTCTTTTGGTCGAGAATCCTTGCTACGTTTGTTTTTGAAATCTTGTTATCTGCCATAGTTCAGCTGTGGTTGGAAACTGTACTAAAATTAATAAGTTCATCGAGTTCCAGCCATCGCATTTCCTTTTCATCTAATTCTGAAAGAATTTCACCGATACGGTTGCTGGTTTGGGTTAGTTCTTCAATTGTTGCCTCTCCGCTGTTTAGTATTGTTTCTAATTGTTGCTTTTCCTGATTAAGGTGTTCTATATCGTTGGTCAATTGTTCATATTCTTGTTTTTGTTTATACGATGCCTTGGGCTTGTCGTTTTTGGGACGTTCCGTTTTGGGCTTTTCATCCCGATGCTGTTTGGAGGCCTCCTTTGTCTGTTGGAGTCTGGTTTTCCTGTATTCAGTATAATTGCTGTGGTAGTCGCGGATCTTACCCTCACCTTCAAACACAAAGATATGGTCCACGAGATTGTCCATAAAACTACGGTCGTGGCTTACGATAATCAGGCATCCTTTATAGGTGGACAGAAACTGTTCCAGGATTTCGAGAGTGTAAATGTCCAGATCGTTTGTGGGCTCGTCCAGAATGAGAAAATTAGGATTGGCCATAAGAACTTTCAGCAGATATAGTCTTCGTTTCTCACCACCGCTGAGATTGCCGAAGTAGTTATATTGGGTAGTTCCGTCAAACCCGAAGTAGGTCAGGAATTGGTGAGCTGTTAATTCTTTTCCTCCTTCCAGTTGTATAACATCGGCAACCTCCTTGATGATTTCAATTACCCGCATGTCATCCTTGGTTTTGAGACCGTTTTGGGTATAGAATCCGAATTTAATGGTCTGTCCGACTATTACCCGACCGCTGTCGGGACGGAGCTGTTCTGTAATGATATTGAGAAATGTAGATTTACCGATACCGTTTGGACCTACGATACCGATTTTTTCTCCTTTTTTGAAAGTGTAGCTGAAATCATCAATTACTTTCTGTCTATCGTAACTTTTGCTGATATTGTATAGTTCCAGAATCTTGCCGCCGATACGTTCAGTTTTTACGGTGAGTTGAGGCTTTTTATCCTCGAATTTAGTATGAACCTTTTCTTCAAGTTCGTAGAATGCATCTATTCTTGCACGGGATTTCGTCCCGCGAGCCTGAGGCATTCTTCGCATCCAGTCCAGTTCAGTACGGTAAAGACCTTTGGCTTTTTCAACCTCAATGCGTTCGTTATATTCCCGTTCAGCTTTCTTCTCAAGATAATAGTTGTAGGTGCCGCGATAATGGTATAACTGGCTGTTATCAATCTCGATAATATCCTGGCAGACATTATCAAGAAAATAACGGTCGTGGGTAACCATAAGAATACTCAGTTTCTGTTTACTGAGAAACTCCTCAAGCCATTCTATCATTTCGATGTCCAGATGATTGGTGGGCTCATCAAGAATCAAAAAATTACAATCATCAATCAAAGTCCTGGCGAGTGCAACCTTTTTTTGTTCCCCGCCACTCATGATTTTGATCGATTTGTCAAGGTCGTTTATCTTGAGACGATAGAGAATTTCCTTGACTTTGTTTTCGTAGTCCCACGCATTGAGAGCATCCATTGTATTGATGCATTCCTGCAATTCGGACTCGGCTTCTGGTGAAGGATGAATTTGGATATTTAGCAATGCTTCTTCATAACGACGGACCAAGCGCACGAAAGTGTTTTCGCTTGCGAATACGAAATCTTTTACGGTTTGGTCGGTATGAATATCAGGATCTTGAGGCAGATAGGCCATTTTGATATCATTCCTGAAGGTATAGGACCCAGCGTCTTGCAGTACTTTTCCAGTTAGAATATTTAGCAATGAACTCTTTCCATAGCCGTTACGGGCAATCAGCGCCGTTTTTTGTCCGGCATTGATACCGAATGAAATATTCTCAAAAAGAATTTTGTCTCCATACGCTTTGGTAAGTCCTTCTACAGTTAAAAGTGCATCTGCCATATCAATATCCGTATTTACCTTTCCATTTTTCGTGAAGTTGTCGTCGGGTTTCCTGTTCCCGTGGATTGTTCCCTGGCTGGTAGAAGCAACTATTGATCAAATCTTTCGGTAGATATTCCTGTCCGGAAAAATTGCCGACGTAATTATGCGGATACATATAGCCTTCGCTGTATCCCAGTTCTTGCATCAGTTGGGTTGGTGCATTGCGGATATGTAGAGGTACAGGAAGGTCTCCAGATCGGCGTATTGCGGCTTGGGCATCATGAAGTGCTGTGTATGTAGAGTTGCTTTTTGGAGAAGATGCCAGATATATAGCTGTCTGAGCCAAAGTAATCTGACATTCAGGATAACCGATTTTGGTTACAGCATCAAAGCATGCGTTCGCTAAGAGCAACGCATTGGGGTTTGCATTGGTTATGTCCTCGCTGGCGAATATGAGCATTCTTCTTGCGATGAATACAGGATCTTCGCCTCCTTCAATCATTCTTGCCAACCAATATACAGTGGCATTGGGGTCGCTTCCACGCATTGACTTAATGAATGCGCTTATCAGGTCATAATGCATCTCTCCCTGCTTGTCGTAGAATGCCAGATTCTGCTGTATGACTTCGGTTGTCAGTTGATTTGTGATAACCACTTCGGAGGTTGAACTTTTGTTTACCACCAATTCTAATGCGTTGAGGAGTTTCCGTGCATCGCCTCCGCTTATTCTCAAGAGTGCCTCATTTTCCTGAATGTTTACATGGATTCCTTGTCCCGCATAGTATGTCACTGCTTTATCAAGCAACTGCACCATTTCTTCTTTCCCAAATGCTTTGAGAACATATATCTGACAGCGAGATAATAATGCGGATATTACCTCAAACGACGGGTTTTCGGTAGTGGCACCTATCAGTGTGATAGTTCCTCTTTCCACAGCCCCCAGCAAGGAATCCTGTTGGGATTTGTTAAACCGATGGATTTCATCAATAAAGAGGACTGCCCCATATTGTTGCTTGGCTTTTTCGATTACGTCCCGAACATCCTTCACACCACTGTTGATTGCGCTCAGTGTGTAGAATGGTCTTTTCAGCGTATGAGATATTATGGTTGCCAGTGTTGTTTTTCCGATACCTGGAGGTCCCCACAATATCATCGATGGTATATTCCCGCTTTCAATGAAGGTGCGTAATACGGCACCTTCACCCACAAGGTGCTGCTGGCCTATATATTCATCCAGTGTTTTAGGTCGTAATATTTCGGCTAAGGGGGACATCAGATTATCAGCATCGCATCACCAAATGTGGAAAATTTGTATTTTTCCTTAATCGCCACATCGTAGGCTTCCATCAGCAGTTCTGGTCCGGCAAATGCACTTACCATGATAAACAGGGAAGACATAGAATGGTGGAAATTAGTAATCATCATATCTGCGATGGTAAAGTCGTATGGAGGGTAGATGAATTTATTGCTCCAGCCATCGTATGGACACAACTTTCCAGGAATGGTAACGGCCGTTTCAAGTGCTTTCATTGTTGTAGTACCCACGCAGCAGATTTTGTGCCCGTCAGCCTTGGTCTGGTTTATCAAATTGCAGGTTGCCTCGTCGATGTGCATCTCTTCGGCATCCATACGGTGTTTTGAGAGATCCTCCACTTCAATAGGCTTGAAATTTCCAAGTCCTGCGTGAAGTGTGATTTCTGCCCATTTCACATCTTTTATCTCCAGACGTTTCAGCAGTTCCTTGCTGAAATGAAGGCCTGCTACTGGTGCGGCTACAGCACCTTCTTTTTTCGCAAAAAGGGTCTGGTATCTGTCAGCATCTTCTTTTTCGATATTGCGTAAACGCTGGATTTCCTCAGGAAGAGGGGTGTGCCCGAGTTTGCGGATATGGGAAACTAATTCCTGATGGGTTCCGTCATACAAAAATCTAACCGTGCGTCCTCTGGAAGTAGTGTTGTCAATTACTTCGGCAATCATGGCATCATTATCACCAAAATACAGTTTGTTGCCGATACGGATTTTGCGGGCAGGATCTACCACCACATCCCAAAGTCTCATTTCTTCGTTCAATTCGCGAAGGAGGAATACGGTAATTTTTGCACCCGTCTTTTCTTTTTCTCCATAGAGCAGTGAGGGAAAAACCTTTGTGTTGTTTGCCACAATCAGGTCGTCCTTTTCTACATATTCAATCAGATTCTTGAACTGGCGGTGTTCAATTTGACCGGTGTCACGATGTACCACCATCATACGACATTCATCGCGTATCTTACAAGGTTTCTCTGCGATAAGGTCTTTCGGAAGGTTGAATCTAAATTGTGAGAGTTTCATTATATTATTATTTTATTATTCTTTAATTTATGTAAGAGGTTGTTCGTTTTCGTGATTCGGAAAATTCTCCATGAAGAATTGCTCCGTCTGTTCCAGCGTCATCGCATCGTGAATGGTAAATTCCCCTACGCGTTCTCTGCGGAGTGCCGACAGAAATGCCCCGCTCTGGATCTCGTTTCCAAAGTCGCGTGCCAGACTGCGGATATAGGTTCCCTTGCCGCAACTTACCTTAAAATCCACCATAAGTGTGCCTTCTGGAATAAATCCTTGCGGATGGTCATACAGATGCAGTTTTGGCTGGTCTTCATTTTCTTTTGTCTGAGAGGGTTTGCTGGTATTCTCCGCGGGTCGCAGGTTGGATAGCTCAAATTCGTGAATGGTGATGTTTTTCGGCTCAATTCTGATAGTCGGATCATCTTTTCTGGCATATTCGTATGCTCGCTGGCCATCGATTTTCACGGCGCTGAACATCGGCGGAACTTGTGGTATGGTTCCTATGAATTTCTGACGTGCCGATTCTATCAGTTCCTGCGTGATATGCTCCGTTGGGTAACATTTGTCTATCGCCTGTTCCATATCGTAGCAGGGAGTTGTGGCCCCCAGTACCATGGTTCCGGTGTAGATCTTTTCGCCGTCCTGCAGAGTTGGGATTTCCTTGGTGCATTTCCCGACACATACCAATAGAAGCCCTGTTGCCAGAGGATCCAGCGTTCCCGCATGTCCGATCTTGAATTTCTTCAGTCCAGTCGTGCGGCGTATCACGGACTTCACCTTATTGACGGCTTGAAACGAAGTCCATCCGTAAGGCTTGTCTATGACCAGTACTTTTCCTTCCAACAGTTCTTCTGTAGTCATGTCAGTTTTATACACCAAAGGTTATGGCAACAATACCCACGATTGCGCAGTATATGGCGAACCATATCAGTTTGCCTTTCTTTACGATATTGATCATCCATTTGCATGCCAGACAGCCGCTGATGAATGCTGCAAGAAATCCAACGATCAGCGAACTTGTCGGTATTACGGTGGCTACGGTTTCGGCACTGCCTTTTACCAGATCCATAACATCCAGAAGTGCTTCTCCAAGGATAGGAGGAATTACCATAAGGAATGAGAACTGTGCCAGTTTTTCTTTTTTGTTTCCCAGCAGCAGACCTGTTGCGATAGTGCTTCCGGAACGGGAAAGTCCAGGCAAAACAGCCACAGCCTGGGCAATACCTATAATGAAAGCATGAACAGGGGAGATGTCTTCTTTCTGGCGAGGCTTTGCAAAATAGGCAAAAGCCAGCAGCGTAGCGGTTATCAGAAGGCAGATACCTACAATCATCATTCCGCTGCCGAAGATTTCCTCTACCTGGTCTTTGAAGCAGAATCCCACGATTCCCACCGGTATCATGGAAATAAGGATATTAACCACATATCTGGTACCCTCGTTCCATTTGAATTTGAAGAGGTCTTTTATAAGCCATACTATTTCGCTCCAGAGAACCACACAGGTACTGAGAACGGTTGCCACATGTACAGCTACCGTGAAGGTCAGGTTTTCTTCACCGTTCATCCCAAAGAGATTGGAAGCGATGGTAAGGTGTCCGCTGCTGCTGACCGGCAGATATTCCGTAAGGCCCTGAATCAGACCCATGATGAGCGCTTGTAACCAGTCCATATCTTATTTCTGTTTAGGTTTCAGCATAATAGCCAGTATCTCGGTAATGAGACCGACCATAATCATGATAGGTGCCACAAACATGCGGCGCGCGTTGAACATTTCTGTATTGAACGTATTCGGGTCATCACTTCCGCCGCCCGTCAGGAGAATATATCCCAGCGCCAGCACTATAATACCCGCAATCATCAACATGTAATTGGTCTTGCCAAATACAAAGTCAAAATTGTTCTTTTTCTCGTTTTCTTCCATTTTATTATGATTTACTTGGTTTCACGTAAATGTCTTCTTACGGCGATTCTTGTTGCAATCCACGAGATGACAAGTCCCACCAGCACGATTGCCACCATGATGGCGCCATACCATAGGTAATGTTCCTGTGCAAGCAGTCGGAGCTGGAACTGGTTGTCGATAACAATCAGGACCACTACCAGCAGCACATCGGCTATCAGACCGCTGAGCAGACCGTATAGCAGGCTTCTCCAGAGGAATGGCTTGGCAATGAAACTGGTCTTTGCGCCCACGAGGCTCATGGTCTTGATAGTGTCGTGTTCGCTGTAAAGTGAGATTCTGATAGTGCTGCTGATGAGTGACATACACACAATGAGCAGCAGTACGATGAACACAATGAGCAGCCAGCTGACCTTGTTGATGCCTTCGTAGAGGTCATTCACTACATCTTCCTGATATACAACACCTGTAACGCCTTCCTTCGCGCTGATTTCCTTAGTGAAGTTATCGCGGATTTCAGTGGCATGGCCTGGCAGGATTTCCGACTTCAGGTTTACCATAAGTGACGGATAGAGCGGGTTGTAGCCCAGAAATCCCACAAAATCCTCTCCCAGATCTTCTGCAAACATTGCTGCGGCGTCCTCTTTCGAAATATAATCCACATGTTTTACATAATTGATGGCTTTAATCTCTTGTTGCAGTACAACGGCCAGAGAGTCTGATATATCGGGAGTTAGATCTACCTTGAATGTTACCTTTTCCTTGATGTCGTGGCTCAGGCGGTAGGTCTGGTATTCAATGGTCATAAGCAACCCTAACATCAACAGCACCAGCGTGATGCTCAGCACCGTTGAAGAGTGGGTGGCCCATAGGTTGATTTTGCTATGACGTTTCATGTTGATGGGTAATTTAATCGCTAATCATTAGTTTGCAAGCATCACGGGCATCACCAGCATCAGGATATCCTCGTTCTTGTGTTCCCCTTCGTCGTTGATCGGGAAGATGATACCGGCGCGGTTGGGTATTGACATTTCCATCAGCACATGTTCGGTGTCAAGGTTCAGGATCATTTCGGTAAGGAACTTGGCGTTGAAGCCTATTTCCATAGGTTCGCCGTCATAGCTGCAGGGAATCTTCTCGTGAGCGTCGTTTGCAAATTCGAGGTCTTCGGCGGAAGTCATCAGCTCTTCCTGGTTCAGGCTCAGGCGGATCTGGTGGGTGGACTGGCTTGCGAACAGACCTACACGGCGCAGCGTATTCAGGAATGCCACGCGGTCGATGGTCAGTTTGTTGGGGTTGTTCTTTGGAATGGCTGCCTCATAGTTGGGGTATTTGCCATCCACCAGACGGCAGATGATAAAGAAGTTCTCAAAGGAGAAGAATACGTTGGTGTTGTTGTATTCCATCAGCACTTCGCAGTCTTCCTTGCGGCTTCCGAGGATGTTCTTCACCAGAGTCATAGGCTTGCGGGGAAGAATGAAGTTAGTGCTTTCTTCAGCAAGCACGTCTGTTCTGCGGTAGCGGACCAGCTTGTGGGCGTCGGTAGCCACGAAGGTCGCGCCGTCGGGAGTCAGTTCGCAGAAGATTCCGCTCATCTGCTGGCGCATCTCGTCGGTGCTGGCGGCGAAGATGGTCTTTGAAATGGCGTTGGTCAGGGCGCTTGCCGGGAGCACTACCGAGCTGGTATTCTCCTTGCTGGGCATTTTGGGGAATGCCTCGGGATTGTTGCCTGCCAGACTGTATTTGCCGTCGCCAGAGGAAATCTCGATGCTGAAGGTCTTGGGGTCTGAACTGAAGTTCAGCGGTGCATCGTCCATCAGTTTGAGAATGTCGAGCAGAAGCTTTGACGGAACTGCAATTTCGTTGTTCTCATCGTTCCGTCCGGTTTCCACTTCGATCTTGCTGACCAGAGTAGTCTCCAGGTCGGTTGTTCTCACGGTAAGGGTATTTCCTTCCAGTTTGAAGTGGAAGCAGTTGATGATTGGCACCGTGTTGTTGTTGGTCAGAACCCCGCTGATTGAGGTTAATTGCTTTGCGAATAACTGGCTGTTTACAATGAATTTCATAATATTAGAATGTTTTATTACTCAAAAATGATTTTGCAAAGTTACGAATAAAAATCAATATGTATCTCAATAAATAATAATTATTATCAACAACTTATCAACACCCTTGTTTTTCATCGTCAGAAACCCGTGCCGGACGGCCTTTCCCGTCCGGTTTTCCGCGGAGCGAAACCCCTTCAATGTCTTCCGTTTTCCCGTAGAGCCAGACCGCTATGATTCAGGTCCTTGCAAGGGGTAACTCCCTCTTATCTTTTTTTTATCTTCTTTTTATCTTTTTTTTATCTCTAATTCCTAAAACAAAAGTTAAAGCGAAGATAAAAAGAAGATAAAAAAAAGATAGAAGAGAGTTACCAGGCATCCGTCGCGGAAGAAAAACGGGTCGGCTCAGGAGTGAAAGGAACGCTCTCGAAGAGAAAGCGGAAGGAAAATCGAGCGGAAAAACTTCCGGCCTTTCCTGCGGAGCGAAAGTCAGTACGCCGGCGGGACATGAAAACGGCATCGGAAAGATGTAAACAAAGGCTGTTGATAAGTTTTTTGACAAAAAAGTTTGTACGTCAAAAAAAAGTTGTAATTTTGCAACTATGAATACTATGAACGAAACAGCAGAGCAAACTGCTCATTTCTTATTGCAAGTCAAAGCAATAAAGTTGAATGAAGAGGCACCTTTTACTTGGGCCTCAGGTAGAAAATCTCCAATATATTGCGACAACAGAGTCACTTTGTCCTATCCAGAGATCAGAACTTTCATCCGTCAGCGTTTTGTTGATGCCGTAGTGGAACGCTATGGCAATGTGGATGTGATCGCAGGCGTGGCCACAGGCGGTATCGCCCAGGGCGCCCTCGTGGCACAGGAACTCGGCAAGCCATTCGTGTATGTGCGCTCCGAGGAGAAAAAGCACGGTCTGACCAATCAGATTGAGGGTGAAATCCATGAAGGCCAGTCTGTTGTAGTGATAGAAGACCTCGTCTCCACAGGCAAGAGCAGTCTTATAGCAGTTCGCGCATTGCGTGAAAAGGGCTGCATCGTAAAAGGCATGGCTGCCATCTTCACCTATCAGCTGGAAGTGGCCCGCAAGAATTTTGAAGAGGCCAACGTGGACCTGATTACGCTGACCAATTACGAAACCCTCATCAAGGTTGCCCACGAACAGGAATATGTGCGTCCGGACCAGCTGGATTCTCTGGCACAGTGGCGCCTGAACCCCGAAAAATGGTCTCTTGACCACGGCGAGGTTGTGAACGGCTGACATGATTATTATTAAAAGGTATAATTTATAAAATGAAAAAAACACTCTTGGCCATTATGAGCTTAGGCATTATGGCAACCGCATGTAACCATACCACGGAGTTGTCTTCGGGTGTGGATCTGTCCAATCTGGACACTACAGCCAATCCTGTAGAGAATTTTTATCAATATGCCTGCGGAGGTTGGATCGCCAACCATCCTCTGGATGCAGAACACAGCCGTTACGGCGCTTTCGACAAACTGGCAGAAGACAATCAGGAGCAGCTCCGCACCTTGATTGACAGTCTGGCAGCTTCCAAGAATGCCGCCGGAAGCGTGGCTGGCAAAATCGCTACCCTCTACAATGTGGGTATGGACAGCGCACAGCTCAACGCCCAGAAGGCTGAACCTATCCAGCCCTATATGCAGGAAATTGCAAAACTGAGCACCCGCGAGGATCTCCAGAAAGAGATGCGCAGTCTGCACAAAATCGGAATCAATCCTTACTTCGCTATGTTCAATGAGGCTGACTATACCGATGCCTCCATGTGCATGGCCTGGATCTATCAGACCGGCCTCGGTATGGACAACCGCGACTACTATCTGAAAGATGATGCCGCAACCAAGGAAATCCGTGCCGCTTACGTAAAGCTGATGACCAGCGAGTTCGCCATGGCTGGTTACGACAAACTGGCAAACCTGCCAGCCGACCAGCTCGCCAACATCGTGCTGAAGCTTGAAACCCGTCTGGCAAAGGCACAGTACGACAACCTTACCAACCGCGACCCATTCAAGACCTTCCACAAGATGACCATCGAAGAAGCCGCAAAAATCACCAAGAACGTGGATTTTGCTACTTATTTCGCAGAGATGGGTCTGCCTGAGCTGAAGAGCTTCAATATGGCTCAGCCTGAGTATATTGCCGAAGTAGGCAAGGTTCTGGCTACAGAAAACGTTGAAAGCATCAAGGCTTACTACGCATGGAACGTAATCAACACCGCAGCAGCTTATCTGAGTGATGATTTCGTACAGGAAAATTTCCTTTTCTACGGAACCGCTATGAGTGGTGCAGAACAGAACCGTCCCCGTTGGAAACGTGTAACCAGCACTTTGAACGGAGCCCTGGGCGAGGCCATCGGCCAGATGTATGTTGAGAAATATTTCCCAGCCGCAGCCAAAGAGCGTATGCTTACCCTCGTAGGCAACCTCAAGGATGCTTTCGCACAGAGAATCCAGGGCGCAGCTTGGATGAACGATACGACCAAGCAGAAGGCACTCGAAAAACTGGGCGCTATCCTCGTGAAGGTTGGTTATCCTGACAAGTGGAGAGACTACAGCGCACTTGAAATCAAGAATGACAGCTATTTCGCCAACATTATCCGCAGCAACATATTCGATATCGCTTATATGGTAAGCAAAATCGACAAGCCCGTTGATCGCAACGAATGGCAGATGACTCCTCAGACCGTGAACGCATATTACAATCCTACGACCAACGAAATCTGCTTCCCCGCAGCTATTCTCCAGCCCCCATTCTTCAACATGAATGCTGATGACGCTGTAAACTATGGCGCTATCGGAGTGGTTATCGGACATGAAATGACCCACGGCTTTGACGACCAGGGCCGTCAGTATGACCTGAACGGAAACCTCGCCGACTGGTGGCTGCCGAGCGATGCCGAGAATTTCAAGAGCAACGCTCAGGTTCTGGTGGACTGCTTCAACAAGGTTAAGGTTATGGATGATCCTGAAACCTATTGCAATGGTGAACTTACCCTCGGCGAGAACATCGCAGATAACGGCGGTCTGCACATCAGCTATGTGGCAATGCAGAACGCAATCGCAAAGGGTCAGGTAAAGAATGAACCTATGGACGGATTCACTCCTGCACAGCGTTTCTTCCTGGCATACGCAGGCGTATGGGCAAGCAATATCCGCGAAAAGGCTAAGCTTAACCTCACGCTGAACGATGTTCACTCCTTGGCAGAAAACCGCGTGAATGTAACACTTCCACATATCAGCGAATTTATCGAGGCTTGGAACGTTCAGCCTGAAAACGCAATGTGGCTGGCTCCTGAAAACCGGGTAACACTCTGGTAAGACGGGCATAAAACCTTAAAATAAAGAGCCGCCCATATCGGGCGGTTCTTTGCTATAAATATGAAGCAGCAAAAACGCATAGCAATGGCAGTTACGAATGATCTGGTGACCGACCAGAGAGTTCATCGCAGCTGTTCGGCTTTGAAGGAAGCCGGCTATGATGTGCTGTTGATTGGCAGAAGGTTCAAAACCAGCGAACCGCTCAACCGAGAATATGCCACTCATCGGATGCGTCTGGTGTTCAATAGGAGTGCGCTCTTTTATGCAGAATATAACCTGAGACTCTTCTGGAAACTGCTGTGGACACGATGCGATATGGTATGGGCGAATGATACAGATACGCTGCTGGCTTCCTATTGTGCGGCAAAAGTGAAGCGCGTTCCTTTGTGGGTAGATGCGCACGAACTGTTTACAGAGGTTCCGGAACTGGTAGGCCGCGAGAAAGTGAAACGCGTATGGGAAAAGATTGAACGCCGGATATTGCCGAAAGTAAAGTATGGAAGTACGGTATGTGATTCTGTGGCACAGGAATATGCCCGTCGGTATGGCGTGGAATTGATGGTAGTGAGGAATTTCCCGATAAAACGAACACGAAGCTTTGAAAAAAAACATACAGAGGAAAAGATTCTGCTTTATCAGGGAGCAGTCAATATAGGACGTGGGGTGGATTGGATGATAGAAGCGATGGAATGGTTGGAAGGATACCGTTTTATCGTGGCTGGAACGGGTGATGAAATTGCAGAGATGAAGCGTCTTGCGGCAAGCCGCCCCTGGCACGACAGAATTGAATTTGTTGGACGTCTGGAACCGGAGAAACTGTTTGAATTGACCTGCCAGGCGGATCTGGGTATATCGTTATTGGAAAATCAGGGATTGAATTATTATTATGCGCTTCCCAACCGTCTGGCCGATTTTGTTCAGGCTGGAGTACCTGTGCTGGCAACCGATTTTCCGGAAATAAGAAATATCATAGAAACATATAGGGTAGGGGTATTGGTTGAGAATCATTCCCCGGAATATCTGGCAGAAAAAGTGAAGGAATCTATCTCCTGGTGGGAAAGCTTAGGAATTGAAGAACAGCACAAACGTATGGATTCTGCAGCAAAAGTCTTGAATTGGGAACAGGAAAAAGTAAAATTAGTTGCAGAGATAGACAATATTTTTAACAAAAAAACGTTTTAAGATAAATAATATTGATAGGTATGATATACAATTTATTACTGATTTTGTATTTTGTCGGCCCTGTGGTGGGCCTTTGGTTCGTGTTCAAGAAAGCAGGTGTGGCGCCCTGGAAGGCATTGATACCGATATATAATATTGTGTTGTGGATAAAAGTATGTGGCAAGAACTGGAAATGGTATATCTATTTTCTTATTCCTGCTCTCAATATTTTCACTTATCTGCTGTTGGTAGTAGAGACTGCCAAGGTGTTTCATAGGTATAGCTTCTGGGAACAGACCTTTGGCGTTTTACTTCCATTCGTATATTTGCCGATATTGGGACTGGGGCATTATGAGTATCACGACCCCACATCAGAGCCACCCCATAAAGTGAGTGAAGCCAGAGACTGGCTTGATGCGATAGTGTTCGCTCTTGTGGCAGCTGTCATTATTCGAGGTATGGTAGCAGAATTTTACAACATACCATCCAGCTCTATGGAGAAGTCATTGATGGTGGGCGATTATCTTATGGTCAGTAAGGTGGCATACGGCCCCAGAGTGGCTATGACCCCTTTGAGTTTTCCACTGGTTCATAATGTAATGCCCCTGAGTGGCGGCAATACGGAATCGTATCTTAAATGGATAAAACTTCCATACCATCGTTTCCCCGGCTTGCGGGATGTGGAAAGATTTGATGCCGTAGTGTTCAACTATCCTGATGGCGATACTGTATGCACAGCATTTCAAAGTAATGCCAGCTATCATGATCTTGTACGGGAGTATGGCCGAGAGGTAGTCTGGAATAATCCCCAGCAGTTCGGTAAGATTGTGAGCCGCCCTGTGGATAAAAAAGAGAATTTCATCAAGCGTTGCATCGGTCTTCCCGGCGAAGATCTGGAAATTGTCAATCAGAAAGTGTTAATTGACGGAAAGCCTGTGGAAAATCCACAGAATGCCCAATATACCTATAATGTGAAATTCAAATCCGGTATGAGCAACCCAAGGGTGGTTTTGGATGCACTCGGCGTAAGCAATGAAGATTACTCCAACGCCATTCTGGAACAACAATATACGGGTACCCCATATTATGTGATTCCTTTAAGTAAAGGAAAAGCAGAAGAACTCCGTTCCCGACCTGACATTGAGGAGGTAAGTCCTGTAATTCATGAAGCCGGACAAGACGGACTTATGCTGTTTCCACATGCGGAAGGCTATAGCTGGAGCGTGGACAATTTCGGTCCGGTACATATCCCAGCCAAAGGTGAAACCATCAAGCTTACGACGGAAAACATTCCGTTGTACAGACGAGTAATTGTGAATTTTGAAGGCAATACGCTTGAACAACACGATGGCAAGATCATAATCAATGGTCAGGAAACGGACGAATATACCTTTCAGATGAATTATTATTGGATGATGGGGGATAACCGCCATAACAGCGCCGACAGCCGGTACTGGGGCTTTGTCCCCGAAAATCATATTGTAGGTCGTGCAAATATTGTGGTGTTCTCAAAAGATAAAGATCATGGCAAAATCCGTTGGAACAGAATCTTCAAAAAAACTTCTGTTTTGTAGCCAATATGTTAAATAAGGACAAGGTTTAACACTACCTTTTTTGAAAAAAACGATTTTTTTTGAAAAAAATTTAACATTCGTACAATAAAAAACGAAATTTTGAGTTATAAAGACGTAAATTTGATGCGAAAACTGTAAAATAACGAATTGTATGTACGCAGATATTAAAACAGTTAAAGGTACGATGAGAGTGAACTTTTATGAAAAAGAAGTTCCCAATACAGTTGCTAATTTCGTGAAGTTGGCTGAAGAAGGTTTTTATAATGGCTTGAGATTTCATAGAGTAATACCGGATTTCGTAATTCAAGGTGGTTGTCCGTTCAGTCGTAATCCAGGCGATCCGAGAGTCGGAACAGGCGGTCCGGGATATAGTATTAAATGTGAAACGAAGGCTGAAAAACAATATCATGACCGAGGTGTCCTGTCTATGGCCCATGCAGGTAAAGATACAGGCGGAAGCCAGTTTTTTATCTGTCATAACAGAATGAATACACAGCATCTGGATGGTGTTCACACATGCTTTGGCAGAGTAGAGGAAAAAGACTGGGCTGTCATAGATGCCATACGTCCGGGCGATCTGATAGAAAGCATTACCATTGTAAAAGAATAGTTCCATTAAAACAATACGACAATGAACTTAGGAATTAAATTACTGGTGGCAGAAGATGATCCCAATCTTGGAACCATATTGAAAGCTTATTTAACCCAAAAGGGTTATACTGTAGTTTTAGCCACGGATGGTCAGGCAGCAACGAATGCTTTTAATAATGACGATATAGATGCCTGTATATTAGATGTAATGATGCCTATCAAGGATGGTTTTACCGTTGCAAAGGAAATCCGAAAGATAGACAAGAAAATTCCATTGTTGTTTTTGACTGCCAAGAATCTTGAGGCAGATAAACTGAAAGGTTTTGAATATGGAGCTGATGACTATATTACAAAGCCATTCAGTATGGAAGAACTTCTGGCGAGATTGAATGCTACAATCCGCCGGGCATTTGAGGACGGTAAACCAGAGAAAAACGTATTTGTGATAGGTCGTTTTGTCTTTGATTATACTCATCAAACCCTTACCATAGATGGAAATGTAAGAAGAATGACTGCAAAGGAATGTGATTTGCTCAAAATGTATGCGGTGAATTTCAACCAATTGGTTGATCGCAATGATACTTTGCAGAAGATATGGCGCAATGACGGCTATTTTGCAGCCCGTAGTATGGATGTGTATATCACAAAATTACGTAAATATTTTCAGGCAGATCCGTCAGTACAGATCCAGAATGTACATGGGGTAGGATTTAAACTGACTGTAGTAGAATAAAATAGTCCTATTATGGATATTGTGTTGTTAGGCACGGGTACTTCGCAAGGAGTGCCCGTGATATCTTGCAAATGTAAGGTGTGCAGTTCTCAAGATCCACGGGATAAGAGACTGCGTACTTCGGCTATGGTGACAACTGATGCGGGGGAGAATATATTGCTGGACATAGGTCCTGATTTCAGGGAACAGATGTTGCGAGAGCAAGTGATGCATCTTGAAGGTATTCTGGTAACGCACGCACATAGGGATCATGTGGCTGGTTTGGATGATATCAGAGCCTTTAATTATGTGCAGAATGCCTGGATGAATTTATATGCCAACCATTTGGCATTGGATATAATCAGGCGCGATTATGGATACATGTTCAGCAGTCATCCATATCCGGGTTTGCCACAGGTAACATTGCATGAAGTTCAGAGCCCTTTCAAGATAGGCACTCAAGAGGTAATACCCATCAAGGCTATGCACAAAGATATGCCTATATTAGGATATCGGTTGGGACCTCTGGTGTATATAACCGATGCCAACTATATTGAAGATAAAGAATTGAATAAAGTAAAGGGCTGTAAACTGCTGGTGTTGAATGCGCTGAGGTTTGAGAAACATTTTTCTCATTATTGTGTGCCAGAAGCTTTGGAAATAATAAGACAAGTGGCACCAGATCAGGCAATATTAACCCATGCCAGTCATGATATCGGTTTGTATGAGGATTTGGAGAAAATGCTGCCCGAGAATGTCCGGTTCGGGTATGATGGTATGAAAATTCATATCGAAGAATCGGTTGAATTTGTATAAGCTACAGATGCAGTAACTATGGGGTATCTCCCTGGTATCTCCGTGGTGACTCTGTGATATGGCGGTTATGAGGAGATAAAAGCAGTAAAGAAAGATTGAAGTTATTATAGAGAAGTCTCAGTGGATAAACATCTTCACATAGTATCGTTTAATGTTCCTTGGCCAGCTGATTATGGGGGCGTGATAGACGTGTATTACAGAATAAGAGAACTGTGGGCGGCTGGGGTGAAAATTCACTTGCATTGTTTTACCTATGGAAGGAAACCAGCGAGGGAATTGCAACAGTATTGCGAAGAGGTGCATTATTACAGACGTAAGATGGAACCTTGCCGTTGGCTGTTCGATAAAAGGCCGTATATCGTTTCTTCAAGATATAGCAAGGCCCTTGTAGAGCGTTTGTGTAATGATGATTATCCAATTTTGCTTGAAGGTTTGCATTGTTGTGGATTGGTTACGGAAATCAAGCAAAAAAACAGGAACCGGAAGATATTTGTGAGAGCGCATAATGTAGAACATGATTACTACCATGGTCTTATGCGGGTCGAAAGAAATAGATTCAGAAAGTTTTATTTTCAAGAGGAAAGCAAGAGATTGAGGACTTATGAACCAATATTGAGGAATGTGGATGAAATATGGGCCATCTCAGAAAATGACAAACAATATTTTGAAGAACGGAATTATTGTGGCCTCGTGCGGTTGGTTTTGCCTACACTACCTTTGGCTTGGTCTGGCTTGACGGGTAAAGGGGATTATTGGTTGTATCAGGGAAATCTTTCTGTAGGTGAGAACATTGATGCTGTGAAATTTCTGGTGAATGAATTAGGGAAAAATAAGACATTAAAGGGAGTTGTTGCAGGAAAAAATCCATCAGAAGATTTACGAAAATTGATTGCAAAGTATGATAATATAATATTACGTGCCAATCCGGATGAGATAGAAATGAATGGTCTCATAAAGAATGCTCATGTGAATGTTTTGGCAACCCGTCAATCGACAGGTCTGAAATTGAAATTGATAAAGGCTTTAACTGGCGGAAGGTTTTGTCTGGTAAATAAATCTATGGTGGAAAATACTGGGTTTGAATCGCTTTGTGTGGTGGCTAAAGAATCTGATTTTCCGCTACAACTGGACAGATTGATGACATTGGATTTTGATGAATCTGAAAAAAACAACCGTATATCTTTGCTCGGACAAGTTTGTAAAGGTCAGGAATTGAGAGCATTCGTGGAAGGTTTATAACTTCGTTTATAACTTTTGCAGTCAAAACTCAAAATATTCAAAAAAAAAGTGTAATTTTGCACCAATTATTATATTATGGGAAGACTGTTAAGACGATATAAATCACCGATATATGGTAATTACCGCAAATGGTATGTTGTGTGTGGTATCTGCACAGGTCTGGTTATGTGTGCGGCGGTTATGGTGTTGTGGCTGTCTGGTAATCCGATAAACAGTCCTGAGACTTATTTGACAGATGCTGTGTTAGGTGTATGTATTCTGTTTTCGGCTTATCTTTACAAAGATAAACTTCCTGAAGAGAAAGTGTTTTTTAAGGAGCTGATGCTTCTGGGATTAGGTATTGGTGTTGTTGGAGGTTTGGTTTATGGGTTGCTTCTGTTGGTGTATGGTCAGATGGATTGTGAATTTGTGGAAAGATGTGCAACAGTGAGAATCTCATTTCTGGAGGTAGAGGATAGTGTGGGTAAAAAAGAAGCAATCGAGCTGATAAAAGGTTATAGCATCGGAGACTGGGCATTTATAGGTGGTTTCAGAAGTGCCGTGATGTCGGTCATATTGGCATTTGTGGCGGCATTGATATTTGGAGAGTCTTCAAAGAAATCTCCGTTGAATGATACGTTGAACAAGAAATAAAAACTACAAAAATGGATATATCGATAATTGTACCGTTGTTTAATGAAGAGGAATCTTTGCCTCATCTGGCAGAGTGGATTGATAAAGTGATGGCATCAAATGGCTTCAGTTATGAAGTGATTATGGTTGATGATGGAAGTAAAGATCATTCCTGGCAGGAAATAGAAAAACTTCGCGAGAATAATCCCTGTTATAAAGGGGTTAAGTTCCGTAGAAATTACGGAAAGTCCGCAGCTTTGAATGTGGGATTCAGTCATGCTCAAGGTGATGTGGTAATTACGATGGATGCCGATCTGCAGGATAGCCCTGATGAGGTTCCAGAACTGTATCGGATGATAAAAGAAGATGGATATGATTTGGTGTCGGGGTGGAAGAAGGTCCGTTATGATTCCAAGCTGGCAAAAAATATTCCGTCAAAGTTTTTCAACTGGACAACGCGAAAGATGTCTGGCATAAAACTGCATGACTTCAACTGTGGTTTGAAGGCTTATCGGCATGATGTGGTGAAAAGTATTGAGGTCTATGGCGAAATGCACAGATACATTCCTGTGATTGCAAAATGGGCGGGATTCAGTAATATCGGTGAAAAAGTGGTACAACACCGCAAGCGCGAGTTTGGTACAACCAAATTCGGAATGAACCGTTTTGTGAATGGCTATCTTGATTTGATGAGCATTATGTTTATGTCGAAGTTCGGTAAACAGCCTATGCACTTCTTCGGATTGATAGGAACGTTGTCATTTCTGCTCGGTTTCATCGCTTTGATTGTGGTCTGTGTATTGAGATTGTGTGGAGTTATGGCTCTTACAAGTAGTGTGTATTTTTATCTGGCAATGTTTTTTGCTTTGTTGGGGGCAATGCTGTTTCTTACGGGATTTCTCGGAGAGATGATATGCCGAAACTCTTCAACAAGAAATACATACCTGATTGAAAAAGAACTCTTAGACGAATGAAATACCAAAGTTCCAGTGCATTAATGCGTCAGCATCGTCAGCAACGTCTTCATGTGGTGTTGCTGATAGGTGTTTTCGTACTTTTGGTTGGAACGATATACGGTTTTACACGGATTGGTTTGCATTCTGGAAAATCTGCAAAGTCTGAATCTGCGGTAACGACTCCAATGATAGAACGTACCAGGATCAGCCGTATGGCAATTCCAGAAAGCCGATTGGGAGAAATCGGCTATGGCAAAATGTTTGCTGACTTGAATGACATACAAATAGAAGCAGCAATGAAGAATGGAATTTCTAATCCTGAAAAGGTGGCCGATCCGAGTTCATGTAAAGAACTGGTGAAAATCGGGTCGAATGATTTGATTTATGTGGATGATATGAGTCATTCCAAGCCATATCTGGTTCCAGAAGCGGCATTGATGCTGGAATATATAGGTGAGCGCTTTTCTGAAATTCTGAAGGAACAGCATAAAGATGATCATGACTACAGGCCAATCGTTACAAGTGCGTTGAGAAGCCAGTCTGATGTGGATAGATTGAGACGGAGAAACCGTAATGCTTCTGAGAATTCATGCCATAGATATGGCACGACGATAGATATTACATATATTCGTTTCTTGAGAGATGATGGTGAAATCGTGAATGAGGAATGGTTGAAACGGACTTTGGGAGAGGCATTGTATGAATTGAGATACGAAGGAATCTGTTATGTAAAGCATGAACGTCGGCAAGGTTGTTTCCATATTACTGTGCGTAATACAGAATATAAGGGTAATCAGCCGTGTGAAATCAAAAAATATACACCTATAGAGTCGGTTGGACATGAAATGAAGGCATTCCGTTATTTTAAACGCCATGTGTCTCCCAATAAATCAAAAACAAGAAAAAACTATAATAATTACGTAGAATATTAGATATGAGTTTGCAATGTGGAATAGTTGGATTACCCAACGTAGGAAAATCAACGTTATTTAATTGTTTGAGCAATGCTAAAGCACAAGCTGCTAATTTCCCGTTCTGTACAATAGAACCTAATGTGGGTGTGATAACAGTGCCGGATGAAAGATTGAATAAATTAGTTGAGATAGAACATCCAGCCAGTGTAGTACCGGCAACGGTTGAGATTGTGGATATTGCAGGTCTGGTAAAAGGTGCATCAAAAGGTGAAGGACTTGGTAATAAATTTCTTGGTGATATAAGAACGACAGATGCAATCATACATGTATTAAGATGTTTTGATGATGATAATATTACACATGTGGATGGCTCAATTAATCCGGTAAGAGATAAAGAAATAATAGATCTGGAACTTCAATTAAAAGACCTTGAAACAATTGAGAACCGCTATGCCAAAGAAGAAAAGAAAGCCAAGACGGGTGGAGATCAAAAGTCTAAGAAGTTAGTAGAAGTAATGGATTTGTACAAAACGGCATTACTTGCAGGGAAAAGTGCCCGCACAGTGAAATTGGAAGAAGGTCAATTAGAAGCCGCAAAAGATTTAATGCTTTTGACAGCAAAGCCGATACTATATGTTTGTAATGTAGATGAGGCTTCTGTCGTGAGTGGAAATGCATACGTGGAGGCGGTAAAAGAAGCGGTAAAAGACGAAGAGGCTGAAGTCTTGGTCATCGGAGCGGCAATTGAAGCTGATATTGCGGAACTTGAAACGTATGAAGAAAAACAGATGTTCTTGGAAGACTTGGGGTTGAAAGAGTCCGGTGTGAATCGATTGATAAAAGCGGCATATAAATTACTTAATCTTCAGACATTTTTAACGGCTGGCCCTAAAGAATGTCGTGCGTGGACTTTCAAAAAAGGAATGAAAGCACCACAGACAGCTGGTGTAATTCATAGCGATTTTGAAAGAGGATTTATACGCGCAGAGGTAATAAAATATGAGGATTATGTAACCTTGGGAAGTGAGGCAAAATGCCGTGAGGCTGGGAAAATTGCGATTGAAGGTAAAGACTATGTGGTTCAGGATGGCGATATTATGCACTTTAGATTCAATGTGTAAATAATGCTTAGAAAGATATTGAAACTGGTCCTTTGTGGTATCTCCATTATATTGATGGAGTGGGGGTGTTCAACCCAAAAGGCAACGTGGACCAATATTCAATATCATAATATCACGACGCATTTCAATATATGGTGGAACGGTAATGAGAGTCTGAAAGAAGGTGTGTTGTCGTTAGAAAAGAAAGTCCAGGATGACTATACTCAAATTCTTCCAGTTTATAAAATAGGTACGAAAGAAGATGCCATGTCGATATATCCGCAAATGGATAGAGCGATAGAGAAAGGCATAAAAGGGGTAAAGAAGCATAGTATGCTTATCAATGGGCAGGAACATGTTGAATATATCAAGAAATGTTATATGCTCACAGCCTATGCTTCGTTTTACAAGCATGATTATGTTACAGCTTCAAATACTTGTAATCTCGTGACCAATCAATATATGGGTACAAGTGAAGCTGATGAGGCTGCCGTATTAAATGCAAGATGTCTTACGTGTGATGGTCAATATGCTGATGCTGAATCCGAATTAGAGTTATTGGTCGGCCGTTTGAATAAAGGAAATTTTGCCAAAGATCAAGTCGGAAAGTTGTATATGGCCTTGGCTGAGTGTCTTTTGCCTCAAGAAAAATATAAAAAAGCCGTTCAATATATTAAATTGGCCATCAGCGAGTGTGGCGATGGCGAAACTAAGGCCAGATTGTATTTTATTATGGCTCAGGTTTATCAAAAGATGGATAAACGGGCTACTGCTTCAAAATACTATGACAAAGTGCTTGGATATTCCACGGAATATATAATGGAATTTAATGCTAAAATCAATATGGCTTCCTGTGCAAGCGTCGAAAATAGTGATATATCAAAGCTTGAACGTACACTTGACAAGATGCTGACTGATAAAAAGAACGAAGAATATAGAGATCAGATATACTACGCCAAAGGAGAAATGTATATAGGCGTGAAAGATGCATTGAAGGCCTGCGATAATTTGAAAAAATCCACGGCTCTTGCCGTTGCGGGGTCTCCGCAAAAGGCCAAATCTGCTTTACGTATGGGAGAAGTATTGTATGAGGTGTATGAAAATTACGATTTATCGCAGACCTATTATGATACAGCCATCAAGATTATCAAGCCGGACTACCCGCATTATTGGGAAATAAAACAAAGATATGATATGCTGACGCTCCTGGTATCCTATACCAGAGTTATAGATCGTAATGATAGCTTGCAGGTCCTGGCTGATATGAATCCAGAAGAAAGAACTGCGTTTGTGCAACAGAAAATTGAGACATTGAAGCAGCAGGAGAAAGAAGCTAAAGAACGAGAATTGCTGGCGCAATATGAGGCAGATACCAAAGCCCAATTGAATACATTGACTGGCGACTGGTATTTCTATAACTCCAATACTGTTCAGAAAGGAAAAGAACAGTTCAAAAACAGATGGGGAATGCGCCAATTGGAAGATTTGTGGTTTTTGTCTCAGAAAAATACAATGGGAATGAGTATGATTCCTGGATTAGAATCAGAAACAGATGAAGACAGTTCAACAGAAGATGTTCCTGATAGTTCGGATAGTGAAAAAATAAAAATTCCAGCAGATAACCCTAATGATCCGCATTGTATGGCTTATTATTTGAAAGATATGCCGAAAACAGAGGCGGAAAGGGATTCCATGAATATGCAAACCGCTGTATGTTTGCTGAATGCCGGGTATATTTATAGTGAAGGTTTACACAATATTCCACGAGCGCTGGAGTGCTATCTAAGACTCACAAACGATTATACCGATTATGAAGATATAGTACAGGCATTCTATCAGTTGTATGTCATATACGATAAACAGGGCAATACACCTAATGCCAATTATTACAAAGAAATGGTTTTGATGGGATTTCCTGATAGCGATTATGCCAATATGATACGGGATAATGAGTATTACAAAGAAATAATGAAACGGGAGCGTCTGGTTCAAAGTGAGTATGAAGAGGTATATACGCAGTACAAACATCGTCGTTATTCAGATGTGATTACAATGGTAGATGACGCGGTGAATAATTATCCTGGGAATCCCTTATTGGGGAAGTTTAGATATTGGAAGGGTATGGCCTTGGCCCGGCAGAATCACATTCAAGAGGCTGTCTCAGTATTTCAAGGTATCATTAATGCTTATCCAACGACTGACAGTATCGTACCGTTGGCACAAGTTCAATTAAATTATCTGATGGAATCGGATGCCTTGCCAGAATCCGATGAAGTATTAGCTGAGAATAAGATGATTTCATCGAAAGATACAACATTAACTCCGGTGGTACAAACATCCGAAAATCAGGAATCAGTTCTTTCTGCCGAAGCTCAGTTATTCAGATATAGAGAAAAAATGCAACATTATGTGATAGTGATTGTTAACGATAAGAAGATCAGAGCGACAGAACTCCAGATACAAATTGCAAACTTTAATGCCAAATATTATTCAAATATAGGCTATAAAGTTAGTACGGCAATGTTCACAGATAGTTTACAATTACTGACGATACATCGGTATGTTGATGCCAAAGAGGCCGTGAATTATTGGCAACATTTACAGCAGCCCGAAAGCCCGTTGTCGGCATACAATGAAAGCGATTATCGTATATTCCCTATATCAACTCAGAATTATACAACATTTTATAAAAGGAAAGAAATTGAAGCATATCAGGAATTTTTTGACAAGTATTACAAAGAATGAAGAAAAATTATTGAAAATTTGTGAAATATCAAATATTGTTGTATCTTTGCAAAAGGTTTTATGGTATGAAAATGATTGTAAATAGTTAAGTGAACGATAATAACGCAAATTAATTATGGCAAAAACAATGGAAATGGAAAGTAATTCAATCAACTCGATTTCAAGAGGAACTCTTATCAAAGGAAACATTCAGGCAAATGGCGATTTCCGTTTAGACGGAACTCTGGAAGGTAACATCAGCCTAAATGGAAAACTTGTTGTGGGAGAGAGTGGTCTGATCACAGGCAATGTTGTCTGCCAGAATGCAAGTATTATGGGAAATGTAATTGGCAATATTTCTGTAAAAGAGCTTCTGTCTCTTAACGCAGCAGCTAATGTCAAAGGAGATATTCTGATTAACAAGTTGTCCATTGAGCCGGGTGCTACTTTTTCCGGAACATGTCGTATGTTAGACGAAGTCCGTCGCGAACAGGAATCTCTTCAAAACACGGAAGAAGCTTAGTTTCAAACGGGAAAATTGATATTCGTTTTATCATTAAACATTGATATTGTCACAAGGAATCAATACTGAATTTGTCAAGCTTTTCAAGTCTTGGTGTCAGGAGGAATGTCTTGACGTTATTCCTATATGCGCGAATGGCTCTAATAGACAATATGTAAGACTTAAAAGCACAAATTATTGCTGTATCGGGTCCTATAATGAGGATATTCGTGAAAACGAATCTTTTTTCTATTATAGCGACTTATTTTTGAATCAGAATATAAATGTTCCCCATATATATTTAGTAAGTCCAGATCATCAATATTATCTTCAAGAGGATCTGGGTGATGAGACTTTGTATTCCTGGTTGCAGCATAACAATAATGAAGATCTTGTAAAAGCGAAAATCAAACAGGTACTTGATGATTTGATCCGGATCCAGTTGAGTGGTTCCAAATGTGATTTCTCAAAATCTTATCCTCGGAGTTGTTTTGACAGACAGTCAATACAATGGGATTTGAATTATTTCAAGTATTATTTCTTGAAATTGGTTCATTCGCCATTTGATGAACAGTTACTCGAAGATGATTTCGGAAGATTGATTGATTATCTGCTGGATGAAAATTGCGGGTATTTTATGTATCGGGATTTCCAGTCTCGTAACATAATGTTACATAATGGGCAGTTGTATTATATCGATTATCAGGGAGGTAGGCGTGGCGCGTCTCAGTATGATGTAGCAAGTCTATTGTATAGCGCTAAGATGAATATTCCGCAGTATTTACGAGATGAACTGCTGGAATATTATGTAACTCATTTGTCCGAGTTCGTCCCTATTGATACGAAAGAGTATAAAAAAAAGTATTACGGGTATGTACTGGTGAGAATATTGCAGGCATTAGGAGCGTATGGATACAGAGGGTATTATGAGCAGAAGAGCCATTTTTTAGAGAGTATCCCATCTGCATTACGCAATCTGAAATATATTTTGAATACACATCTATTGCCAATTGATATTCCTCATTTGAAAAATGTCCTGAATAAGTTGTGCGAGTCTTCTGCTTTTGATAAGAAACGCAGCGAATCGTCGGATTTGGTCGTCGTAGTCAGGAGTTTTTCCTATAAAAAAGGAATTCCAGAGGATATTTCCGGGAATGGCGGTGGTTTTGTTTTCGATTGCAGAGCTTTGCCGAATCCTGGCCGCTATGAGCAATACAAGATGTTCACCGGATTAAACCAGTCAGTCAAGTCATTTATGGAAAAACATACAGTCGTGACTGAATTTATTAATGAAGTGAATAAGATAGTGTCAATGTCAATTGACAATTATATTGAAAGAAATTTCACACATTTAGAAGTTAATTTTGGCTGTACCGGAGGACAGCATCGGTCGGTATATTGTGCAGAGCAATTAGTCAACAACTTGAAGAATAAATATCCCCAAATTCATTTTAATGTGATTCATACAGAGCAGGGGAATTGGCCGAAAGTATAAAAAAGTAATAAAAAAATAAAATTTATTTTCCCTATTAAAAAAAACTTCGTATCTTTGCAATTTGAAATTCCATTGAGAAACAATAAAGTTTAGTATAAAAATGAAAAAAACTATCATCGAAATCAGTTTGGGCATTATTATTGTAGCCCTTGGTATTTGGCTGTATAACAGTATTATGACACCAGTTCGTTTTGATAACGATTACACTAAACGTCGTGATGCCTGTGCCGAGAAACTTAAATCAATTAGAACACTTGAAGAAGCTTACAAACAGACTTACGGCTGTTATACGGGTAGTTTTGATACCCTTATCAATCGTTTGATGAATGAAGATAGTATGCGAGTTGTCAGCAAAGTTACTAACTATGATCTTATTCCTGCTGATGTCGATATTAACGAAATGACAGAGTTGGAAGCAGTGAAAAAAGGTTATATTACTCGTAAGGAAATATATGTAAACCCAATCACCAAGTTAAGAGAAGATGGCAAGTTGGCAATTTCTGATGAAGAAATCCAGAATGTCCGTTTCGTACCATATCCAAAGGGTGAGAATTTAGAGTTTACCTTGGCTGCTGATAAAATCGAAAAAGGTGGTTTCCTCGTTCCTGTATTTGAATGTAAAGTGGATTTGAAGGATCTTATGTCTGATGCCGATAATCAGTTGGTTATTAATAAGATTGCAGAACTTGAACGTATCAATCGTTTCCCAGGTTGGAAAGTTGGTGATTTGACTCAAGCAATTACTGATGGTAACTTTGAATAATCCGCAATATGTCGTATAGAACTCAGTCTCTGATAAAATCAAATATCGAGTTGCCTTCTATCGAAAAGAAATTATCCATTTGCCTAAAATCAAATGGATTTTCTTTTTCGGTTATTTCAACTCAGGATATTCTTCTTGCAATTGGAGATGTAGAACACATATCTGATGAGCCGTATAATATAGTTTCTTCTGCGAATGAAGTCCGGTCATATTTTACTGCTCAGAATATACCATTCACAGGTTATTCTCAGGTAAAATTAATAGTACCTTCAGTATATGGAGTTTGGGTTCCTGATGAACTTTACGATGAATCAAAACAACGACAATATCTGAATATTGTAGGGTATAAAAATACTGATTTGGGAATTACGGCAGTTCATAACAGCACTATTATGTCCCAGATGGTATTTTCTTACAATATAAATACGGTTGCTCCTTATAAAGTCGCTTTCCCAGGCTTGATCATTACTAATCAGCATGACGCTCTGGTGAACGACTATGTCCGCAGATGGGCCTCTGATTGTCCTATGATATTGTTGAATCTTCGGGATAATTATATGGATATTGTTGTGTTTGTTCAGTCAAAGTTACAATTGTCCACCACTTATGAGGTCTCATCGGTAAAAGATGTTGTCATGAGGACCATTGATGTGATGAAGCGGCTCAATATAGAACAACCGAATACGCAGTTACAGTTGTGTGGTGACGTTTCCCGTGATATATATGCAGTATTCCGTGATTATTTCCCGATAGTCCGATTATATACAGGTCGGCCATTACGCTTTGGCGCCCAGGAAATGCAGCAAGTACATTCTTATAAATACCCGTTTATCTTATCATAATCAAATATAATGCGCATTATTTCAGGATCATTAAAAGGAAGACGGCTCAATCCTCCGCAGAACTTACCTGTACGTCCCACTACAGATATGGCGCGTGAGAGTTTGTTTAATATCTTGAATAATTATGTGGATTTTGAAGATCTGAATATTCTGGATCTTTTTGCCGGTACGGGCGCAGTATCTCTGGAGTTCCTGTCGCGTGGGGCAAAGGAGGTTACTTCCGTGGATATTAATTCCCAGTGTGTGGATTTTATCAAAAGCACAGCCGCACAGTTTAATATTAGAAATATTCATGTGGTGCGTGCCGATGTATTTGATTTGTTGAAGCGGGCCAATAAGAAGTTCGACCTTGTCTTTGCTGATCCTCCATACGCTTTGCCAGACATCAATCAATTACCTGAGCTGGTGTTTGAGCATAATCTTTTATCAGAAAACGGTATTTTTATATTAGAACATCCCCGGGAGTATTCTTTTGATGATAATCCGCATTTCTGGCAGCACCGAAAATATGGGAAAGTGAATTTTACTTTCTTTTCGAACGAAATATAAATATAATATAAATTGAATTAATACTATAATAATATGAAAGCTGTTGTTAATACTCATTTCAATTTTCCTAAACAGAAAAGTCTTTATGTCGGCAAAGTCCGCGATGTCTATAACATCGACGACAAATATATGGCTATGGTTGTAAGCGACCGCATTTCTGCTTTTGATGTTGTATTGCCAAAAGGTATTCCTTACAAAGGACAGGTGTTGAATCAGATCGCTTCAAAATTTCTTGACGCAACTGCCGATATCGTTCCGAACTGGAAAATGGCTTCTCCTGACCCAATGGTAACGGTCGGGTTGAAATGCGAAGGATTCAGAGTTGAAATGATTGTTCGTGGTTATCTTGCCGGTAGTGCCTGGCGCGAATATAAAGCCGGTGCCCGTCAGTTATGCGGTGTTCCATTGCCAGAGGGTATGGTAGAGAATCAGAAATTCCCCAAACCGATCGTAACTCCTACTACTAAGGCTGACGAAGGACATGACGAAAATATTTCCCGGGAAGAGATTATCCGCACAGGACTTGTGTCTAAAGAAGATTATGATCAGTTGGAAAAATATGCCCTTGCATTGTTCCAGCGCGGTACTGAGATGGCAGCAGAGAAAGGTCTGATTTTAGTTGATACCAAATATGAGTTCGGTAAAAGAGATGGCAAAATATATCTGATTGATGAGATCCATACTCCGGATTCCTCTCGTTATTTCTATGCCGACGGTTATGAAGAACGATTGGCAAAAGGCGAACATCAGCGCCAGCTTTCAAAGGAGTTTGTCCGTGAATGGCTGATGGATAACGGCTTCCAGGGAAAAGAAGGCCAGACCGTTCCTGAAATGACTGACGAGATTGTTAATGCAATCACGGATCGTTATATTGAGCTGTACGAGAAAATTACCGGTGAATCATTCCAGAAAGCTGATGAATGTACCGATGTAGAAGCTCGTATCGAGAAAAATATTAACGATTTTCTTGCCAACATTTAATGGAAATTGAGCAAAAATACCTTGTTGAAAGACTGCCTCAAGGATATGAATCATATCCTAATGTGGAAATAGAACAAGGCTATCTATGTAAATCGCCCACTTTACGCATCCGTAAGGCGGGCGATTCCTTTATCCTTACAGTCAAGGAACACATCCGCTCCCATGGAGTAATCATCAACCGTGAAGAAGAGTTTAGCCTTACTCAGGACGCATATAAAGAACTTCGCGCGAAATGCGACGGTTCTTTTGTCATAAAAACGCGGTATCGTATCCCTCTTTCTGGGAATCTGGTGGCGGAATTGGATATTTTCCATGGCACACATGAAGGTCTCATGATCGTGGAAGTGGAATTTCCGTCAGTCGAAGCCGTCTCTCAATTCCAGAAACCTGACTGGTTCGGCGCTAATGTTTCTGATGATCCTCAATATCGAAATGCATTTCTTGCTCAATAAAGTGTTATAACATGAAAAAAATCCCCCATACATTTACGATTGTATTCTTTCTTATAGTGATATCCGCAGTGCTGACATGGGTAATTCCGAGTGGCGAATTTACCCGTCAGTCAGTTGAAATCGGAACTACGTCACGGGAGGTCGTGGTTAAGGACTCGTTCCATTATGTGGATCATGAACCTCAGACCTGGCAGATATTTTCCTCGCTTTTTAACGGCTTCTGTGATAAGGCGGATATTATTATCTTTATCTTCATGGTAGGAGGGGCTTTCTGGATTCTGAATAATTCAAAAGCCATCGATGTCGGCGTAATGGCCTTTCTCAGTAAGGTAAAAAGACTGGAAAAGATTTCCCTGATCCGAATGTTGGGGGTGGACAATATCATTCTGACGTTGGTGATGATCATGTTCAGCCTCTTTGGCGCGGTATTCGGCATGAGTGAGGAGACGCTGGCCTTTGTAGTAGTATTCATTCCGCTGGCAATCTCTATGGGCTACGATTCCATTGTGGGCGTATGTATGTGTTATGTCGCCGCGCATGTCGGTTTTGCCGGTGCCATTCTTAACCCGTTTACGATCGGCATTGCTCAGGGAATTGCCGAACTGCCTATATTTTCCGGCATGGAATACCGGTTGTTCTGCTGGGTCGTATTGACTATCATCTGTATCGTATTTGTTTTATGGTATGCCCACCGGGTAAAACGTAACCCGCAGAAATCACCGGTATATAAGCTGGATGAATATTGGCGGGAAAGGGCAAACTTACAGACACAGAATGCCATTCACTATCATACTCCGCTCGTCGCCTGGATTGTTTACGCCCTCCTCTCAGCCATTCTGATATTTGTCGCCATTCTTTATCCCACGACAACGCTTACCATCGGTTCAGCCACGACAACGCTTGTCCTTTATCCGGTTCTGGCGGTCTTGTTCGTTATCATTTCTTTCTTCGCTTTACGCAAGTCGGTACACTTTTTCATTCTCAACCTTCTGTTCGCCACTATAGGATATTTGATCGTCGGAGTGCTGGGCTATGGCTGGTACATTATGGAAATTTCCGCATTGTTCTTTGCCATGGGAATACTTTCGGGCATTGCCGACTCTCAGTCTGCCGATGATATCGCCAGACTCTTTCTCTCCGGATGTAAGGATATCATGTCGGCGGCTCTGGTTGTGGGTATGGCAAGCGGCATCATATTTATTCTCCGTGACGGCCGTGTCATCGACACCATATTATACGGCCTTACCCGATCCCTTTCCGATACCGGCGAGGTTGCTTCTGTCGGCGTGATGTATCTGTTCCAGACGGCGTTGAATATCATTATGCCGAGCGGTAGCGCAAAAGCCGCTTTGACGATGCCTATCATGTCCCAGTTTGCCGATCTTATCAATGTGTCGCGTCAGACCACAGTACTGGCATTCCAGTTCGGCGACGGTTTTACCAATATGATTACTCCAACAAGCGGCGTTCTGATCGGCGTTCTCGGCATCGCAAAGATACCATACGCCACCTGGCTGCGGTGGGTATGGAAATTCATTCTTGCATTAGTCCTAATCGGATTTCTGCTGATGATTCCTACCATATTTATTCCATTCCCGGGATTCTGATATATGAAGCATCTCCGTTTACTCCTCTTAGCCGTTGGAATGGTCCTGTTTCTGGTAGTTCCTGCCATATCTCCAGCACAGGACAGCACGTTTGCGCGCCGGATTATTTCCGATCTCTCCAGTCCCGCAATGAAAGGACGCGGCTATGCTTCCCACGGAGACAGGATTGCCGCCCGTTATATAAGGAAACAGTTCCGGCTTCTGGGCCTTTCGCCATTAGGCGAAAACTATTTCCAGAAATACCGCGTCGATAAATCTCAGGTCCGCAATGTCTATTTCCCATATCACAATGCGTACCATACCCAGAATGTGTGCGCGGTATTGCCGGGAGAAACGGACTCTATGGTTGTGTTTACCGCCCATTACGACCACCTTGGCATCGATTCCGAAGGCGTTCTCTATCCCGGCGCGCACGACAATGCAAGCGGCGTCTCCGCTGTTCTGGAACTTGCACGGATGAATACCCACATAAAACCGCATTATACGCTGGTCTTTTTCCTGTTCAGTGGGGAAGAGGCAGGCCTGCTGGGCTCACATTATGCGGCATCTCACCCCTTGATTGATTATTCAAAAGTGCGGCTGCTGGTCAATATTGATATGTTCTGTGGCGGCGATGACGGGTTTATGATAGTCAATGCCAACAGTGAGAAAACCGCCCCCTTTGTCGAACGGCTCACGCAATACAACGAAATCCATCATTTGTCGCCAGTCATCTCCCGGCGGAACAACGCTCCGAACAGTGACCATTATTATTTCTCCGAACTTTGTCCCGCTATTTTCATATATACGCTTGGCGGACCTCACGGCGATTATCATTCCCCAGCCGATACCTGTCCCGCCTGCGGCCTTTCCCATTTTAACGATTATCTCCAGCTGATTTCCCTGCTTGCCCAACCTGCCACCCGAATAGGGGCGGAGTAGCGGTGGGGAGTGTCCGTGGTTTTGGTGTCCCGCAGAGGGCCCCACCAGGGAGTTACCAGGGAGAAACCAGAGAGATACCCGAGAGAAACCTACCAGATAGCGTTGCTTCGATTCGGTTCCCGATCAGGGCTCTTTTGCTACGGAAGATGAAATTCCAGTTTTTGATGACTTTTTGCGTATGTTGCTGTTTCTCTGTGGATAGCATCCGACATTCATCCGCCAAAAACCGACATTCGTGTCGGTTCATGTCGGTTCGGAACTGGAAAAACGGCCAGTCGTACGACTCAAAAAACCGGTCGGCTTTCTGAAATGATTTTTGAGGAATTTTTCAATTTTATCTGCCATAAACCGACATCAATGTCGGTTTATGTCGGTTGAATGTCGGATGCTTCTCGCTATAAATCAATAGAATAGCGAAAATGTCGTAAAAAAATCGAAATTTCATCTTTCAACTGGAATCGCATCCGATTTGGATAGTCTAATAAATCGGCAGGAATAACCTCTATTTGCTCCGGAATTCCTTCAGTTTCTTGAAAAAATTTGTTCAGTTCAAAAATTATGCGTATTTTTGCAACGTCATTCAAGCGATTTAGAATGACCGAGAAAGACGCATTTTTCGCCTTATTCCGTGAATGTGAACTTCGACACTTCACAAATTTGTGTTGGAATAAATAGGAAAGTGAACGTCTCCATTGTTGTGTATATATGTATCTTACATATTGTACATCATCGGTGGAGCAATTCATTCACCATTATTTTACACAAAAGGGAGTCGAAGCCCTACATTCAGAAATAGGGACCAATGAACGGCTCCACTTTCTTCGTTATGGGTATAGAAACGCATATTCTGAGCCCGGATATGCAACAAAAAAGATAAAAAAATGAAGAAATTCTTATTCTTTTTTCTTCTGCTGACTGGAACTATGGTCTCCCAAGCCTACGATTTCAGTGCCGTCGCCCCCACCGGCCAGACGCTGTACTACAACATCAACGGAAGTGCGGTCACGGTAACCTATCCTGGATTTTTTGATGATGATAATAACTATTGGCATAATGTCGGTACTGAGCCTTCTGGCGCTCTCGAAATTCCCGCAAGCGTCACCTACAATGACACCACCTATTCGGTGACCAGCATCGGAAAATATGCTTTTCATGCCTGCCACGACCTCACGAGCGTAACCATCCCCAATACGGTGACCAGTATTGGGAATGAGGCTTTCTATGGCTGTAGATTTACGAGCATTACCATTCCCAATTCGGTGACCAGCATCGGTGATTGGTCTTTCACTATGTGTGCTCTTACAAGTATTACCATCGGCAATTCGGTAACCACCATCGGAGAGTATGCTTTCTGGAGTTGCCATGACCTCACGAGTGTGACCATTCCCAATTCGGTGACCAGCATCGGAGGTTCAGCTTTCTCTTACTGTTATGGTCTCACAAGCGTGACCATTGGCAATTCTGTGGACAGTATCGGAGCGTTGGCTTTCGTTGGTTGTAGCGGCCTCACGAGCGTGACCATCCCCAATTCGGTGACCAGCATCGGCGATGGTGCATTCGAAAACTGCAGTGGTCTCACGAGCGTAACCATCGGCAATTCGGTGACCAGCATCGGAGGTTCTGCTTTCTATGGCTGCAGCAGCCTCACGAGCGTGACCATCGGCAATTCAGTGACCAACATCGGGAATTATGCGTTCTGTAATTGCAATGGCCTCACGAGCGTGACCATTGGTGATTCGGTGACCTGCATTGGAGAGAGTGCTTTCGAGAACTGCCACGGTCTCACGAGTGTAGTCATAGGATCAGGGGTGACCGATATTCATGATATGGCTTTTGAAGACTGTGACCACCTTTCCGATATAACCTGCAAAGCTGTCACTCCTCCCACTGTCGCAAACCACGACGCTTTTGAAGGTGTGTGGAAAGGGCTTCCTTTGTCGGTGCCGAATGAGTCGGTAAGTCAGTATCAGATTGCCTACGCCTGGCGGGAGTTTACTAATATCATTGGAATGAATATTCCCGAAGATTATACCATTACAGTAACTGTTAACAATGCTTCGCTGGGTTCTGTATCGGGTGCCGGTACCTATGCTGATGGGGAAACGGTTACCTTGACGGCAACTGCCAATATGGGTTATAGATTTGTAAGATGGAGTAACGGAATGGAAAATAATCCTTATACCTTTACGGCTACAGAAGATGTTGATTTGATAGCTTATTTTGAAGCTATTCCTACCCAAGGAATACATGAAGCAAATGTAACATTCAATATAAATTCCGGCAATGGTGTAATTGTTTTGAATGGCGTGGAAGGTCAGATGATGCGCATTTTCGATATTCTGGGACATGTTATCGTTAGCGAGAAGGCTGTGGACAACAAGCAATACCAGATGCCATCGTCTGGCGTCTATTTTGTTCAGGTGGGCAATTATCCAGCCCAGAAAGTGGTAGTGGTGAAGTAGTCGCTTCAAGAATCACAATAAAGAAAGAAGGAGCCTCCGAGCGGGGGCTCCTTTCTATTTTAGGTTTAACAATTATGGATGTGAATATTTTTTTTGAAGAAATTTATTCAAAAACGGGTATTGAGTACAATAATATTATTATTTCCTCGTTATAAGAAAATAAAAATACATCTGACATGAAAAAATATTTGCTTTTGCTCATTGCAGTACTGACTATCTCAGGAAGTTCCTTTGCACAGAAAACGCAGTCGATCCAGCCTAACCAGATTCCAGCCCAGGCGTCCAGTTTTATCAAGAAATATTGGCTCGAAGCTAATATCTTTCGCGCCAATAAGACAAACCAGACCTATATCGTAACCCTTGATAATGCGACTACCATTCGTTTTGACCGGAACGGCCGCTGGCAGCGTATCACGGCTTTTGACCAGATTCCTACCGATATGCTTCCCCGGGCTATTGTGGCCTATCTGGCTCAGTTCTATCCAGAGGCTATCCTGCTCCAGGCCGACAAGTTGAATAATGGTTACAGAATCCGGCTCGACAATGAATTGATTCTTCAGTTCAATACCAAAGGACAGTTCCAGAAATTGATTTAATATGAATTTTATGAATCGTAGGCCTCCGGCCTGCGATTTTTTTTGATATTAACAATTCTCTGTTAGTAATAACCTGAAACATACGCAATATATTCCATAAAAACTTTGTAATTTTACAAAAAAATTGTAAGCACTATGATTAATCCTATTTTATTGATTCAAAGTAATCTGAACGGCGTTGAGACTATGCTCGACTCTGCCGCAGCAACAGCAACTTCTGCTGCAGCACCTCAAAAACTCTCCATTTTGAAACTTGCCCTCGAAGGTGGGTGGATTATGATTGTTCTGGCTCTTCTTCTGATTCTGGCTTTATACATCAGTATTGAACGCTATCTTACCCTCAGAAATGCTACAAAATTTGACGAGGACGATTCCTTTATGGACCGCATCCGTCAGTTTATCCATGAAGGCAATATTGATGGTGCCCGTACACTCGCCCAAAGCACAGATACTCCGATTGCCCGCATGATAGGTAAGGGCCTTTCCCGTCTGGGCCGTCCGTTGCCTGATATCCAGGCCGCCATTGAGAACGTAGGCAAGCTTGAGGTGGCAAACCTTGAAAAGAAAGTCTCACTCGTTGCCACAGTGGCCAGCCTCGGACCTATGTTGGGTTTCCTTGGTACGGTTACGGGTATGGTTCAGGCATTCTTCGATATGGCAAATGCCGGCAACAATATTGAAATAGGTATTCTGGCAAGCGGTATTTACGAAGCTATGGTTACCACTGTCGGCGGTCTTATTGTAGGTATTATCGCTTATTTCCTTTATAATATTCTTGTTACTCGTATCAATAAGGTGGTTAACGATCTTGAAGTCCGTGCTGCTGAATTTATGGATCTTCTCCACGAACCAGCTTAATTCATTCTCATTTTGCAGCGATTTAAGAATAATTAAAGTCATACACCGATGATACAAAGTCACAATAAAATCCAGATAGAGTCCAGCAGCAGCACAATGTCCGATCTTGTGTTTCTTCTGCTGATATTCTTCATGATTACGTCCACATTGATCAGTCCCAATGCAGTAAAGCTTCTGCTTCCCGAAAGCAACAGCCGCACTATGGCAAAACAGAACGTGACGGTTTATATTGATGACACCTATAACTTCTTCGTAGGCGAGCAGCAGGTAGCCATTGCCGAACTCGAACCTATGATTGCCTCAGGTATCGAATCTGGTATTACCGATGCCTGTGTGGTGTTGCGTGCCGATAAGACTGTTCCCGTACAATATGTCGTAAATGTGATTGATGCTGTGAATAACATCAACGCCCAGAGCGGCACCAAGCATAAAGTGATTTTAGCAACTTCCCCTAAAGCCGAATAGTCATTATGGACCTTCAAAATAATAAGAACTCTATTATATCGGGTACGGCTACGGCCCTCATCATGGCACTCATCATTGTTATCTGTGCCCTTATGGGGTTATACCCGCCCGATCCACCTATTCCAGAAGAAGGGGTAGAGGTGAATCTCGGAAACAGCGATTTCGGTCTCGGGGATAATGCTATTCCTGAAGAGAGTCCGAATCAATATACTCCGCCATCGCAACCTTCGGCTGCGGAGAATGTTTCAACCCAGTCCATCGACCAGACAGTGTCCCTTAATGCGAACCGTAACAGCGACACCAAGGTTACTCCACAGAAACCTGCTGAGGTGACTCCTGAGGCCCAGAAGGAACCCCAGATCAACTCCAATGCACTTTTCAAGAAAACCCAGAAAACCACCACAAACGGTGGCTCTCAAGGTGTATCCCAAGGCTCAGGCAACCAGGGTAAGACTGGCGGTGATCCCAATTCTTCGCGCTACGATGGTCAGCCGGGCCAGGGTGGGGTAGGATTCTCGCTATCCGGCCGTAGTGCCGTAGCATTGCCGACGCCGTCGTATAACTCCAACAAGGAAGGTAAGATTATCGTCAAGATAAAAGTCGATCGTGAGGGAAATGTCATTCAGGCTGACGCTCCGGAACGCGGTTCCACTATTGCAAATGCAACTATGGTTGAACAGGCTAAAGCTGCTGCACGCAAGGCTAAATTCAACGCCTCCGCTACAGCCAATGAGGTGCAGACCGGTACAATTACCTACACTTTCGTAGCACGTTAATAATTATTTATCCAATACTGAAAATCTTAGGCGGACATTAACTTAAGGTTTTCAGTATTGATTTTCAGGTGTCATACTTTATATTATGGAAGAAGAACTTAGGATAGATAAATATCTATGGGCCGTGCGCCTTTATAAGACCCGTTCTATAGCCTCGGAGGCCTGCCGTTCGGGCCGTGTGAAGATGAATGGCGTGTCGATTAAGCCCTCACATGCCGTCAAGGTGGGAGAACAGTACGAGATTTCTATTGAGCAGCTGCATAAGACAATCCAGGTAAAGGAACTCCTCCACAACCGAGTTTCCGCCAAGGTGGTCGAGAATTATCTTATTGACCTGACCCCGCAGCAGGAATACGATCGCATACAGATGGTCCGCCAGTATGGTTTTGAACACAGGGACAGAGGTATCGGCCGTCCAACCAAACGCGACCGTCGCGAGATTGAAGAGTTTAAGTATAAATAGAATTTCTCTCCGTTTGCAATAAATTACACTTAACTTGTACTAATCAATATGACTTCGGATATAGACCACAATGCTTTGAGTCTTGATAGTCTGGCTTCAAGCCGTGATTATGACCTCATTCAGGATATCCTCGGCGGCAATACCCAGCGTTATGCCGAAATCGTCTCGGCTTATCAGCAGAAGGTGGCCAATCTGACTTACAAGATTGTAGGAGAACGGTTCGATGTCAAAGAAGTTACACAGCAAGTGTTCGTTGAACTCTACCTCGCTCTGCCCCGATTCAAATATCAGTCGAAACTCTCCACATATATCTACAAGATTGCCATCAATGTTATCTCCAAGATGCTCATACGCGATAACCGCTTTGTCCGCAATGACGATACTACGCAATTTGATGCCCCTTCTCATGAATCCAACCCAGAACATCAGATTATCAGAACAGAAACCCAGCGCCAGGTCCGTTACTGCATCACGAAACTCAAGTCCGAACAGCGTATAGCTCTGGTGCTTTATACTTACAAAGACCTGTCTTATCAGGAAATCGCCGATATCATGCAAGTCAGTCTTTCCAAAGTGGAATCATTGATATTCCGAGCCCGCAAGAATATTGCTAAAATGCTTACTCAAAAAAATTAATCATAGAAATGTTACATCTCAAACACAACAGCGATTCCGACAAACAACTGCAACAATCTCTTCAAGTCATCCGAGACACCACCTGTCCCTACGACGTAGATGTGGTCAATCAGGTAATGGCAATTGTTCCAACACTCGCTCCCGTATCGGATGCCGCTTCCCGGACCTCCCGCCGTCATGCGTTTATGTCTGTATCTCATGTCCTCGCGGCCTGTTTTATTCTCGCCGTTGCTGTCAATGTCATCAGTCTGATGTTCCGATCATACGATGAGCCACAGATTGCCACGCTCATCACCGATGTATATTCCTATTCTTATAGCGAAGATTGCTATCTTCTGTCTGAGGATAATGGTTTAATCAATACATTATATTAACCCTTAAATAAATATTAATATGAAAAGAATATTTGCAATTATAGTTGTTGTAGTTCTTATTACCGGGGCGGCATATTCCCAGAAGTCTCCTTCCAAACACCATCGCCAGCCAGATGTGACAACCCTTGTGAGTAACCTCAGTCCTATCCAGAAGAAACGTCTGGAAACCCTCTCCAGTGAATCCCAGGAACGTACACGGAAACTCCGTCAGGATCAGAAAGCCCTACGCGACAGTATCCATACGTACATCAAACTTCCAGATGATCATTCCGCCATACTTTTCCCGATGTTTGAGCGCGAAGCGTGGTTCCAGGCCGAGATATCCAAGGAGTATTACCGTACCCGCTTGCAGATAGATGAAATTCTTACTGCTGAACAACGCGAAGAACTTCAGCAGAATCTCAAGAAACAGCAGACGCCCAAGCCTCAGCGCAAGAAATAATACCGGTATTTACCAATTCTGTCCGGCAAGCGGATAGCAGGGCCAGCGTAAGGCAGTATATTATCTGATATGAGTCCGAGGTGTCGCCGTTGTGGTTATGTGCTGCGATGGGCGATACCACGGAGTTACCAGGGAGATACTTGGGAGATACCACGAAAACTTCGGGTTATAATAAAAATTTGCGGGATTGGAAAAATATGTGTATCTTTGCAAAAATTATTATTGACTAAAATATTCATAAGTGGTAGAGTATTCGCGTTATAGACTGGATAATGGGCTGACGCTGATTGTGAATGAAAATCACGATACACCGTTGGTTACGGTTAATATTCTGTATTGTGTGGGGTCGAGAAATGAAAATCCCAACCGCACGGGGTTTGCTCATCTGTTTGAACATCTCATGTTCGGCGGATCTAAGAATGCGCCGGACTATGATCTGGTTGTGAGTCGTATGGGGGGAGAAAACAATGCGTTTACGAATACCGATATCACGAACTACTATCTGACTTTTCCCGCAGAATATCTGGAGGAGGCTTTGAAGCTTGAGGCAGACCGAATGGTCAATCTGATATTGTCGGAGCGGAGCCTTGAGGTGCAGAAACGTGTTGTTACGGAGGAATATAATCAGCGGTATATGAACCAGCCATACGGCGATTCCTGGATGCTGTTACGCGATCTGTGCTATGAGAAACATCCTTACAAGTGGTGTACAATCGGGGCGGATATACGTCATGTTCAGGAGGCTACGCTGGAAGATGTGAAGTCGTTTTATGACAGATATTACCGGCCGGGAAATGCTATCATGGCGGTGGCCGGGAATGTGGATACATCCAAGGTGAAGGAATTGGTAGAACGATATTTCGGTGGCATTCCGGACGGTAAGGAACGTGAATATTTCGACGGTAAGGAACCCGAACCGCAGGAAAGCCGTCGCAAGGTGGTAGAACGCATGGTTCCGGCTACGGCGATATATATGGCATGGCTGATGCCGGGATATAAGTGCAGGGATTATTATGTGTGTGACTTGCTGAGCGATATATTGAGTAACGGACAGTCGTCGCGGATGTACGAAAGTCTTGTGAAACGGCAGGGACTGATGAGTGAAGTGACTGCGGTAATTACGGGGGAAGAGGGTCCGGGATTGTTTCTTGTGAAGGGAAAATTGAATGACGGCGTAAACATTGAAGACGCGGAACGGGCAATAGTGGCGGAACTGGAATGCCTGAAAAACGAACCCGTGTCGGAGATAGAACTTCAGAAGGTTAAAAACAAATTCGAGAATACATTTGTGTTTTCCCAGTACAAATCGGCCGATTGTGCGGCCAATCTGTGCTATTATGAGTGGCTGGGACATATAGAATATGTGAACACAGAGCCGGAACAGTATGCTTCGATTATGCCCAGTGACCTTCAGCGCGTGGCACGTAATATATTTGTGGAAAACAGGAGCAGGACTTTGATTATTAATCCTATGGGAGAGGAAGAAAATGAAAAGACTGATTAAGGTCATATTATCGAAACTGAGTGGACTGATCCGGAGATTCTGTCTGTGGCTGATAGACCTTCCTTATAAGACTATCGGATTGAATATCGCGCGGAAAATCGGGAATTTTCTGCATAAACTCCTGTTTGAATTTTTGTTTCCCAAACGCTGGCGCAATCTGACGAAACATGAAATATACCAGATAATCTTCAAGGCCGACACGCCGGCGGGTAAAAAATTCGACGTTTGGCTGCTGGTGTTGATCGGGATGAATATCCTGCTGCTGATGGTGGAAAGTTTCCCAAAGGTGCATTCTGTGGCTTGGCTGAGTCTTACGATGCGGATACTGGAATGGGGCTTTACGCTGATATTCACCTTTGAATATTATCTGAGAATTTATTGTCTGAGCCGTCCCTGGAAGTATATCCTTTCGTTTTGGGGTGTGATAGATTTTCTGTCAATCTTTCCGGCATACCTGAGTCTCCTGCTCCCTGGGGCGCAGACCTTCACGGTATTCCGTCTGTTGAGAATGCTGAGAATATTCAGAATATTCAACATGGAAGGATTCATGAAAGAAAGCAGATTCTTGATCAACGCGCTGAAGAGAAGTGCGATGAAGGTGCTGATATTTATGCTGTTTGTGTATATTACGGCTGTCATTCTGGGCAGTATTATGTATGCCGTAGAATGCGACAAAAATCCGGAAGTGTTCAGCAGTATTCCCAATGGTATATATTGGGCTGTCGTTACCCTGACCACCGTCGGCTATGGCGACATGACACCTATTACGCCAGGCGGGCGTTTTATTGCTATCGTCGTAATGATATTGGGTTATTCAATTATAGCAGTTCCTACGGGAATTGTGGCAGGGGAGACCATTGAAGAGCATCGCCGTACCCGTGAAAATTCCGAAAAACGTCGTAGCAATCAGTCGAAGCGAGATAATACCAGCAATACAGGAAATCAGTATGAGACTAAATCAGAAGAGACAAGTCCTGCTCAACAGAAAGAAGAGCCATACGATCCGTTTCATTTGAAGAATCTGCCGGAACTTCCGAAATAAATATATATCCGTTGGCGGAATTGATTTGTCAATAGCTTTTGTAAAGAATCGGAGCCTCTGGTAGAGGATTCGCGCCAAGCGCAGCAGAGCGACCGTGCGCAGGCTTGTATTTTCCTGCTGTAATATAGCTACTTGTAAGAGAGTTACCTCGGAGCGGAGTCCCCGGTGGTAGCTATGCACCAAAGCCTCAGCGACCGCGCGCCGGCTCAAGCCTGAAAATATAGATTAATTCCGCCAACGGGTTAAATATTCAATCACCCTTTGACGGTATAGCCCTCTTTGTGAAGTTTCTCGCGTACTTTATCGAGGCAGTTGCCTTGGATGATAATCTCTCCATCTTTGGCAGAGCCACCCACACCGCAGGCGGTTTTGAGCGTTTTGGCAAGTTGGAGTAGGTCTTCATTATTTCCGATAAATCCGGAAACAATGATTGCCGTCTTACCCCCGCGGCCTTTTCTTTCCATACGGATTTTCAGGGTCTGTTTACTTGGCGGAAGTGTTTCTGCTTGAGGCTCCTCTTCGGGACGCCAGTCGGGATTGGTCGAAAATACTAAATCAAAATCCATATCATTTAACTTTACCACCTTTGTAGAAATGTTTACTCCAGTAGGAGTCGGTAAGTTTACTGAAACTTACGCCGTGGGATGTGGAGGAATGGACGAAAGTGTTATCGGTCAGATAAATGCCGACATGAGAGATTTTACCGTTGCTGTTGGTGAAAAATACTAGATTTCCTTCGGTTAGTTTGTTTTGGGCAACTGGTGTGCATTGTTGGTAGATATCATTGGCGGTACGCTTAAGTGTTATCTGATAAACACTTTTATATACATTGCCTACAAAGCATGAGCAATCGACACCATTTTTATCACACCCGCCATATTTGTATGGCACGCCATACCAGGACTCAATTACACTTGCAAGTTTTGGGTTGGTTATATTTACTCCAAGATTGGTAGAAGAATTATTTGTGGTTCGATTGGGTCTTGCAGGAATATATGGCTTTTCATCAACGATTTCATCGGCATATAGCTGTCCGATGATGAAGTCCTCGTCTTCAAGATCAGAGGTGAAGATTTTCTTCAATGTGTCGCATGAGGAAAAACTCATGGCAAGGGCAAGACATAGAAAAAAATAACGTGTTTTCATCGTGCAGTTGATTGTTAAACAATAGGGTCGTGGAGCTTTATCTTAGCATTGCGACCGATAACTTTAAGTGATTTCTGATGGTTTACGAAATGTAGCTCAGTACCACAATTCTCACCTTCTCCATCGATATTTACCCATTTGTCCACATTGCCATAAACCCACACATCATGGGCTTTGAACATTTCTACATGTTGGCTAAGTTCAAAATGGTTGGCATATACGAGAGGCCCTGTAATGGGAATATGCTCCAATGGAATCTTATCTACAATACTGATGTCGATAAGGCCGTCATTGAGTTTTGCTTGAGGAGCTACTGCAAAATTGTAGCCGAACTGGTTGGAATTTGCAAAAGTGATGAACCAGGCATTGCGGTCAATCTCTTTTCCGTCAATTACCATGTGGTAGTCTTTGCATTGATAACTGCTGTATTCTCGGAAAATAAGATTCATGTAGGCCGCAAATCCACGTGTTTTAGCCATTTTCATGAGCCGGGCGATGAAAGCATCAAAGCCCACTCCGGCAATGCTGGCTACAATATGCTGGTCATTGATGGAAATTGTGTCGATGTCAAGTTCATAATAGTAATTCAGCACCTTGGTGGCCAAGGCGGGAATAAGGGGAATCTGCATACACCGGGCGAGTCCGTTTCCGCTTCCGCAAGGAATTATGCCCAATCGGGTATCCGTGTTTTGCAGTCCGCAGATAACATCATTTACGGACCCGTCACCTCCTGCAGCAACAACAATATCTAATCCCTTGTCGGCACCCTCACGGGCTAATTCAGTACCATGGTGGATATATTCGGTATATTTTACTTCATAGTCAAAAATATCATGATTAAGGTTACTCTTCAGAACCGATTCAATTCGTTTCTGTTTCCCGATTCCGGATATGGGATTGACAATAACCCGCATTCGTTTTTTCATAGTTGTTGTGTGTTAGTTTGTTCTGATTATTGAATGGTAAGTTGGTTGTTTCTCATCCGTTTTGTGTATTGCTGAAGGATTGCTTTGAGAAGTCTAAGGTGCTGGGGATCTCCTATTTCAGTACTACCTTCTACTACAGCATGTCCATCGTCGTAGTTCATTACATAAAAGCCGTTTCCGTAGGCAATCTGGTAGCCGGAATCATTTCTCTGAAAGATGCTGTTGCCGAAGCATACACAGGTTTCATCAAGATTCAGGTAATCTATGATGGTTGGCATGAGGTCGATTTGCTGGATGATCTGACTGCTGACGAAATGTTCGCTGTTCTGTGGGTCGAACACAATCATCGGGGTCTTATATAAACCGTCATATTCGCTGTAAGGGCGGCTGAGAACATAGCCGGGATGGTCGGCTGTGATGATGAATAGAGTGTTGTTGTACCAGTCGGTTTTCTCGGCAGCTTCAAAGAATTTTCTCAGTGCGTAATCGGTGTAACCTACGCATTCAAGAATTTTGTGTGGACCCTTGGGAAATACGTTTTTGTATTGTTCTGGAATAGGGAAGGGGTGATGAGAAGTGACGGTAAAGCACAGGCTGAAGAATGGGGTATCGTAGTTGTTGAGCTGATTTACCATATATTGCAGGAATGGTTCGTCATATATACCCCAGGCTTTGTCGTAATTATCCATAGAGCCGCCGGCACCTATGTATTCGTCCATGCCGAAATAGTCATCTGCTCCTAATTGGTAGCAGAACTGTTCAAAATTCATAGTCCCATTGTATCCGCCGTGGAAGATGGCACTTTTGTAGCCATGGCGTGCAAGCACGGCTGGAAGCCCGTTCATTGCGTTTTTGTTGTATTGAGACATGATGATTGGCATTTCCATCAAAGTCGGCAGAGAAGCACAAATGGCTGGGATACTTTCGATGCTCTTCTTTCCGTTGCTGCGGCCTTGATAAACGTGGCTTCTCGAAGCAAGTTCGTCAAGGAATGGCGTGTAACTTCTTTCGGCATTTGGATTATAGCACCCCATATATTCTTGGGAAAGACTTTCAACCATCAATATGACTATATTCTTGGGAGGCATTGTGTCGTTTGTTATTGTGGAATCCGCATTGATCAAGGCCTGATGTTTGAGAGATTGAAATTCAGGATTGAAAAGCCGTTGGGCTTCCTCATCGGACATAAAGTTATATTCAGGCAGGTGGTCCTCGGCAAGGGTGCGGAGAATGCTGTATCCGGAATTAACCACTAATGCAGAGTCTTTGGGGTCACAGAACCGGCCGGCGTCCTTAAGCGACAGCACCGGATTGGGTAAACTTGCGGGAATTGCAATAATGGTAAGTCCGACAATCATACCGATGATGTCTTTGAGACCGTGAGATTTGTGATGGCTCCGTTCCGTAAGGGCAATTCTGCTGTCAAGCCACGCCCATGGTAAAATACTTGCAATCAATCCTAAAGATACAAACCAGTAGTCACGGATAAAAAGGGGCACCAGACTACCCATCTGTCCTCCGATACCCAAATAGGCGAAAATTTCGCTACTCAGCAGCCGGAACGTATGCTGGAAGTAAGGGCCATCACAACAAGTAGTTATGGTAATAAACAAAACAGGTATGACATACAGAATTTCGCTGATGATTCTTGCACCACGATTCCACCGCCAGGAGCCGGGAATAAGGTTGAGTACCAAAAAGGGAAGTAAAACCAAAGCTACGGTAAATACACCAAATACGATGTTTCCCAATATGAGTCTCATCCAGTTGTTGAATCCTTCAATATGGAACAGGTGTAGGTTACAGATGTGGAAAAAAATCTGTGCAATCAGCAACGCCATGAGAGCAATTAGGAATTTATATGCTAAGTATGCATAGATATTGCTCGTTTCAATTTGTTTTTTATTGCTTTTTCTTGCCATGATGATGTTAGTTTAGACTTTGTGGCTATTTTTTAGGTCTCCAGTGAGAGTTTGACAATATTTTCTGAGAATCGTTATTCGCGAGAAGTCCGCTAAGAGTTTCATTACTGTTCGCCATATAGGCTTCTACAATTTTCCAACCAAGATAGCATCCGGTTCTCGGGGCAGAATCCATGAAGCAATTAGTCTTTGGCGCTTCTTCTATAAAATTGTGAAACTGCATATAATCGTTGTTAAACAGCAATTGGTTTTGTAGGAGGTAACTCCATACTGTTTCTTCGTTATGGGTCATCCAGTTCCATTGGTCTTCGGTATAGCGCATCAGCAGCGTATCATCGTAGTCAGGCAGTATCTGCTTGAGTGCGTATAGCGTTTTGCCTTCCATAATCATCTGGTCAAGGAGCGAAAGTGGTTCCTTGGGCATGACAATTCTGTTTTGGATGAGCGCAGTAATACAGTCGGGCACGATATATTGCGGACGGCTGAGATTAACCAGATAATAAGGTAATCCGAAATATCCGTATTCCTCCATGTGAGGGATGACGTATTGGTCAAGTGAAATCACGAGGTCATGGTCATCGCAGAACACTCGGCTTTCGTAGTCCAGATTTCCCGTAATCATTGTAAATATACGGTTGCATTTAATTTCCGGGCAGAGCTGTTTTGCCTGGTTTATTGCCCGTGTCAAATCCTCCTGTAACCACTCAATATTGCTGAAACTACTATCTACCAGTTTGTATATCATACCCATCGTCGGATCTTCCACAAACCCTGTTACCTGTTGTATGAATACCTCATTTTCGGGCAAGACATTCAGTAGGGGACTGTTGAACTCGTCTTTGACTTCGGTGAGTTTTTCCTGGATTTGTCCGGATGGGGTTAGAAATAGCACCTGCTCAAAACGATGAATCTCAATCAAATCTTCCTGAGCGATGGCTTCCGGTTGTTTGTGGTGGCAGGCAGTGAAACCCAAACAGAAAATCAATAGAACTGATACGACAATAAAGTTGGCGGAGGTTTTATGTCCGCCAACTTTTGCTATTGTGTTTATTGTCTGGTTACTTGTTCTCATCATCTTTGGTTTCGTTTAGGATTCTCAGCTTGGCCTCCAGAAGCGCAATCTGCTGACGAGCCCCTTGCATTTTCTTTTCAAACTCTTGTTTCAGCAGTTCTGCTTGTTTTGAGTTTGCAAGAAATCCGAGATTATTCTCCCAAAGGCTGATGTCGGAGCGGATCTTCTGGATTTTTTCAGATATCTCGTCACGTTCACCTTTGATGAATTTCTTGGCATCACCTGCCACATTCTTTAATCTTTCTCTGTATGCGGTCTCTTCAGCTTCGCGGGCGGTAATTCTCAATTTCTCGAAATATCCGTTGATGGTATTGCGAAAATCTTTCTGCAGACGGTCTTTTTCTTTCATCGGCACAAAGCCTACTTCTGCCCATCTGCGTTGGAAGTCCTTTATTGCCTGAAGGTTTTCTTCCTTATCCTCGCCAAACTGGTAATTCTTCAATTGGTTGAGAATCTCTTCTTTCTTTGCCAGATTTTCAGCTTCATTGGCTCTGATATCTTTGAAAAATTCTTCTTTCTTTGCAAAGAATTCATCACAAGCTCCACGGAAACGCAGCCATATCTTGTCGCTGACCTTTCTGCTGACGGATCCTATTTCTTTCCATTGTTTCTGGAGGTCGAGCAATTCTTCGGTAGCTTTTTTCCAGTCTTCGCGTTTTGCAATGGCTTCTGCTTTAAGGCAGAGGTTTACCTTCTGGTTGTAGTTTTCGGTCTGTTCATCGCGTATCTGACTGAAAAATTCTTTTTTCTTGGTATAGGTATTGTCAATCATACCTTTAAACTTATCCCAAATCTCGTCGTTCACTTCCTTGGGCACTGGTCCAATGGTGCGCCATATCTTGAGGAGTTCATCCAATTGCTCGGTAAGTTCGTTCCAATCCTTAATGGTTGTAGGTTCGTTTTCGGTGAGTTCCGTGGCCTTTTCGATAAGCGCCTGTTTGGCAAGCAGGTTTTTATTCAGTTCTTCTTTCCGTGCTTCAAATTGTTCGCGGTGCTGTTCATCGATTTTGTTTGCTGCGTTGCAGAAACGTTGCCAGATTTCGTCATTCTGCTCCAGTGGAACGGGACCGATCTCTCTCCACTGGCTTCTCAAATCCTGCATTTGCTTGAATGCCTTGGTTATGGATGGCTCCAGCAGGAGTTCTTCTGCTTTTTCGCAGAGTTGTATTTTCTGCTCAAGATTGCGTTTGAGGTCAAGCATCTTCAGCTCTTTATTCATGCGGATTTTGCTGAAGAACTGTTCCAGCAGAAAATGATAATTCTGCCACAGATCGTTCTGGCTTTCTCGCGGAATGTCTCCAATAGCTTTCCAACGGTCTTGCAAAGCATTAAAGTCATCATATATTTTCTTGATCTGCTCTTCGTCTGAATTTACAAGTGTGCGGAGCTCTTCCAGAATCTGCTGTTTCTGTTTAAGGTTCTCCTGCTTCTCGGCTTCCTGCTCTTCCTGATATTTCTGCCGGCGTGTGCGGTAGATATCGTATGTTTTGAAGAAGTTGATGGCTACTTCATCATCTTTCTGTTCATATTCATCTTTGTTGCCGCCTTCTGCTATAAAGGTCTCAAATTGCTGGCGGTGTACTTCTTTGTTGAGATCAAGAAATCTCAGTCTGATGTCTCCTACGCGGTTCTTGATGGCGCTGATGTCGGGATCGTTCAGCAATTCGGCAAGTGCCTGGGTCAGCTCTTCGCGACTCATGGATGCATAATCAGCCACCGGTGCTTCTACTGCATCGGTTTGGGGTGTTTCAGCACTTTCTGCGGGCTGCTCTACTTCGGTTTCGGTAACGGGAGCAGTTTCTGCAGAAACCTCATTTTTTTGTTCAACAATAGTGTTTTCAGTGTCAGCCTCTGGGGCGTTTGTTTGCAGATTTTCAATTTCTGGGTTCTGCATTTGGTTTGATTCTTCCATATTAGGTATGGTGTTAATTGTTAAGAATTAATTGTATATCATATAAATATACAATGTTTTATGGGTTATCTATAGACTTATAGTCTAATTGCAAAGATACAAATTTTTTTTCGATTGACAAATTTTTTTTTGTTATATGAAAAATTTAACTTATTTTTGCATTTCAAAATTATGAATTAAATATTGTAACTATGAAAAAAATTATGCTGTTTTTTGTCTCTATGACAATGTTTTTGGGGGTAGGGGCTCAGACTGTTGATATTGAGGTCTCTGACGTAACTACCACAAGTATTACCGTCATTTTGACGCCCGACCAAGGTGTTTCTTCCTATACCTATATGATTTCCGAACCTGGCGGGCTTGAATCCTATATCGGTTCTGTTTTCCCTCCGGGAATAGTCATCGGCTCTATTGAAGATTGTATCAGCGCCTGGGGTATTACGGCTACTGCCACGGAAACACACACTTTCACAGGTTTAGCTCCTGCTACAACTCAGGTGATATATGTGCTTGTAAATGGGACTCTTGTAACCGATACGACAAGTACGGCTACTCTTGGCGGCGATGGTCTTTCCGTGATTACTATTTCAGTGGACGAAATAGGCGATACTTATGCGACCACACATTGTTATCCTAATGCTGAGACGGCTGTTTACAAGAACCTCGTAATAACCCAGTCTTATTTTAATGAGATTGGAGAGGATTCTGCGTTGGCTATGGTGAAAGAAGATCCTTATCCATTCTATGAAGATTGTCATTGGACATGGAGAAGCCTCGATCCGGGTACGCCATATTATTTCCTCGCTGTAGGACAGAATGCTTTAGGCGAGTGGGGACCTATGCAGTCGTTTGCCTTCACAACTACTGGACTGCAGGGAATCCAGAATGCCGATCAGTCCCAGTTTATCGTATATCCGAATCCTGCCAAGAGCGTGATTTATCTGCAAGACGTTCCCGCGATTGCCCAGGTTCAGTTAATTGACCTCTCGGGTAGAATCCTCAGCAAATGTTCCGGAAGTTCAAGTATATCTGTAGCAGAATATCCACAAGGCGTTTATTATGTGCGCATTATCTGCGGAGAAGATGTTTCGGTGCAGAAGGTTCTTATCGGAGAATAGTCGCTTGTTATTATGATGATTTCCTGTGGTAACTCCCTTCTATCTTCTTTTTATCTCCATATTAACTTCTTTTTATCTCCTTTCCTAAGAATAAGAGATAGAAAAAAGATAAAAAGAAGATAAAAAAAAGATAGAAGGGAGTTACCTCTTACAAAAGGCTGTGTTACACACGAAAAGAGATTCCGAAAAAATCAGTTTTTTCCGCGGCTTTTCCTCAGTTTTCCAGTAGTTTTTCCGCAGTTTGATGTCAGAATTACTATGGCGCATCTTCCGGTGCGCCTTTTTTATTGGAATTTCGGAAAATCCAGAATTTGCAGATCCTTGGGCTCTCCGTCGATGGTGAATCTCACAAGTGTGCTGACTTTCTGAAATCCCTGCCGTCCTGCTGCGCCAGGATTGATATGGAGAAGCTCCAGTTCCGGGTCATACATTACTTTCAATATGTGGCTGTGTCCGCATATAAATATTTGAGGTTTTACTTCAAGCAGCAGTTTCCTGATATTTGATTCATAATGTTTTGGATATCCTCCGATATGTGTCATTACGACTTTCTGTCCTTCGCATTCAAAGATATTGATTTTAGGATATCCATAGTGGAGTTCGTAATTATCTATATTGCCCCAGACCGCCTTTATAGGTTTGAATTTCTTGAGTTCCTCCAGCACGCCAGGACCGCAGTCGCCGGCGTGCCACAGTTCGTCGCAGTCCTTGAAAAAGGTATAGACCTGTTTGGGCACAATTCCGTGAGTGTCTGACAATACGCCGATACGTTTCATCTTTTATGAGGATTTTGATTTGCAAAATTACGATTATTTTTTGATATGTGGGAATTTTTGTGTAATTTTGCACTCCGATTTCGAGAACAAAATTATAATGAAAAAGACCTTAATTTATTTTGTATTAATACTTTCCGCGGTTCTTTGGGGCGCGTCATACGTGATGACAAAAGAACTGTTTCTCACAGAGCCCGATATTACTGTCCCCATCATTATTACTTTCCGGCTGCTTTCTGTTGTGGTGGTTTTCATGCCGCTGCTTCTGCTCACTCACAAGTTGCAGAAAATCCAGAAAGGAGACTTAAAGTGGTTCTTGATTCTGGCGTGCATAGAACCGTTTTCCCACAATATGTTAGAGACCGGCGGAGTCCAGCTTGTTTCAAGCAGTTTGTCTTCAATCATTATTGCGACTTGTCCTGTATTCATTCCCTTTGCCATGGCGGCGATTTATAAGGAGGGATTGAAAGCCAACCATATTCTCGGCGTGGTGCTTTCCGTGGTGGGTATCTCCATTATGTTGATCGGCGGCGATAGCGCCATAGATGGAAGCGCGAAAGGTATTCTTCTGCTTGCCGGCGCAGTCGCTATGTCGGTAGCTTATACGCTTCTGATTTCCAAGATTGTGGGTAAATATGAGCCGATTACCGTAACGATGTATCAAAACGCCTTTGGCTTTTTGTTCTATCTGCCGGTGATTGCGCTTACGAGTGCCTCGAAACTCCCGCTCCTCAGCTGGAGTCCGAAAATGATACTTCTGATAGCAGGACTGGGAATCTTCTGCAGTATGTTGGCATACGCCTGCTATAACTTTGGTGTACAGAAGGTTGGCGCTACCAAGGCCAGTGTGTTCGTGAACGGTATTCCGGTCGTGACTATGATTGTGGCAGTCCTCATCGGACAGGAAACACTTTCAATATGGAAAGCCCTGGGTATGTTTGTCGTAATATTCGGCATTGTTCTGGCCCAGAAGTCTCCCAAGCTTCATACCACGAAAGAATCCTGATTTCTCGGGGTATTCCTTTGTGGCAGGGCCGTGGTATCTCCGTGGTAGCTCCGTGGCAGGGCCGTCTTCCGAATCACGTTTTGTGGGCGCTAAGCGCTCCTTACTCGCTCCTTACCCGCTCCTTACTGCGGAAAAACGACTCTTGAAAAGAAAGGACCAGTCCAGGCATTATCTGTCAGGAATCAGGAATATTGAAAGGGAATGACGGAAACTAAAATACATGAAAAATCTCAAAAAATATTATCAGGTTCCTAAGTGTTGGATATGAGGATGTTGAACAGCCAAATCGGAAGAAAGTCGTATTTTGTTGAAAAATAAATTTTATAGTATCAAAAAATATATGTAACTTTGTGGCATGGAAATTTTGACGCAAAACGGTACAAAAAGCAAGAAAAGAATGGATTACGCCACGGCGTTTGACATTAATGCCAAGACTCCCCCGCAGGCAGTGGAGATAGAAGAGTCAGTTTTGGGTGCATTGATGTTGGATTCCAACGCGCTGAACAATGTGATAGATCTGCTGCATGTCGAATATTTCTATAAAGCGGAAAATCAAGCCGTGTTCGAGGCTATCCATCGTCTGTTTGAGCAGTCAAAGCCTGTGGATCTGCTTACCACCGTGGATATGCTCCGTTCTATGGGAACGCTGGAGGCGGCCGGTGGCGCTTACCGCGTCTCACAGCTGTCTAACCATGTTACCTCGGGCGCTCATGCTGAGTATTATGCCAGAATTCTGAGCGAGAAGTTTATTCAGAGGGAACTGATCAGGATTTCCACAGAAACCATCACCGCGGCATACGATGAAACTACCGACGTGATGTCGCTTCTGGACAAGACGGAAGGTCATCTGATGGACATCAACGACAAGAATTTCCGTTCCGACTATAAGAAACTGGAGTCGCTGGTGGGTATGGCGTTGAACCAGATTGACGACGCCACAAAATCGAAGGACGGTCTTACGGGTCTGTCTTCGGGTCTGTCGGAAGTGGACCGTATCACATCGGGATTCCAGAAAGGATCGCTGATTATTCTTGCAGCGCGTCCGGCAATGGGAAAAACCGCTCTGGCTATGACTATCGCCAGAAATCTGGCTGTGCAGTTCGGCGAACCGGTGGCATTCTTCTCACTTGAAATGCCCGGCGTGGAACTTGCCATGCGACTGATTGCCAGTGAGGCACGAATCGACGGAAAGACGCTGAAGCGGGGCTCACTCGAACCCTGGCAGCACGAGATGCTCCTGCAGAAGACTCAGGCATTGAACGAGGCCCCAATCTATATTGATGATACTCCGGGATTGTCTATCTTTGAACTGAGGGCAAAATGCCGCCGACTGAAACAGCGGTTCGGGGTAAAGATGATATTTGTGGATTATCTGCAGCTGATGACTTCAGGCGGAGAACTCGGGAAGGGCGGAAACCGTGAGCAGGAAATCAGTATGATATCACGTCAGCTGAAGGCGCTGGCAAAAGAACTGGAAGTTCCTATCCTGGCATTGAGTCAGTTGAGCCGTGCCGTGGAAACCCGTGGCGGAAGCAAGAAGCCTATATTGAGTGACTTGCGCGAATCGGGTGCCATCGAACAGGATGCCGATATCGTAATTTTCATCCATCGTCCGGAATATTATGGTCAGATGGAAGATGACAACGGTTCGACATTAGGCATGGCAGACATTATCTTTGCTAAGCACCGAAGCGGAGAGGTAGGAGAGGTGAGAGTGAAATTTGAAGGCCAATATACTCGTTTTTCGGACCGTGACGTGGTTACAAGCGATGGCGCCTTTGCCGGAATGGGACCCAATACCACGTTTGATAATGGCGGAAAAACCAGCATCGTGGTGGATTCAAGAAACTGGGATTCTACGAATGACGGCTTCGGAAACGATAATGGGGAAACGCCTCCCGGCGACTATGAATGGATGGATTCCTCAAAATAAATCTAAGATAAATAACGTAACACATATAAATAATTAAAGAAATGGAAAAGAAAGATTTGCTGAAAGAAGTGGTTAAACACATCGACATCAAGAGCTATGATTCGACCGCACTTATTGACGCTATGCGCCAAATGTCGTTTACTTCACGCGATACTGCCCGCGCTGCCGACATTCTTATGATGATGTGCAAAGAGAAGGAATGCACAAATATTCTTACTTTGGCTGGTTCTACTTCGGCTGCTGGCTGTATGCAGGTGTATGTGGACATGGTTCGCAACAAAATGGTGGACGTCGTAGTTTCCACCGGTGCGTCCATTATTGATATGGACTTGTTCGAGGCCCTTGGTTTCAAACACTATATTGGAACAAAAGAGAACGTGATTCCCGATACTCAATTGCGCGAACTCTATATTGACCGTATCTATGATACCTTTATTGATGAAGAAGAACTCCAGGCATGCGACAACGCAACTTTCGAACTCGCTAACATGCTTGAAACCCGTCCATACAGTTCACGTGAGTTTCTGTATGAATTGGGTAAATGGCTGCACGACGGACATTCTGTAAAGAAAGAAAGTCTGATCCAGACCTGCTACGAATGCGGCGTGCCAATCTTCTGCCCGGCATTCAGCGACAGTTCTGCCGGTTTCGGTATCGGTAAACATCAATGGTATCGCGAACAGGAAGGCAAACCATACGTAAGCATCGACTCAGTTCGTGATTTTCTTGAACTGACCAAGATCAAGATGGCTGCTCCTCAGACCGGTCTTTTCATGGTTGGCGGCGGCACTCCTAAGAATTTTGCCCAGGATACCGTTGTATGCGCAGAAATCCTCGGTCACGAAGTTCCGATGCACAAATATGCAATCCAGATAACCGTTGCCGACGTGCGCGACGGAGCCTGCTCAAGTTCAACTCTTCTGGAGGCCGGAAGCTGGGGCAAGGTTGATGACAAACTCCAGCAGATGGTTTATGCAGAAGGTACTACAGTAATTCCTGCAATAGCATCGTATGTTTACCACAACGGCCCATGGCAGGAACGTGAATACAAGAATTGGCAGAAAATATTTCAAAAATAAATGGTCTCTGAAGAATTAAGAAAACAAATCTGTGAGCTGATACAACGTGAAGTTGTATTGGCCACAGGTTGTACCGAACCGGGAGCAGTTGCATTGGCTGTGGCCAAAGCCCGCGAGGTGTTGGGAACCATGCCTGATGAGGTAGAGGTGCTGTTGTCGAAGAATGTTTACAAGAATGCAATGGGTGTAGGCATCCCGGGCACGGGTATGATCGGTCTTCCCATTGCTATCAGTATGGCTTTGACCGCCGGCCGCTCAGAACGTCAGTTGGAGGTGCTCACTATCACAAAAGAAGAGGTGGAAACCGCCAAGGCCTGGCTCAAGGACAATAGTGAACGTTTGAAAATAGGGGTAAAAGCCAAAGGTTGTGACAAACTTTATATTGAATGTACCTGTAAAAAAGGTTCAGATACTGCAACAGCAGTAATCAGCGGCAGCCATACCCATTTTACCTTTATTGAGCGTAACGGAAGAAGCATACTGGATGAACATTGCCAGAGTACAACCGGGCAGAATCAGAATGCCTGCGAACTGGCACTTTCTGAAAGACTGGTGTATGATTATGCTACCACCACGCCTATAGAAGAACTTCAGTTCATTCGTGAAACTGTGCGCTACAACAAAGCCGCCAGCATTGAAGGTTTGAAAGGATATGGCTTGAATACTGGTAAAATCCTTGCAGAGCAGGCGAATGGCGACATTGTTCATACTGTGGTTGCCCGTACTGTGGCGGCAAGTGATGCCCGTATGGATGGCTGTACGCTGTCTATCTATAGCAACAGCGGTAGTGGAAATCAAGGAATTGCCTGCACGATGCCGGTGTTTGAATATGGTATGGAAAAGGGCTGTGATGAAGAGCAGATTACCCGTGCGCTGATATTAAGTCACCTGACTTCAATATATGTAAAACGCGGAATCGGACGTTTGTCGGCACTCTGTGGAATAGTGAATGCTTCCATAGGCGTTTCTGCAGGTCTGACATACCTACACGGCGGCAGTTTCGAGCAGATTACCTATGCCATCAAGAATCTGATCAATACGATAGCTGGTATGGTGTGCGATGGTGCAAAACCAAGTTGTGCCCTCAAAATGAGTACCGGTCTTTACAGCGCATTTGTAAGTACAGAGGTTGCAATGCACAATCATGTTGTAGATGCTACTGACGGTTTGTCGGAAAAAGATGTGGATTACTCCATTCAGAATCTCGGACGGCTTGGCCATGATGGTATGGACCAGACCGATGATACGGTTCTGGATATTATGACCCACAAACACATATAAAACTATTTACGTATAGTTGTTGATAAGTTTTTTGAAACGTGGATGACTATATGGAAAAAAGTTAGTAATTTTGCATTTGAAAACCAAACTCTAAAAGTAATAAATAATATTGAGAAATGGATTATAGAGACAGAGAAAATCGTAAAGAAGAGCTTTATTCACAAGCTATTCCAGCGGGCAAACGCCGCTACTTCTTTGATGTGAAAGAAACCCGTGGTGGTGATAAATTTATTACCATAACCGAAAGCAGAAAACTTTTTGATAATAGAACCGGAGAATTCTATTATGACAAAAACAAAATGTTCCTCTACAAAGAAGATTTTGAAAAATTCCAGAAAGGTCTTCAGAATGCTTTGAGTTTCATAGAAACCGGTATCGTTCCTCCTCCAGTTGTTACTGAAGAAGAATTCCATGATATGCCTGATGGAGACATCAATCTCGAAGGCAGCAGCGCATTGGATGATATTAATTTCGGAATATGAAAGAATCATGGGGAACCACGAAAAGGTTCCCCATATATAACAGATTAAACAACATCGTTGTATGGGAAAAATAATCTCAGTGGCCAATCAGAAAGGCGGAGTCGGTAAAACCACTACGGCAACCAACTTGAGCGCCTCTTTGGCTGTGATGGAATATAAAGTGCTGCTTATTGATGCTGATCCTCAAGCTAATGCTACTTCTGGTATTGGAATTGATCAGGAATCAATAGAAAAAAGCATATATGAGTGTTTAATGGGTCAGGCCAAGGCCACCGACTGCATTATGAAAACTGAGACTCCAAATCTCGATATCCTGCCTACCCGTATTGATCTGGTCGGGGCAGAAGTTGAGTTGGTAAACGAAAAGCGTAGAGAGTATTTTCTGACAAATGCTCTTTCTGAAATAAAAGAAAATTACGACTTCATTATTATTGATTGCAGTCCATCGTTGGGACTTATAACTGTAAATGCCCTCACGGCTTCGGATTCGGTGCTGATTCCTATCCAGAGTGAATATTTTGCTCTGGAAGGTTTGGGAAAACTTCTCAATACCATTCGCATTGTCCAGACGAGACTTAATCCCAGATTGAGTATTGAAGGTATGTTGATTACAATGTACGATTCCAGATTGAAACTGGCACGTCAGGTCGTAGAAGATGTTCGTGCACATTTCAAGCAAATGGTGTTCGATACTTTGATTTATCGAAATACGAAACTGGCAGAAGCTCCAAGTTGCGGGAAACCAGTTATTATGTACGATGCTACATGTGCGGGTGCAATCAATTACCTCAATCTCGCAAGTGAAGTACTTAAACGAAACAACATTAAAAAGATCTAAGAGTGGCAACCAAGAAACAGCAACCCAAAGGACGTGGCCTGGATTCTATTCTGGGAGGTTTTGACATTGATTCAATTGTAACGCCTGCAGACGTTACAACCTCAATTATGCAGATTCCAATTTCTCAAATAGAAGTAAATCCTTTCCAGCCGAGAAAGGAATTTGATGAAGCAGCATTGGAAGAACTTGCACAGTCAATCCGTCAGCAAGGCATCATTACCCCGATTACTGTACGTCAGACCGCGGAGGGTAAATATCAGCTTATCGCAGGAGAACGTCGATATAGAGCATCGCAAAAGGCTGGTTTGAGTGAACTTCCGGCTTATATCCGCAAAGCTACGGATGGACAGATGATGGAAATGGCTCTGGTTGAGAATATTCAGCGCGAGAATCTCAATGCAATGGAAGTCGCTCTTTCATATAACGCCCTTATAGAAGAATGTCAGCTTACTCATGAACAGTTGAGTGAACGTGTGGGCAAAGATCGTTCTACTATTACAAACTATCTAAGATTGTTATCGTTGCCTGCTGCTACCCAGTTGGCACTTTCTAACGGAAAGATTAGCATGGGCCATGCCCGTGCATTGGTGAATGTTGAGGATCCAGAACAACATATTGCAGTACTTAATCAGATTGTGGAAAAGGAGTTGTCCGTTCATCAGACCGAGACCCTTATTAAAAACCAGAAGCCTCTGGACAAGCCGGTCGCTCACCATCATACGAATTCTCTTCCAGAACGTCATGCCACGGTTCAGTCACAATTAAAACAGCAGTTCCAGTCAGAAGTGGAAATAAAACGTTCCCGCAGAGGTAAAGGTACTCTGACAATTCATTTTAATAACGATAAGGATTTTGAACGTATATTAAATTTATTACAATAAATTGAGGACTAAGAATATAAAATGCTTTCTCGGAGCCGGAATATTGATTCTGGCTCTTGTGCTATGTCCTATGAAACTTAATGCCCAAAGTGATTCTACGTTCACGCCGCATTCGGCTAATAAGGCGCTATTATTGAGTTTGTTGCCGGGTGCCGGGCAGGTCTATAATCATCAGGCCTGGAAAATTCCTGTGATTTATGGTGCTTTTGGCGTGATGGGTTATTTGATTTACGATAATTATACTCAGATGGCAATGTTCAAGAACGAGTATCTTTATCGTGTGAGTCATGGCGATACTCCTAATTTGAGTGACTGGGCTAATTATCCTACAAGCAGTATCTATAATATGTACCAGAGTTTCAATCAGTATTTCCAACTGATGGTCATTATTACGACAGGCATCTATGCTCTCAATTTACTTGATGCATACGTATTTGGCCATTTGTTCGATTTTCAGATTGATGACGACTTGAGTTTGAATATACACCCTTCTGTATTATCCTCGCCAACAGTGTTTGGTATAACCCCGACAATGGGATTAACATTAAAGTTTTAGTATTATGAATATTTTAGTAACAGGCGGAACTGGATTTATTGGTTCCCACACATTGATAGAACTGAATAAAGCAGGCCATTCTATGGTGGTTATTGATAATTTGAGTAATTCCAATCCAGAGTCCCTTAATCGAGTGATGGATATCTGTGGCGGTATCAATATTCCATTCCATAAAATTGATATCCGCTATCAAGAAGGACTTGACAAGGTGATGAGTATGTATCATTTTGATGCGTGTATCCATTTTGCTGGCCTGAAAGCCGTTGGTGAATCCGTAGAAAAGCCGTTAGAATATTATGAAAACAATATAAATGGCACATTGGTGCTACTGAATGTGTTGAAGAAACACAACTGTAAGAATATTATTTTTTCCAGTTCAGCAACCGTATATGGCGACCCAGCTATCATACCTATCACAGAGGAGTGTCCCAAAGGCCAATGTACCAATCCTTATGGGCAGACCAAGAGTATGATAGAACAGATTATGATGGACCTCCAACATGCAGAACCTGACTGGAATATAGTTCTTTTGCGCTATTTTAATCCTATTGGAGCTCATCCAAGTGGTAGAATAGGTGAGAATCCTAATGGAATACCTAATAACCTGATGCCATATATAACTCAGGTTGCTGTAGGTAAACGACCCGAGTTGGGAGTGTTTGGCAATGATTATCCAACCCATGATGGTACCGGGGTCAGAGATTACATTCATGTGGTAGATCTGGCTTGTGGACATGTGGCTGCCTTGAAAGCTATCCAGAATAATTGCGGTCTGGCGATATACAATCTCGGTACCGGGCATGGCTATTCCGTATTGGATTTAGTGTCGGCCTTTGAGCGTGTGAATGCCATTAAGATTCCATATCAGATAAAACCACGTCGTGCCGGTGATATCGCAGTTTGCTACAGCACCCCCGCAAAGGCTGAGAAAGAGTTGGGGTGGAAGGCTCACTTCGGTATTGAAGAAATGTGTCGCGATAGCTGGAATTGGCAACGACAGAATCCAAACGGATACAATGAAGAATAAATACTGAATTTTTTGAAAATTTCTTTCATTCAGAGCTGTTTTATCTATTCTTAGTTAAGAATTACAGAAGAAAATTCAATATTCTAAGTATATGAAAATGAGGTGCAATAATTTCTTACAGCAAAAAAATATACAAAATTATTTTATCAGTTAAAAAAAACTTCGTATCTTTGCACCCGATTTCGTGAGAAATTTAATGGAATGCCGCATTCGTCTAGTGGTCCAGGACATCTGCCTCTCACGCAGAAGATCATCAGTTCGACTCTGATATGCGGTACAAAAAAAAGAGAACCTTATGGCTCTCTTTTTTGTTTTCCTATTTTATAGTTATATTTGTGTCATAAGACTATTGAGCGTATCCAACATTCGCGACCAGGCATATTTCTTTTTTTCGTCTTTTGTACCTTCTATAAAAGCTTCTTCTTTATTGTTTTGATAGAAATCAACCAGCGCGTCTGCTATCTGTTTCGGCTGAGGTTCTACCACATAACCAATCTTTCCGTCTGGAACGATTTCGGGCAAACCGCCAACATTCGTCACCAGCATTGGCTTTTCAAAATGGAAGGCAATCTGGGTAACACCGCTTTGGGTAGCAGACTTATATGGCTGTGCTACAATATCGCATGCCCGGAAATATCTGTTTACCTCGTTATCTGGTATAAAATCTGTCTTTAGAATGAGCCGGTCATTCAGGTTCAATCGTTTTATCTGGTCATAATAAGGTTGAGGATCTCCGTAAAATTCTCCAGCCACAATCAACTTTACCTTCAGATCTTTGAGCCTTTGGTCGGAGAATGCTTCTAACAAAAGGTCCAGACCTTTGTACCCTCGTATGAACCCAAAAAAGAGCGCGTAATGATATTCCGGATCCAGTTTGAGGAGCTGGAGGGCTTCCTGTTTTGATATGAGTTCTCCGTAATGGTCATATAACGGGTGGGGACAGAACAGTCTCGGTTTCTTTCTGTCGAACTGATCCAATTCCGTAAGAACGGTTTTCGACATGGCAACAAAACCATTGGTGGAGTTTACAAAATATTTTGAGAACAATTTATCCCCAATTCGATGTTCATGAGGGATGATATTGTCGAGCAGAGACATCACTTTCGTGTGGCGGTTTCTGCGGACAATCCGTTCTATTGTGCCAAGACATGGAGCCATCAGCGGAAGCCAGTAGCGGGTAATCATCAGGTCCGGGCGCTTCTTTCGGATTTCTCTGCCCACCGAAAGCCAGTTGAATGGGTTGCAGGAATTTACTTTTCGGTATATTTTCAAATCTGCAGGGGCTGGTTCTGTGCAATATTGCGTCTTCCCTGGGAAAAGAAAATCCGGATATTGCAGGCTGAACGTGTATATTTCCACCTCATGCCCGGCTTGCTGATATTCCCGTGCAAGCCGTTCGTTATACGCTGATAATCCGCCTCTATAAGGCCAGGCCGTTCCAACAATGATAACCTTCATGACATTTGAATTTTTTGCAAAGATACAAGTTTTTTTTCAATCTTGCATAATAAATTTGATTTTTTTTTGTTAATATAAAAACAATGTTGTGGACTGTAGCCTTTCTGGAAAGGTTTCGCGCAAGCGCAGTTTTTCCCGTTATGGCTTTCCACCTCACATTAAAAGAAAGCTAAAATGAAAATATTAGTCGTGCTGCTGACCTCTTTGCTGACAATTGGATGTACCCATCCTGATGTTGCAAAAACCTCATTAGAATCCACCCCAGAATTCCAGATTTCGGAATCTTCATCCTCCGCCGTGAGGTATGTTGATTTCTCGGATGTGGCTGCTGCCACTATCGATGCCGTAGTACACATCAAGAATGAAATGACCAAAGTCACCCCTTTGTATGAATCCTTCTTCGGTTTTATTATCGAACGGGGAACACAGCAACAGGTTTTTACGGCTTTCGGTTCAGGAGTCATCATTTCTACTGACGGCTATATCATTACAAATAATCATGTTGTGCAAGATGCCGAGCGACTGACAGTTACCTTGAACGACCGTCGGGAACTTCCTGCCGTTCTGATTGGAAACGACCCCGCCACAGACCTTGCTATCATCAAGATTGAGGCAGAAGGTCTTACCGCAATTCCGTTCGGCAATTCCGATAATTCAAAGGTCGGAGAGCCCGTGTTGGCAATCGGCAATCCGTTCAATCTCACTTCCACCGTTACAGCCGGCATTATCAGCGCCAAGGCTCGCAATGTGGGCATTATAGAGAACGCCGGTCTTGAAAGTCCGATAGAGTCATTCATCCAGACCGATGCTGCCGTAAACAGCGGTAATTCCGGCGGAGCGCTGGTCAATAGTCAAGGTCAGTTGATAGGCGTTATCGCTGCTATAGCATCCGGAGACGGTTATTATACCGGTTACAGTTTTGCTATCCCGTCAAATCTTGCCGTGAAGGTCGCCAGCGATTTGAAGAAATACGGCTATGTGCAACGAGCCTATCTCGGCGTGAACGTAGGGGAGGTACAGCAGGGCGTGCTGATAGAAAAGGTACTGCCCAACTGTGCAGCCCAGAAGGCTGGTTTGCAGCAAGGGGACATTCTCCAGTCGGTAAACGGAACGACCATCCGCACCTATTCCGAGATGATGCAGGAAGTCGGGAAATATAATCCAGGAGACATCGTTTCGATACAGTATCTCCGCAACGGCCGCTTGTATTCCGCTGAAGTTACCCTTCTTAATTCGCAAGGAACGACTGCCGTTCTGACTCGTGAACAGATGAATGAAGCGCTCCGTCAGCAACAGCAACGCCAGAAACAGCAGAAAAAGGAGCGCTATTATATCCCATTTTGATTCAATCAACGGCACGTTTAACCCTTAATTTGAATTTCTTAACCTGAAACCCGAGACTAACACAATTTCTGAACTTGATGCGAAAACCCGCATCATGACCCGAACTCCAGTCAAACGGCTCGTTGTGCGGCTGGCAGTCCCTACCATCATTAGTATGCTGGTAACAGCCATATATAATGTGGTGGATACCATGTTCGTGGGGCATCTCAGTACCGAAGCCACCGCAGGGGTAGGAGTCTCGTTTGCCTATATGACCTTTATTCAGGCGGTCGGTTTCTTTTTCGGTCACGGTTCAGGCAACCATATCTCCCGAGCTCTCGGGGCACGAAAATATGATAATGCCTCTGTCATGGCGGCCGTCGGGTTCATTACCCCGCTTGTCATCGGCTCCATTGCTGCCATACTGGGCCTGATATACCTCCAGCCACTCGCCCGTTTCCTCGGCGCCCCGGAAGCCGTAGTCCCATACGCCTGCGATTATCTGCGATATATCGTACTCGCCAGCCCTTTCATGATGTCCGCCCTCACGCTCAACAATCAGCTCCGTCTTCAGGGAAATGCCCGGTATGCCATGATCGGTATCGGCTCTGGTGCCGTCCTCAATATCTTTCTTGACTGGCTGTTCATCACGGTATTCAAGATGGGCGTGACGGGCGCCTCGGTGGCCACGGCTGTCAGCCAGTTCTACAGCTGGGTTCTTCTCCTAATGGGCACCCGTCGCAAAGGCACTATCCATATTCTCCTACGCAATTTCCGGCCCAGTTTCCGAATCTACTATGACATCTTCTGTGGCGGACTTCCCTCGCTATGCCGGCAGGCGTTCAACTGTATTTCTGCTGTCTGCCTCAACTATGCGGCCGCACGCTATGCCGCCCCAGGAAGCGAAGCTTCAACTGTGGCCGCCTTTGCTGTAGTCACCCGAACCATGATGTTCGCCTTCTCCGTAGTGCTCGGCTTCGATCAGGGATTCCAACCCGTCTGCGGATTCAACTATGGCGCCCACAAGTTCCATCGGGTACGGGAAGCCTATCTCTTCGCCATGTCCGTCACCACGGTCATTCTGCTCGTGGTTTCGGCGATGGGACTGATTTTTGCCCCGGAAATCATCCGGCTCTACCGTGACCAGGACCCCGAACTCATAGCCGTAGGGGCACGGGTCCTGCGCTGGCAATGTATTGCCTTTCCTCTGGTCGGAGTCTCCACCGCTACCAATATGCTTTTCCAGAATATCCGTATGCCGTTCAAATCCACGCTCCTCAGCATCGGACGCCAGGGACTTTTCTTCCTGCCCGCGCTTTATATCCTGCCTATGTTTCTTGGGTTGCAGGGCGTAGAGATGACTCAGGCGGTGGCCGATCTCCTGACCTTTATGCTTTCGCTGCCGTATGCCGTTTGGATCACGCGGAAACTGAAAGCCGACGCTTTGAGTACAATGCAATAGATTTCTCCGCACAGTTCCGCCTTTATAAATCCAGCCATGCTAAACGCCTGAATCTGTGGGGTAAGTAGTGGGTAACTCCCTCTTATCTTCTTTTTATCTCCATATTAACTTCTTTTTATCTCCTTTCCTAAGAATAAGAGATAGAAAAAAGATAAACTGGAGATAAAAAGAAGATAGAAGGGAGTTACCACGGAGTTGGCATTGAGAATCGGAGGCATCAGTAATTAAAAAAATTTGTTTGAATAAGAAAAAAATTGTATCTTTGCAATTGCGAAATTATGGGTTTGTTGTTGCGATGCGCTTGCAACAGCGTGTGTTGCAGACGGTTCGCACAATGATGGGAATTGTGTGTAAGGTTGTATATACGCTATTCAGTAAAGAATGCATAATTAAATTATTATTGATATATGAAGAAATTTCTGTTTTTGCCGATCTTTTTGATGTGCCTCATGGGGGCAAAGGCTCAGTATGTCGGAGCCAATAGTGTTCAGTCGTCAAGGATTGTGTCGAGTTCGGACAATTACTGGTTTGTAAGACCGGCTTTGTCTGTCGGCTATGACTTTACCGATCTTCAGGGACTGGTTCAGGTTACTGCGGGCAAGACCCTTTCTGCTCACTTCGACCTGGGGGCTACTGCTATGGTAAACGTGATGGACAATCTGACGAGTTACTTGTGCGGTACGCTGCGTGGATATACCAACTATCTGAACATGACAAGCCGTGCGTGGATTGAACTGATGGCTGGTGGAATGGTGTATGACGGCAACAGCAACGATATGGGATATTACCTTCGTATGGGGCTGGGCATGAGAGCCAACAACTTTGAAGTGGGTATCTTCGGTGCTTATACCGGTGAGGTGGCTGCCGGAGTGACGTTCTCCTATACGTTCCCGATATTGTAACAGGCAGCGTCTGTCCGGAAAAGAAAATCAAGTTTGCGAATAATTAAAAAAACATAATGGAATATAACTTTAATGAAATAGAGCCGAAATGGCAGCAATACTGGCGTGACCATAAAACTTACAGTACTGTGAACGGCGGTGAGCGTCCTCATTATTATGTGCTGGATATGTTCCCTTATCCTTCGGGAGCGGGACTTCATGTGGGTCATCCTCTGGGATATATCGCCAGCGATATCTATGCCCGCTACAAGAGACTGAAGGGGTTCAATGTGCTGCATCCTATGGGTTACGACGCATACGGACTTCCGGCCGAACAATATGCTATCCAGACGGGACAGCATCCGGCTGTTACTACCGAAAAGAATATTGCCCGTTACCGGGAGCAGTTGGACAAAATCGGTTTCTGCTATGACTGGGATCGTGAGGTGAGAACCTGTGACCCTAAATATTACAAGTGGACCCAGTGGACTTTCGTGCAGCTGTTCAACCACTACTATGACGAAGAACTGCAGAAGGCTCAGCCCATCAGCAGACTGGAGGCTCAGTTCGCCAACGGGGAAAGAATTACGCTCTGCGGCAAGGCCTGGGGTGAGATGAACTACAGAGAACAGCAGGAAGAGCTGATGAACTATCGTCTGGCTTATCTGGCCGATATTCCGGTGAACTGGTGCGCGGAACTTGGAACTGTTCTTGCCAATGATGAGGTGGTGAACGGTTTGAGTGTGAGAGGCGGTTATCCAGTAGAACGCCGACTGATGCGCCAGTGGAGTCTGAGAATCACGGCTTACGCCCAGAGACTTGTGGATGGGTTGGATCAGGTGGATTGGACTGATTCCCTGAAAGAAATACAACGCAACTGGATTGGTCGCAGTGAGGGCGCTGCCGTATGGTTTCCATTGGCCAAACAGCAGGACTGGAAAGATGTATATATGGGGGCGGGAGCACAGCCACTTGAAGATGAATGCTTTGAAATATTCACTACGAGAGCCGATACTATCTTCGGTGTGACATTTATGGTGCTGTGTCCGGAGCATGAGATGATTTCCCGCATTACGACTCCCGAACAGAAGTCCGAGGTTGAGGCTTACGTCACCTGGGCTAAGAACCGCAGCGAGAGGGAACGTCAGGCAGAGGTGAAAAAGGTGAGCGGCGTGTTCACTGGTGCGTATGCCATAAATCCGCTTACCAACGAAAAGATTCCTATCTGGGTGAGCGACTATGTGTTGAGCGGTTACGGTACAGGAGCTATCATGGCTGTGCCGGCACACGACTCCAGAGATTTCGCCTTTGCAAAACATTTCAATCTTCCGATCCGTCAGGTCGTGTTGCCTGAAGGTATGAGTGAGTCTGAGATGACTGACCCCGCCACATGGACCGAGAGTATGGACAGCAAGCAGGGAACTTGCGTAAACAGCGGTTTCATTACAGGAATGAAGGTAAAGGACGGTATCCGTACCGTTATCAATAAACTGGATGAGATGGGTATCGGTCACAAGACGGTGAACTTCCGTCTGAGAGATGCCATCTTCAGCCGTCAGCGCTATTGGGGTGAGCCGTTCCCCGTATATTACAAGGACGGCATCGCCTGTACGTTGCCGGAGGAGTGTCTGCCGCTCGAACTTCCGGAGATCAAGGATTTCAAGCCAACGGCTACTGGTGAGCCACCGCTCGGACATGCTGAGAAATGGGCATGGGATGAGGTAAACCGTTGTGTGGTAGAGAAGAACAAAATCGACAACAAGACGGTTTTTCCGCTGGAGTTGAGTACTATGCCAGGGTTTGCAGGCAGCAGCGGATATTATCTGAGATATATGGATCCGACAAATGATGAGGCTTACTTCGGAAAAGATGCTGTGGATTACTGGCAGAATGTGGATTTATATATCGGTGGTGCAGAACACGGCACAGGTCACCTGATTTACAGCCGCTTCTGGAACAAGTTTCTGTTTGATCTCGGACTTGCCTCGAAAGAAGAACCGTTCCAGAAACTGATTAACCAGGGTATGATCCAGGGACGCAGCAACTTTGTATATCGAAGCAAGGAAGATAACAATCTTTTCCTCTCGAAAAATATTGAAGGCCGTGCCGAAAAGACGGTTCCTATCCATGTTGATATCAATATTGTAGAAAACGACGTGCTCGATATAGAAAAATTCCGACAGTGGAGACCCGAGTTTGCAGAGGCCCGTTTTGAACTTGAAGACGGGAAATATATCTGCGGTTGGGAAGTTGAAAAGATGAGCAAGTCGATGTATAATGTGCAGAATCCGGATGACCTCGTGGCACGCTACGGAGCCGACACGCTGCGTTTGTACGAAATGTTCCTTGGTCCGATTGACCAGGCAAAACCATGGGATACGAATGGTATAGAAGGCGTATTCAGATTTATCAAGAAACTCTGGAGACTTTTTCATAACGAACAGGGCGAGTTTTGCGTGAGCGATGCTGAACCCACAAAAGAGGAACTCAAGATACTACACCAGACCATCAAGAAAATCAGCGAAGATGTGGAACGATTCTCGTTCAATACCAGCGTATCCACCTTTATGATATGCGTGAATGACCTTACGGCAGCAAAATGCAACAAACGTAGTATCATAGAGCCGTTGCTGATACTGATGGCTCCATTTACGCCACATATCTGTGAGGAACTGTGGCACAAACTGGGGAACGAAACAAGTGTGACACTCGCACAATGGCCCGATTTTGATGCTTCGGTATTGGTGGAAAATACTTTCAATTACCCTGTAAGTTTCAACGGCAAAAGGCGTTATATGCTGGAACTTCCGTTGGACATCAAGCCCGAAGATGTGGAAAAAGCCGTAAGAGAAAACGAAAACAGCCAGAAATGGCTTGACGGTAAGAGTGTGAAGAAAGTGGTGTTCGTGCCCAAAAGAATCATTAATGTTGTAATCGGATAAAAATAAAATATGTTAAGCAGACATTTTTTAAGATCAAAAGTACTGCAATCACTTTACGCTTGCGAATTTGGAAGTGCCAGCGATGTGCTTACTGCAGAAAAGAACTACAGCCATAATATCAATCGTTTGAATGATTTAGGACTCTTGCAGATTTCTTCATTGATACATCTGTGGGAAATGGCAGACGTGATGATAGAGGAAGGCCGCAATAAGTTTATCCCTACACAGGAAGAAAGGAATCCATCTACCCGGCTGGTAAGAAACGAGTTTCTGCGCCGTCTGGCAGACAATTACGAACTCAAAAGCCAGATATCTAATGCGGAAATCACTTGGAACAACGAAGAAGAACTATTCCGCAAGAGTTTTACCAATCTGAGAAAGACCGAACTTTACAAAGAGTACATTGCAGGAGCGTCAGACAAGTCTCAGTCAGAAAAACATAATCTGTGGGAAGAAGACAAGGTTATGGCCATTAATCTGTTCAGATATCTCATGAATGATGAAGGTCTTATCTCCTCGTTTGTGGAACGCAGCTTGTGGTGGGAAGACGATTTCTATCAGGTGGCACAGTATATTATGATGTTCCTGAAGACTCTTGATCAGGATAATTTCGATGAGGCTATGGTTTGGCCTAAAATCTTTGACATCCGCAATGAAAAGGATGTAGAAGATTACGAATTTTCACGGCAGTTATTGCTGATAACACTGCGTAACAGAAAGGAAAATGACGAACTGATCAAGAGTCATCTGAAAGGTTGGGAGTTTGATCGTGTATCTACTATGGATATTCTGATGATAAACATGGCTATCACAGAACTCACCAATTGTCCCTCAATTCCTGAGAAGGTAACTATTGATGAATATATAGAGTTGTCCAAAGAGTACAGCAGCGAAAAAAGTAAACTCTTTATCAATGGTATTGTGGATAAATTGATACTTGAATTGCGTTCGGAAGGTAAAATCCGAAAAACAGGTCGTGGAATCATAGGAGAAGAATAAGGATGAAGAAACTATTGTTGATATTGGGAATAGTCTGTCTTATGGGCTGTAACAATGCCTCCCGCAATGAAGCAATAGGGGTGGATTTGATACAAAATCCCAACAGCGCTGAAGGTTATGATGAGACTGTCAAAATGCCAGTTATGACATTTGACTGCGACAAACATGACTTTGGACGACTCACAGCAGGCGAAAGTATTACCTACAGTTTCCATTTTACCAATACTGGAAATGCAGACCTGGTGATAGGAAGCTGCACTTCTACCTGTGGATGTACGGTTGCCAGTTTTCCAAAAGAAAGAATAGTCCCTGGTGCTGAAGGCTATATAGCTGTATCGTTCCAGAGTGCCGGCAAAAGCGGCCAGCAATATCAGGAAGTTACTGTGGTTTCAAACGCACAGCCCGCCCGTCAGAAACTCATAATATTAGCACAAGTGGGAATTTGAAAGAATTAATAACTTAGAAAGAAAATAAAAATGATTTTGAATTTTATTTTATTGCAAGCACAGCCCCAGCAAGGTGGCGGAAACATGTTGTTATGGATGGTTATCATCATCGTTGTGATGTGGTTACTGATGATTCGTCCGCAACAGAAACAGGCAAAGAAAGAAGAAACTTTCCGTAAAGGTCTGAAGAAAGGCGATAGAGTTACTTTCAGCGGAGGCATCTATGGAAAAGTTCATGAAGTTGGTGAAACTACCGTAGAAGTTGAAGTTGCTAACGGTGTTATTATGACCGTAGAGAAGAACTTCATCCAACCAGTAGCTGAAGCAAACACTCAGTCTGCCAATACTGAGAAAAAGTAATCTGATCAGTATCTATATCACACCTATATGGTATTCGCCGTATAGGTGTGTCTGGTAACATCATGACACAGCAGAACACTACAATCCGACAGCGTATTCGGCCGTACCGTACCATGTTCACCATACTAATCGTTACAGTACTGGTATGGTGTATATGGGTTATGTCAGAAACCCGTAGTTATGATGTTCCGGTAAAGATGCGGATAGAAGGGTTAGATACAGCACGGTATGTTGTTACGAATTACGATTCTATCATTAATATTGAGGTTCAATCAGACGGTTTTGTGGCCGCAAGTCTTCATTTTAAATTGAAACATAATGAGGTTCCCGTCTTTGTACAGAATGCAAAATCGACCAGTTATGGATATGCATTTGGAATATCAGATGTCGTGCCTGTCTTGAAAAAAGAACTGACTCTTCCTATACAGACCTCAGTCAGGGGAAGGCAGGATTCCCTTCGGATAACGCTGGAAGAACGTAGTAAAAAGCCTTTTATTCCGCAACTGCGCGATGTCCAGTTCTCATTTGCCAACCATTACGGCTTGAATGGAAATCCTATAATAATTCCTGATACAGTATGGTTGTACGGTAGCGAACAGTCTTTAGCGCGGATAGAAGCACTATACACATCACCTGCAGTAGTTACGGTTTCCGATACGACAGCAAGTTACGAATTGCCTCTTTCACCCGTGTGGGAGGAATATCTGGATGTGAGACCTTCTGTAGAGAAAATCTCCATATATGTTCCCGTCGGACAGTTTAGTGAGAAGACCTTCGAGATACCTTTGAAACTGATACAGAAAGACACAAATGTGAATATCCGCATATATCCTGACCGAGTAAAGGTAAAGATGCTGGTAGAAAAAAACGATTACAGGCGATTATCGATAGAAGACCTTACAGCCGAGGTCCGTTATGAAAATCAGCACCAACCCCATCTGCAGGTTATTATGTCCCGATTCCCCGAATACGCCCGTGTTAAACAGATTGACCCTCAAATAGTAGAATATGTCATCATCAAATAGTTATCCTAAAAGAGTAGCCCTTACGGGGGGAATAGGCTGTGGTAAGACCACGGTTTTGAAAGAATTCCGGCGTCTTGGCGTGCCTTGCTTCATAGCTGACGAAGTGGCGGGTGCGTATTATGCAGAAGATGGTTTCAAAACTGAAATCCGACAGATGTTTGGTGGCAGTGTCTTCGATGGGCAAGGAAATGTGGACAAAAAGTTGGTTGCCGATATCGTATTCAACGATCAGGAAAAACTTGCCCGACTGAATGCTCTGGTTCATCCTCGCATAAAAGCTGATTTTGAACAATGGACACAAAAGCAGGATAGCATGTATGTCGTTCTGGAGTGTGCTATATTGTACGAAGCGGGATTTGATACATTGGTAGATAAGGTCGTGTGCGTCTATATAGATGAATCGGAACGCCTTACCCGGCTCTTGGAGCGCGATCAGACAACCATGGAGTCTATCAAGTCTCGGATGCGACACCAGCTCCCGGCAGAAGAAAAAATGGACCGTGCAGATTGGGTGATATTGAATTATGAAGGAAATCCGAGAAGCCGTCAGGTGGCTTATATAGACAAAAAAATCAGAGAAATATGAAACAATTATTACTGTTCTCAGTCTTAATTCTTTTGCTTATCCATCCAACCAGGATTCAGGCGCAGAAAGCGCAATGGGTGGATTCTGTGATGCATCACCTTTCGCTGAAGGAACAGATAGCACAGTTGATGGTGGTCAGGGTTCCGCTCAATATGTCGGAGAAAGAGCAGCATCAGTTCGTAAAAGAATTTATTAAAAAACATGAGGTAGGAGGGGTATGCTTCTTTGCCGGTGATGCAACCACACAGTTGTCGCAAACTCGTCAATTTCAAAAGATTTCAGATATTCCGTTGTTGATAACCACCGACGGTGAGTGGGGATTGGGTATGCGACTGAAGGATTGTTATAGTTTCCCGCGGCAGATGCTTATGGGAGCTCTGCCTTCAGAAGATGACGAACTGATATTTGCAGTAGGGGCTGAAATAGGCCGTCAATGCAGAAATATGGGTATTCATATTAATTTTGCTCCTGTAGTAGATCTGAACAGTAATCCCAAAAATCCAGTAATTGGAATCCGGTCTTTTGGTGAGGATGCAGTGCGAGTAGGACACAAGGGTATTCTCTATATGCAGGGTATGCAGAGCGAAGGCGTTATGGCGGTAGCAAAACATTTCCCTGGCCATGGTGATACAGATGCCGACAGCCATTTAGGCTTGCCCGTTGTAAATCATTCCCGCAAGGAAATATTCTCTAATGATCTGGCTCCATTCAAGGCTGTGATTGATGCTGGTGTTGGTGGAGTTATGGTAGCTCATCTTCAGGTGGATGCCCTGGATAATCGCCCCGCAAGACCATCTTCTCTATCTTATCCTATTATCAAAGGCATTCTTCGCGATTCCTTGAATTTTCAGGGACTGGTGATTACTGACGGTCTCGATATGAAAGGTGTTACCAAGTATTATAATCAGGGGCAAGGTGAGTTGCAGGCACTTTTGGCAGACAACGATATATTGCTGCTTCCACCAGATGTTGAAGCGGGAATTGATGCGATTTATAAAGCTGCAAAAAATGATAAGGAGATTAGACTTCTAATTGAGCGTAAGTGCCGTAAGATACTCGAAACTAAATATGAATACGGATTAAATCATCTTGATGTTTCCAATCTTCATACGCCCACCGAAGAAGATTGGAAAAGGTGTGATTCCATAGCATACCAGATAGCCCTGCGAGGCATTACATTGCTGAATAATCGGGGATGGAAACCAGGAATGCCAGTTCTGGAACATTACGGAACACCCTATAAACTTAAGCCCAATTGTGATAGCATTCCTATATTAATGGCATACGAAGATTCTCCCGTTGTGAGAAGGGCTGCTCAGGACCTGCTTTCCGGGAAAGCCCCATTCAAAGGCCGTATGCCTGTCCGTGCTGCCGGGTTTGAGGTGGGTGACGGCGCTCCTATACCTGTTACTGAAGTGGTGGATTACTACGAACTGCTGCCTGCTGCAGGTATGGATTCTACTTGCTTTAAGGAAATAGACGCATTGGTGAAACATGGTATCGAAGCTGAAGCTTATCCTGGCTGCAGACTCTTGGTCGCCAAAAATGGTAAGGTGGTCTATAATAGGGCTTACGGACACTTTACCTACGATACTGCTTCAACTCCTGTAACCTTGAACACAATGTATGATCTGGCATCCCTTACCAAGGTAACTGCAACTACAATCGCCGTGATGAAACTCGTGGATGCAGGAAAGGTAAAACTCGATGATGCGCTCTCTATGTATCTCCCGTATCTAAAACATTCCAACAAGAAAAAAATCACAATCCGTGAAGTCTTAAGCCATTTTGCACGACTGATAGCTTTCGACTCCTACTATCTCCAGGCACAATATTCCGATACGCCTAAGGATTATATCCTCCAGAAAATCGCCGAGAGCAAACTGGGCCCCAGACATAAATATGTCTATAGCGATTTTGGATTCATCCTCCTTGCGGATATGGTCGAACAGGTAAGTGGACAATCTCTGGATGTTTTCATGGATGAGCATTTTTACAAACCAATGGGTATGAACCATACTTCATTCAACCCTCTGGAAAACGGATTTTCAATTGACAGTATCGCCCCGACGGAACTTGATAATACCTACCGTCATCGTCTGGTACAGGGAACCGTACATGACCAGAACGCCGACGCTATGGGTGGTGTGAGTGGACATGCCGGCTTGTTTTCTACAGCCGATGATATTGCAAAGCTTTATATCATGCTGCTGAACGGCGGACAGTATGACGGTGTGCAATATCTCAGTAAGGAGGTGATAACGATGTTCAACTGTCGTTATTATTCCCTTTTCGGAAACCGTCGTGCGCTTGGATTCGACAAACCGCTCATCAACTCCCCGAGTACCCATGTGTCGCCCGCAGTCTCGCAGAGCAGTTTCGGCCATACTGGATTTACCGGCACTATGATATGGGCAGACCCGAAGGAAGACCTTCTTTATATTTTCTTCTCCAACCGTGTTTATCCAAATGCGACTCCGAACAAGCTGGCCCAGATGAATATCCGAACCGATATACAGACACTTATCTATCAATCACTACAAAGCGCAGAATAACGAAAATTTAATTAATACATACATGGCATTTACAAAATGGATTTTCTGTGGGTTGGGATGGGCTTTTTATGGCCCTATCGGAGCAGTACTTGGATATATATTAGGTAAGTCCATATCGGGAGATGATTCAGTTCGCCGTCAGCAGATTGGCGGGGGAGGACATTCCCGTCATTATGGCCCTTATCGCAATACGGGTACCACGAACGATATTCATGCAGCCCTGCTGGTGCTCATCGCTGCCGTCATGAAAGCTGACGGGTCAGTCAAGAAGTCGGAACTTGACTATGTGAAGCGCTTTCTCCTCCAGAACTACGGAGAAGCACAGGCAAAAGAACTTCTGGTTACCTTGCGGGACATTGTGAAACAGGACATCCCCGTTACGAAGATTTGTATCCAGATCAAGATGAATACCAATTACACCACGCGCTATCATATAGTGGATTTTCTGTTCGGTATCGCTGATTCTGATGACGAGATTCATTCTTCCGAGATTGCGATGCTGCGCACCATCTGCAATGCGTTAGGCATCAATTCCTCCGATTATGCTTCCATATATGCACGGCACACACCAGGTTCTTACTCTCGGTCGTCCAATTCCAGTTCCACCTCAGGACGCCAGTATTCCAAAGATCCCTATCAGGTATTAGGCGTTTCCCGTGAGGCCTCTGATGAAGAGATCAAGAAAGCCTACCGTCGTCTCGCCATGAAATATCATCCCGACAAGGTAGAAGGTATGGGCGAGGAAATCAAGAAGAACGCCGAAGCGCAGTTCCGCGAAATCAACGAAGCCTACGAGCAGATAAAATCACTCCGCAACATGAAGTGATTTTCGCTTCCACACACAGATTTCGGCTATGAATGTGAGCACTTCCGCACAAGGTACGGCGAGCCAGAGTCCCTCTATTCCCAGCCATTTTGGAAGCAGCAGGAATGCCGCTACAAGTGCCACCACTCCGCGCAGCAGCATAAGAATGGTCGCGATTGATGCGCGTTCCGTACTCTGGAAATAGCCTATAGCAGAAAGGTTAAATGCCACAAACACAAATCCAATGGCATAGTAGGGAAGTCCGTGTGCCGCGAGTGCTGCACATCCGCTGTCGCCTGGAAGGAATATACTGATGATCGTGTGCGGCATTATACAGAATATAGCCGTTACTATCGCGCCGAATCCCAGACTGATGCTCACACTATGGCGGAACGTCTGTCTTACCCGCTGCGTTTCACCCGCGCCATAGTTGTAACTGATGATCGGCTGGGCAGACTGTGCTACGGCGCTGTAAATCATATACACCAGCGGGAAGAGATAGCATATCACACTATAGGCCGCAATGCCCTCATCGCCAAGATACCGTCCGAATGCCAGATTTCCCGTCAGCATCATTACCGATATTGCCAGTTCTCCCACAAATGCGGAGAATCCCAGTTTGAGCATATAGCCCACATTCCGGAGGGTCAGTCTCAGACTTGTCCAACTTCTCTTCAGTCGGTACAGTTTCAGACTGTCGGCCTTGAAAATCATATACCAGCCAGTCATAAGTGCCCCGACGCCTGATCCGATGTCGGTAGCCAGCGCGGCTCCCATAAGTCCCCAGCCGCACGGAAAGATGAATACATAGTCAAGCACGATATTGATGAGTGCGGGAAGAATGTTTGCGCACGCGGCAAATTTCGGCGAGCCGTCCAGCCTTATCACAAATTCTCCCACAATCTGTACCGTCAGGAACAGACAAGTGGGTATGAACCAGAGGTAGTACTGCTGTGCGGCTTCCATAAGTTCGTCTGAAACGCCCAGCAGGGGCAGTATCTGTCCCGGCATTGTGTACATCACCACGCCCAGCACTATGGCAAGCAGAATACACGACCCGAACGCCTGGGTCACGTTGATGCGTGCCGCTTTCGTGTTCTGCTTTGAGAGATGTATGGCGGCCACCACACTACATCCGATCCCGAACATCATTCCTATTCCCGTCAGAATCATCATGATAGGGGCAATCATGTTCACGCAGGCCAGTCCGTCTGGTCCCACGCCGTGGCCGATAAAGATTCCGTCTGTGAGGGTAAATGCCGCATTGAAGCACATTCCAAGGAGGGTCGGAATGAAGATGCTTCTGAATAATCTGGGTATATCACATTTCCCGAAATCTATATTGTCTCTGTTGTCGTATGCCATAATCTAATCTGCTTTTATGTTGCTGTTATTCGATTGTCGAAATATTTTGCAAAATTACAACAAATTTTCCATACGGGCAAATTAAATTATTTCGTCTTACTATTTTATGTATCCGCTGGCGGAAATAATGCAGCGGTACATATAATCCTTTCTCCGGGGCTTGTTTCTCAGGCTTTTTACTGGAGTAACTCCCTTCTATCTTCTTTTTATCTCCATATTAACTTCTTTTTATCTCCTTTCCTAAGAATAAGAGATAGAAAAAAGATAAAAAGAAGATGAAAAAAAGATAGAAGGGAGTTACCCCTTACAAGTAGCTGTATTACAGCAGGGAAATGGGGAGGGGGTCTTTCTCGTATCTGAGGCCGTCTTATACGGAGTCATCAAGAAGAAACCTCGGAAATACCACGGAGTTATCACGAAGATATAGCGGAGTCACCTGGGAGTTTCGCTTTTGCGATACTTCAATCAGCTTCAATAGGTTTTATACTGTTCTGAGGGCTGTTACGGGTGTGGAGAATTTTGTTTATATATTTTTTGTCATATCAAAAAAAAATAGTATCTTTGCAATTGATTTCTTATATTAAAGGCTGATGAAAAAGATATTGCTGTTTTTATGGTGTACGTTGATAGTGAGTATGATACAGGGGCAGACTGTGTCGGATGTGAATTATGAACGCAATGGGAAAGAGTTGCGGATATGGTATAATCTGGACCGGAGCTGCGATATAAGAGTTCGCGTTTCGGTGGATAGCGGAGCAAATTTCAGTTATCCCCTGCAGAACGTGAGCGGTGATGTGGGGAAGGGGGTAAAGCCCGGAAAACGGGAAATCATAGCCTACGACCTGTATGAACTGCGTGGAGTGGCGGAAGATACCGCGCTGGTGAAGTTCAGCGTGGAGGTGGATGACGGAAGTGTGGAAATCCTGGTGGGAAACCTTGTGGTTCCGATGGTGTTCGTGGAAGGCGGTACGTTTACCATGGGCGGCCAGAAGGTGGGCGGATACACCTACGAGGAGGACCTGCCGAAGCACAAGGTTACGGTGAACGATTTCTATATATGCAAATATGAGGTAACCCAGGACCTTTGGGAGGCCGTGATGGATACCAATCCTTCGCATTGGAACGGGAACGGAAGACTGCCCGTGGAACAGGTGTCGTGGAACGAGGTTCAGATATTCATCTCGCGTCTGAGTCAGCTTACGGGTCACAGGTTCCGTCTGCCGACCGAGGCGGAATGGGAATATGCGGCGCGGGGCGGATCGGCGGGAAAATCCCACAACGGCTATCCCGGCGGAGAAAAGGAGGCAGGGGAATATTGCTGGTATTGCGTGAACAGCCACGGTCATACACATCCGGTAGGAGAGAAGAAGCCCAACGAGTTGGGGTTGTATGATATGGGAGGCAACGTAATGGAATGGTGCAGCGACTGGCAGACCGCCTATTCTGCGGAGCCTCAGGATAACCCCAAGGGTCCTAAACACGGTGAAAACAAAGTACTTCGCGGCGGTTGCATCAACAGCCCTTCGTGGGGATGTACGGTGGGACACAGAAGCTGGTATATGCCCGAGTACGGATATGATTATACCGGTTTCCGCCTTGTGGTGGAAAGTATGATTGTGGAAGAAGGGGACTAAAGCAGAAAATAAAAATCAAGAATCAGAAGTTATGGATGAGATAATACAGGTAAACGACAAGCAGTTCAGACTATATATTCCGCGGGAAGAGATACAGAAAGAGGTGAAGCGGGTGGCAGGGGAGATTTTCCGCGATTTCAAGGACAAGGATCCTATTATAATTGCAGAACTGAACGGCAGTTTCATGTTTATGACTGACCTTGTGCGGGAGTTGGATATGGATACCGAGGTGGCGTTTGTGCGCTATACCTCATACGAGGGAATGCAGTCCTCCGGGACCGTCAAGCGGGTTATGGGCTTTCCGGAATCGGTGAAAGGAAGGCATGTGATTATTGTGGAAGATATTGTGGAAACGGGCATTTCTATGGATTATACGCTTGAAGACCTGAAGAAACTGGAACCCGCGAGTATCTCTGTCTGCTCGTTTTTCTTCAAACCCAACTGCTTCAAGCGGTCATTCAAGGTGGATTACATAGGCAGGGAAATTGAGGATGAGTTCATCGTTGGATACGGACTTGACTATAACGGCAGGGGCCGCGGATACAGCGATGTGTATATATTATGCAAATAGGAATTGTGGAAATATGAAACGACGTATAAAAACAGGGCTCTTTATGCTGGCGATACTCTTTGCGGGATGTCAGCCAGAGGAGTTTACTCCGGATGAGAATCTATTGTATGGGAAATGGGTGATAAACAACACGGAATACTGGCGCTACAACTCAGACCATACGGGTTCAACCTGGGATGAAAGAGACAGCGTCTATGAATGGGAGGCACAGCTCTTTACATGGGAACTTGAAGGGGCTCAGCTTACCCAGTATCATAAGATGGAGAACAGTTCCGCCGTGGTGCCTAAAACCTATACTGTCGTGTCCCTTACTAAGGAGGAACTGCAGTATGAGGACTATTATGGTAATATCAAAACATTCAGCCGCAGATGAAAAAGATACTCAAGATCGTACTGATTACAGCAGGAAGTCTCTTAGGAGTTGTGGTGATAGCCCTCGGGGTGGCGTTGTGGCTGATTTTCACCCCGGCGAAACTTACGGGAATCGTGAATAAGGTCACGGATAAAGTTCTGACCTGCGAATCTCATTTCGAGACGGTAGATCTGACGCTCTTCAAGACTTTCCCCGAGGTGGGACTGAAAGTGGGAGGCGTAGTGCTCATCAACCCTACGGAAGGCGCCCAGAGCGATACGCTGGCATCAATAGATGAGTTTGTTGCAGCGTTTGACCTCAAGGCTTTCCTGAAGCAGGATTCGGTAAAGGTAGATGAATTGCTGCTGAACAATGTGCAGGCAAACCTTTATATCAACGAGAATGGTGAAGGAAACTACAATATCTTTTCATCAGATACTACAGTGGAAGATACCACGGAGACAGACTTCAAATATAGTCTGGATGTGAAAAAGGTGGCGGTAAATCACCTTATGGCGCGATACTACGATGCCCGCAGCGGAATGAACCTGGCGGTGGAAAACGCCAATCTGGGACTGAACGGAAGCGGAACTATGCAGGACCTTCATGCGGAACTCACACTAACGGCAGAGAACGCCTTGGTAGAAACCGATTCCCTGACGCTGGTAACATTCGATACGCCCAAGTCCCGGAAGAATATACTTGAAGCCGAACTGGAAGCAAGCGGTAATCTCGATGATATGACGTTTGAGGTAAGCAGTGGGAAAATTGCGCTCGACCAGTACGAAATCCAGCTCAACGGTGATGTGGCCCTCGCAAATGAGGATCGCGACATGCAGGTGGATGTGGAATTTGAAACCGGCAAATGGAATGTGCCGCAGTTGCTTTCCCTGCTGCCGCAACAGTTCACCTCGTGGCAGAAAGGTATGGAATTTGACGCATCCGTAGCAGCAAAAGGTACGGTAAAAGGTGTTATGAACGATACGCTGATGCCACTCATCAAAGCACAGGTAACCCTTGAGAAAGGTTCTTTTGCTTATACGAAAGTACTCCCTTACAAGTTTAACCAGATTTCGGGTGAGGCGTTCGCTACGCTGGACCTGTCGAAAGAAGGTATTTCAGATGTGGAACTGAAATCGTTGAGTGCCAGAACGGGCAAGAACAGGCTGAAGTTGAAAGGTACCGTCTCGGATCTGCTGGGAAAAATGGACATGAATTTGGATTTGGATGCCGATGTGCGACTGAAGGATATCATGCCCCTGTTGCCGGATGACATGGCCCTTGTGGCAGAAGGAGATGCCCAGCTGAAGATACACGCTATTACCGATCTGGCACAGATTGAGGCTCTGGACCTCGCCAGAATGAAAGCCAATGGAACTTTGAAAGTAAAGAATCTTGAGGTGGATTATGACAGCATCACAGCCGAAAGTCCCGAAATTGAGATGAATATTCAATTGCCTGCAAAGAAGCACAGCAATATGTTTCAGGAACTTGCAAGTGCGGACATCCGGACGGAAAAACTCAAAGCTCATATACCTTCCGCCGTATTGGATGCAGACCTTGAAGGAGTGAATCTGTCAGTAGGAGTGAGCGATTTCATGGATGAGAATACCCCATTCTCTGTGGCTGCGGATTTCGATTTCAACCATCTGGCCGCTATCATGGATACCCTTTCAGCCGATATCGCCGAACCTCACGGAAGTTTCGTGATGGCGCCCCAGAAGAAGAACCCATCCAAAGTAAAATATCAGGTGGACTATTCCAACCGTTCTCTGCTGGCACGGATGGGCGAAGGTATGGATTTGAATGTGGCCGGTTTGAATATCAAGGGTACCGCAGACTATGATTCTACCCGAAGCAATATACTGAAACAATGGAATCCGGATCTTGACATAGAAATCATGCGCGGCGTTTTGGGCGTAGAAGGTTTGCCTTACAGTCTCCAGATGCCCGACTTCAAGTTCAACTATCAGCCGGAGTTGTGCGAGATCAGCAGCGCCAATCTGGTGTTCGGTAATTCCGACTACTATCTTTCGGGAAAGGTATATGGACTGGAGGACTGGATTTCGCATGAAGGAAAACTGGAAGGAGACCTGAACTTTACGAGTAACTTCACAAATGTGGATGACCTGCTTGAGGTTCTGAGCGGACTCGGGACAGATTCCGATACGCTGGAGGTTCAGATGCAGGAAGCTGGAATAGAAAAGGAGTCAGGACCGTTTATTGTTCCCAAGGATGTGAACTTTACGCTGCATACCAATATCCGCGAGTCGGTGGCTTTTGGAAACGAACTCCAGGACCTTGCGGGAAATATTACCATCAACGACGGTGTGGCAATCTTGGACCAGGTCGGATTCGTATGCAAGGCGGCTCGTATGCAGCTTACGGCTATGTATAAGTCGCCACGCCCCAACCATCTGTTTTTAGGACTGGATTTCCACCTGCTCGATATCCAGATAGATGAACTCATTGATATGATTCCTTATATCGATACTGTGGTGCCGATGCTGAGTGCTTTCAATGGTAATGCGGATTTCCATATCTCGGCTGAGACATATCTTTTCTCGGACTACAGGCCAAAAGTGAGTACGATGAGAGGCGCGGCAGCCCTGACGGGTAAGAATCTTGTGGTTTTAGACAACGAGACGTTCGACAAGATTGCAACACTCCTGATGTTCAAGAAAAAGACAGAAAACCGAATCGACAGCCTTGATGTTGAAATGACCTTGTTCAGGGATGAGGTGGAATTGTATCCGTTCCTGCTGAGTATGGACAGATATCAATTGTGTGCATCCGGACGCCACACGCTGGAGAATGCCTATAACTATCATCTGGAGATACTCCACAGCCCTGTGCCTGGCAGACTTGCGGTAGATGTGAAAGGAGTGCTCCCGAAACTGAATTTCTCGTTGGGTAAAGTACAATATGAGGAACTTTATAAACCCGAAAAGAAGGGCGTAGTGGAAAACCATACGCTGGAGCTGAAACAGATGATCCGCCAGGCTCTGGAAAGCAACGTCAGGGAAACCACACGGACCCGTGAGCGGGAAAATCAGACAAAATAACGAATCTTTGAACCTCAAACCTTGGAATAATGAATGATATTGAGCAGAAGATAGAATTTACCCGGATAAGAGAGTTTCTCGTCGCAGAGTGCAGCAATACGCTGGCGGGGAGAATGTGTACAGAGATGAGGTTCTCGTCCGATTATGAACGGGTGCTCCGTGAGCTGAGTCAGACTAAGGAAATGCTCGATATCGTCATGCTTGAATCGGAGTTCCCTAATCAGGATTATATCGATCTGAGCGACGAGATGGAACGGCTCCGGGTGGGGAATACGGTCATCGAAAAAGAACGGCTTGTAGATTTGAAATGTTCTCTCCGAACGATATCCGAATGTGTGAAGTTTCTGATGAAGGACAACGGACTCAAATATCCGAATCTTCAACTCCTGGCCCGCCGGGTAGATATGAATCCGGCCATCTTCCGCGAGCTCAACAAACTGGTGGATGAACACGGAGAAATATATGATAATGCCTCACCGCTGCTGAAGGAAATCCGTCATGAAAAGCTCAGAAAATCCAATGAAGTGGATGCACAGATCAGCCGTTCGCTGAACAAGGCGAAACGGGAAGGCTGGGCACCCGAGGATGGAGAGGTAACAATCCGTAACGGCAGAATGGTGATACCGATGCTCGACACCCACAGGAGGAAGATGAAGGGCCTGATCCATGACGAGTCCGCCACAAGACAGACCGCTTATCTGGAACCCGCCGAAGTGGTGGAACTGAACAACGACCTGCGGGAACTGGATTTCGCAGAACGGCGTGAGGTGCATAAAATCCTGCTGCGTTTCTGCGATATGCTACGCCCGGAACTCGACAAGATAAGAAGCGCCTACTGGTTCTTGGCGAGAATGGATTTTCTGAGGGCCAAGGCAAAGCTGGCATTGCGTCTGCATTGGGGAATGCCCATTGTGGTGGACCGTCCGCAGATAATCTGGACAGAGGCAAGACATCCTCTGCTGAAAGGCGAAGTGGTTCCCTTCGATATGGAGCTGAAAGAAAATTCCAGAATACTGATAATTTCCGGTCCTAATGCCGGCGGAAAGTCGGTATGCCTCAAGGCAGTGGGACTGATACAATATATGTTGCAATGCGGATTGCTGGTACCTTGTCGGGAAACTTCCGAATTCGGCATCTTCGACCAGATATTCATCGATATCGGAGACCAGCAGTCTATAGAAAACGAATTGAGCACATACACTTCTCATCTCCAGAACATGAAGTCCCTATTGACGGAGGCTGGTCCGGGAACGCTGTTCCTTCTGGATGAACTGGGCGGTGGAACCGAACCGCGGTCGGGGTGTGCTATTGCCGAGGCACTTCTGGAGGAACTCTACAGACGTGGGGCTTACGGCGTGGTTACAACCCATTATGCCGATTTGAAACTGCTGGCAGACCGGTATGATGAAATCCGCAACGGAGCCATGATGTTTGACACGGAACGGATGAGACCGCTCTACCGGCTGAGCATAGGACATCCCGGAAGTTCCTTCGCATTCGAGATAGCCCGCAATATCGGTTTCCCCGAAGAGGTACTCACCGCGGCAGGAGAAAAGGTAGGGCAGGAGATGCTCAATTTCGAGCATCAGCTCCAGCAGATCACACTGGAAAAACAGGAAATTATCCGTCAGAAAACCGAACTGGAGGTAAGCGACCAGTTCCTGAGCGAGGTAATAGCCAAGTACCAGAAACTCACCGAGAAACTGGAATCCAAAAAATATGATATCCTCACCTCAGCCCGCAACGAAGCAAAGAACATTCTTGAAAAGGCGAACAAGACCGTAGAACAGACCATCTATGAAATCAAGACCGCCCAGGCAGAGAAGGAAGCCACCCAGCAGGCACGCGCCAGAATGAAAGCGGAAGAGGAACGTCTTGTGCTGTCCCAGGAAAAGCACAAAGAGGAACGAATGAAAGCCCGGAAGGAAAACAAAATCGAAGATACCATTCCCCCGCAGGAAAGTGCAGAAAGCGATATGATTGACGGAGAAGTCTCCATAGGAGATATCGTGCGGATTGACGGACAGGACTCATACGGAGAAGTTATGGAAATCAAGGGAAAGAAAGCCGTGGTAGAAAGCAACAGCATCAGAATGACGATAGCCCTGAACCGACTTCAGAAGACAAGGAAAAAGCAGATTCCGACCGACCGGACGAAACGGCAGGAAAGCCGCTTCCAGTCAATATATAATGACATCAACGAGAAACGCAAGTATTTCAATCCAACACTCGACCTTCGCGGCCAGCGGGGCGATGAAGCAATAGCAATGCTCCAGCACCATATCGATGAAGCGCAGCTTCTGGGAGAAAAGGAACTCCGGATACTGCACGGAAAAGGGTACGGAATCCTGAAAACACTGGTCCGTGAGACCCTGCAGCACCACAGCGAAGTACGCTCTTTCCAGACCGAAAAACTGGAACTCGGCGGCGATGGAATCACGGTAGTACATCTGAAATGAAAAAAAATTGGAAAAATCGGGAGAAAAATCGGGTTTTTCTCAAATATAGTTCGTAACTTTGCATCAGGATAAAAACAACGATAATATTAACAAAATACATCTAATACCATGAAAATGAAAAGGTTCTTATTTCCAGTAATCGCAATGTTGTTGCTTTTTGCAACCTCAAGTTGTGAAAAATCTTTTGTGGGACCCGCAATTTCCACCCATTATTACACCGTTCAGCCCACCCAGTGGGTAACCAATCCGCAGGTAGGCTACTACTATGCCACCTTCAATGATGCCGACATCACGAACAACGCTATCGACAACGGCATGGTTATGGTTTATTACCTCAACAAGGACGGCAACGCCTGCTACGATCAGCCCCTTCCATTCATCTATTACAATGTAGATGGAGACGTATATTGGGAGGAACAGTTCAGCTACGACCTCAATCCGGGACAGGTAACCTTCAAGTTCTCCTGCAGCGATTTCAACCTGGAGGAAAGTCTGGCATACGTACAGCCCATGGAGTTCAAAGTCGTAGTAATCCAGAATGCAGAATATCGCATCTGATTCACCCACATAACACCATTAAAAGCCCCGGATCCGGGGCTTTTTTTATAGTTTAACATTTCACGTAGATATCATCGTCCACAGATAGGCCACCCAACCACGGAAACGGGGAAAGATGTAATTGGCTTATTTTCAGCAGTATCTTAAAACCTGTGCAGGTGATGCAACATCTCTATACAACTTTCGTATAAGGGGCGGGTTTTATATCCCTTAGGGTTAAAAAACCCGTACTATTAGAAAATGTTACTTTTTCCTCCTGCATCTCTTGCACACTTTTTTCAAAAACCTCAAATTCAGTAAATTACGATAAAACGCAAAAACAGGCGCTGCTGTGGTATCTCCCTGGTATCTCTCTGGTATCTCCCTGATAACTCCCTGTTGTCTCCCTCTGGAACCCGAAAGATACCCGGCGTTTGCCCAGCGGTACCCCGCCAGAAAAACGGAGTTGCCCGCCCCCTGGATCATCAAAGGGTCTGCCCCCGTGATGACCCAATTAGCACAAAATTGACACAAAATTGACACCGAAATGACCCATTCCGACACCGAACCGGCATCCGCCGTCAGAAAGAGTTCGTATCTTTGCATCCGAAATCGAACACAGAAAATATCACGCAGAATGCGCAGAATGCGCAGAGAACCCGGAAAACTACCCTCAAACCCCTTAAACACTAACCACTCCGGATCACGGGGCACGTTCTGCAAAGGATGGAATTCTTGGATTTGAGAAGATTTCGCCGGTCTGGAAAGTGGGTATTTTCAGGAAGAAATAAAATTATTTGCATAATTCAAAAAATGTTTGTATTTTTGTGGGTCGAAAATATATAAACCGAGAATTAAAATAAATCTATTAAATATATGATTACTAATAATTTCACCCCTCGCCACAATGGCGTATCAAAAGCCTCCGATGAGGAAAAAATGCTGAAAGCCATCGGCGTTTCCTCCATGGAAGAGCTTATTGATAAGACCGTCCCGGCCCACATTCGCCTGAAAGAGCCTATGCCCATCGCTGACGGTATCAATGAATATGAGTTCCTCAACCGCGTGAAGGCCCTTGCCAACAAAAACAAGATCTACAAGACCTATATCGGTATGGGCTACTACGGTACCATTACCCCAGCGGTTATCATGCGCAACGTATTTGAGAATGCCGGCTGGTACACTGCATACACACCATACCAGACTGAAATCTCCCAGGGCCGTCTCGAAGCCCTTATGACCTATCAGACTATGGTGGCAGATATGACCAAGATGCCTTTGGCCAATGCAAGTCTTCTGGACGAAGCAACCGCAGGCGGTGAATGTATGATTATGTTCTACAACAGCCGCAGCCGTCAGGCCGTAAAGGATGGCGTACACAAGGTGTTCGTGGATGAGGGCGTATTCCCCCAGACTCTGGACGTGATGCGCACAAATGCGGCTCCCCGCGGCATTGAAATCGTGGTGGGAAAAGCCAGCGAAGTGGTTCTTGACAATACCTATTTCGGCGCTTTCGTACAGTATCCTAACCAGTGGGGTGAGGTAAACGATTATACCGATTTCATCGCCAAGGCACACGAAAAGGGCATCTTCGTAGGCGTAGCCACCGACCTGATGGCACTTGCCGTACTGAAGGCACCCGGTGAGATGGGCGCAGACTGCGCTTTCGGTTCTGCCCAGCGCTTCGGTATTCCGATGGGATTCGGCGGTCCTTCTGCCGGTTTCTTCGCTATTACCGAGGATTTCAAACGTACCTTCCCAGGCCGTATCATCGGCTGGACCATCGATGCCAAGGGTAATCCCGCAGTAAGAATGGCGCTCGGTATGCGTGAACAGCATATCAAACGTGAGAAGGCTACCTCCAATATCTGTACCTCACAGGCCCTCGTAGCCATTATGAGCGGTTTCTATGCAGCTTATCATGGTCCTCAGGGAATCCGTGAAATCGCTCAGCATATTCACAGGATGGCCTGCAAGCTCGCCCAGGAGGCAGAAAAGCTCGGCTACAAGCAGCACAACCGTATCTATTTTGACACACTCGCACTCCAGTGCCCTGTGAAGACCGATGCCATCCGCGCTATCGCCCTCCAGCACAAGATCAACTTCCGCTATGTATGCGAAGAGTGCATCACCATATCGCTGGATGAAACCACCTCAAAGGCAGACCTTCAGGAAATACTTAACGTACTCGCCGAAGCTACCGGCAAGAAAGCAGAAGAACTGGTATGCAACTGCTGTGAACTCAACACGATTCCAGCCGATATGAAGCGCACCAGCGATTATCTTACCGCCAAGGTGTTCAACTCCTACCACAGCGAGACCGAGATGATGCGCTACATGAAGAAACTTGAAGTGAAGGACCTCAGCCTTAACCGTGCCATGATTCCGCTGGGAAGCTGCACGATGAAACTGAACGCCGCAGCAGAAATGATGCCGCTCAGCTGGGCAGAGTTCGGTGCCATTCATCCATTCGTACCTGCTGACCAGGCAGAAGGCTATCTCCAGATGATCCACGAGATCGAGCAGATGCTCTGCACCGTTACCGGATTTGCAGGAATCTCCCTCCAGCCCAACGCAGGTTCCGCCGGAGAATACAGCGGTCTTACCGTAATCCGCAACTATCATATCGCTCAGGGCAACGCACACCGTAACGTGTGTCTCATTCCCGCTTCCGCTCACGGAACCAATCCCGCTTCCGCAGCAAAGGCCGGTATGACCATAGTAGTGGTAAAATGCAATGAACGCGGCGATGTGGATATCGACGACCTCCGCGCAAAGGCAGAACAGTACAAGGACAACCTCAGCTGTCTCATGATTACCTATCCTTCCACCCACGGTGCATTTGAAGAAGGAATCATCGAGATCATCAATATCATTCATCAGAACGGCGGACAGGTATATATGGACGGCGCAAACATGAACGCCCAGGTGGGTCTTACCAGTCCGGGATTCATGGGTGCCGATGTATGCCACCTCAACCTCCACAAGACCTTTGCAATGCCTCACGGCGGCGGCGGTCCTGGCGTAGGTCCTATCGGAGTGGCAAAACATCTGGTGGATTTCCTCCCGAGCCACAGTCAGGTAAAGGTCGGCGGTTCCAAGGGTAACGCCATGAGCGCCTCACCTTACGGCAGCGCAATGCTCCTGCCTATCACCTACGGCTACCTTCTCATGCTCGGCGGAAAAGGCCTTACCGAGGCAACCCGTCATGCAATACTCAACGCCAACTATCTCCGTGCCCGTCTGCAGAAATACTACAAGATTCTCTATACCGGAAAGAACGGTATGTGCGGTCACGAGATGATCATCGACTTCAGCGAATTCAGCCTCAAGGTAAGCGTAGGCGATGTGGCAAAACGTCTGATGGACTACGGCTTCCATGCTCCTACCGTAGCATTCCCGGTACATAATACCCTTATGGTTGAACCTACCGAGAGCGAGCCGCTCAGCGAACTGGACCGTCTCTGCGACGCCTTCATCGCTATCCGTCAGGAAATCGACGACATCATGACCGGAAAGATGGACGAGCATAACAATCCTATCTGCAACGCACCTCATACGATGCAGGTGGTATGCGCCGATGAATGGAATCTGCCTTACAGCCGTCAGACCGCTGCCTTCCCACAGCCCCACGACGACAAGTACTGGCCGACCATCTCCAAGATTGACGACGCCTACGGCGACCGTAACCTTCAGGCAGTATGGCCCGAATAAGCCTCACCTGAAATCAGGACTACAAAAAGAAAACTCCGGGCGAAAGTCCGGAGTTTTTTATGTTTTGTTATAGGTGTTCTTTAATATCTGCTGACACCGTAGAAATAGGTCGGATACCAGTTGTTGGTTCCTCCTGCATATACATTGTTGTCAGTTCCTTGCGGAATGTAGAGCGTAGATCCGGAAACCTTTGTAAACGCCTGAGTTCCCAGCTTCGGCGACACTCTTGTGGCTGCGCAATATACTTTGGTCAATTTGGTGCAGCCGGAGAAGGCGTAGTTTTGGATATTGTAATTTCCTTCGGTAGCCGCGTGGTCGTCTCCGAGGGTAGAGGGGAGGTGAACCTCCTCAAGGTTCGAGCAAGTGATGAAGCATTGCTCACCGATAGTCGTAACCCCTTCCGGTACGGTGATGTTCTGGAGACCCGAGCAGGAATTGAAGGCTTTCTTTCCCAAAGCGGTCAGCGAGGTGGGAAGGGTCACGGATGAGAGCGCGCTGCATTCCGAGAATATCGATTCCGGCAGACTTGTGATGCCGCTTTCCACTACGACGCTGGCAAGACTGCTGCAATGCCAGAAAGCACTGCTGCCGATACTGGTCAGACTTCCGGGAAGCGTAATGGCGGTCAGCTGTTCACATCTGGCGAAAGCCATATTGCCTATCGTCTGAAGATGTCCCGGAAGACTCACAGTGTTCAGTTCGGTTGCAAGGAACGCCTTTTCCTGAATGGTTACAAGGCTCTCAGGAAGCGTGATCTGCTGCAGGTTGAGGCAACTGTCGAATGCATAGTACCCGATTTCCGTAACCCCTTCAGGCAGCGTCACGGTCTTCAGGCTATAGGCTCGTTTGAATGCTGCGGCTTCGATTGTAGTAACGTTATTCGGGAACGTCATAATCCAGCATCCGAGCTGTTCGTCGAAACTGTTGGTTGTGGGGTGCATCATAAGGCTTCCGCTTGATACCTCCACGCTGCTCCCCGTAGAGGTGTACCAGATCTGGTTGGGGCGGATCCTATATTGCAGCGGACTGATGCCCGCGGTGCTGAACGTTACCTGATGGATCGTGTTGCGGGCGAAGTTGGTATTAGCCCCTTCGCTCTGGGTACGCGTATAACAGTCGTAGTCGTCATACACCTTTATCGTTAAGCAGGCGTTCTCCACTATGGGCAGCACGATATGGAATACACGGCTTTCTCCGCTGGCGATAGTTTCCCCATCGCAGTCAAGCGATACAGTGTTGCGGATGTTCCCTTCAGACATAATGAGTATAGGCTGATTTTGGCTGTTCATTCCGATACGGAAATAACCGCTCAGCGTGTCACCGTTTTCATCCGTAACCTCTATGCGCTGCACGTTCATAGCCTTGTCCGTAGTGTTCTCAATCTTGACAGATAGAATGGAAGCCAGATTTCGGAACTTCAACACATTCTCCTCGTTCTGCATACCGAACATCGGAGCCTTGATTACCTGTTCGTTGCCGTTTGTGCGGTAGGTCTGTGTTGCCGGAAGAATCATATCAGGGCCGGCAGGATAAATAGCCATATAGCCCCTGTCCGACTGCGCTACTTCACGGATCATCGCCTGGCCATCCGAAACCATAACCTCACGAATCACGTCGTTGATGTTTATCGAATCGCCATCATCCCATACGGCAAAATGCGCATTGTCCAGGTGTACTTTGTTTCCTTGGTCACCGGTGGTGTAGTTTTCAACCTCAAGGTAAATCAGTCCGCCATCCTTCTGGCACGAAACCATGCAGAGAAGCAGCATAGCCGAAGCAAATAAGAATTTTTTCATTATAGTCCTTATGTGTTTTTTTATTAATCGTATTCTTTTCCAATACGTTATCCCAATAGCATTCTCTTCCCAAGACAGGGAAAAGAAAATGCAAAATTACATAAAAATATTGTAATGCGCACGCACGAATATAAGAATTATGAAATTTTATGATTGTCTGAGGGTATGCGCCACGCGCCCGAGGTTCATGGAATGGACTAATTCTGATGTATAACGATGACCACTGCCGTCGTGTCAGGACTTCTGCTGACTGCGGAGCCAGGTGATTTCCTGTGCCCAGAGGCTGGGGTCAGGAGTTTCGAGGATGATGGGCATATTGTCGAAACGGGAATCGTTCATGAAAGTATTGAAGAATTCTTTTCCAAGAAATCCGTTGCCTATGGTCTCATGCCGGTCCACGCGTGAGCCGCATCCTTTTTTGCTGTCGTTCAGGTGGATGGCTCTGAGGTAATGGAAACCGATTTCGCGCTCAAATTCCTCCATGGTAAACTGGTAGCCCATTTCTGTTGAAAGGTCGTAGCCAGCGGCCAAGGTGTGGCATGTGTCGATGCAGACGCCTACACGTTCCTTGTCATCTATGCCGGCAATGATACGCGCAATCTGGGAGAACTTATAGCCTAAATTGCTGCCCTGACCGGCGGTGTTTTCTATTACAGCTGTAACTCCGTGGGTCTGACTCAAGGCGAGATTGATTTCCTGTGCGATCTGGTCCAGACAAGCCTCTTCGGATATCTTGTTGAGATGACTTCCCGGATGAAAGTTCAGCAGTTTGAGTCCCAGCTGTTCACAGCGCTGCATCTCATCCAGGAAGGCGTTGCGGGATTTCTCCAGATTCTCTTTTTCGGGGTTTCCAAGATTGATCAGATAGCTGTCGTGGGGCAGTATGTATTGTGGCAGGAATCCGTTTTCTGTCAGTTTCGACTTGAATGTATTGATACTTTCAGAAGAAAGAGGTTTGCTTACCCAGGATTTCTGATTGCGGGTGAAGAGGGCGAAAGCATCTGCCCCGATGGCTTTAGCTGCAATGATGGCGTTTTCCACACCGCCGGCAGCACTTACATGAGCCCCGATAAATTTCATTCGGTAACGGTATTTGAGGTCGGGCTGATGTTCGCCGGGGACGCTTTCGGGTTCGGTCCCCATTGGTTATCTCCGGGCTGAGAATCCCGGGCCAGCCAGATAATGAATATTGTGTTGAATACAATGTATGCCAGTAGTATGAGGAACCCAAAGGCATTCAGAGACATATAGTTGATGAGGTATTGCACAATCATCGTGATGGCAATATAGGTGACAGTCCATTTCCCGGATTTCCCGATATCGTGAAGTCTTCGGGTCATTACGGCGGCTGCCGGAACGTAGGATATCATCAGGATTGCCATCAAGATGAGTAGTGAGCGTGTCGAGAATTTTGGTTCTTCAACGGCATTGCCATAGATGCTCAGTATGAACAGCAGCAGGAAGAAGATCACAGACATGATGAGCGTAAACCACCAGTATTCCTTTCTTCTGGCACGGCCTTTGAACTGGGCGTACTTTCTCCAGCACAGAAAGAACCATTTCATCGTTTCTCTTATTTCATCAAGAAATTGATGTCGTCAGTCAGTGCGTATTCTTTCGTGTTCGACATGCAGGCTTTGAAGACTTTCATCTTGTTGTCGCGACCGATAAGACGGAGGTTTCCGTTTTCCAGCGAGAGCGCCGTTGCTTCACGGATGCCAGCCACATACATCTCGGGGTTCACCATAATGTATTCCTTCAGGCGGTCGTCGCGGGTCTCGCCGCCATGCTTGGGATCAAAGAAATCGGTGTAATGTGGATTGATCTGGAAAGGTACGATATTCATGCAGTCAAAACTTGCCGGTTCCACGATAGGCATATCGTTGGTAGTGCAGAGGGTAGGACCTGCCACGTTGCTGCCAGCACTCCATCCCATATAGGGCATTCCGTCCATGGCTCTGCGGCTGATGGCCTGCATCAGTCCCAGACGGTGCAGTTCCTTAACCAGATGGAAGGTGTTTCCGCCACCGACAGCGACACATTCTGCCTCATATACAGCCTTCACAGGGTCTGCGAAATGGTGTGTGCTGACCAGTTCTACGCCCAGTTCCGCATAGACTTTGGCTACTTTAGCTTCGTAGGCATCGTAGGAAGCTTCCAGTCCGCCTTCTGCCAGACTTACACCTGCGTAAGGAACGAACAGGACTTTCCTGATGTTGTGGCGTTTCAAAAATTCACCTACCATTTCTTTGCACCAGCCCAGATAGGCGTCTCCGCGCATAGTGGAATTACTTATCAATAAAAGTTTACGTTTCATAAGAATGATTTTAGGGGTTTATAAATAACGGCCTGACAATTGCCAGACCGTTTTACTTTAAGCGTCAATATTTGCGTAAGTAGCGTTACGTTCAATGAATTCTCTGCGAGGAGGAACATCGTCGCCCATCAGCATACTGAAAGTCCTGTCGGCTGCTGCTGCGTTTTCGATGGTCACCTGTCTCAGCTGACGGTTTTCGGGGTTCATTGTGGTGTCCCAGAGTTGTTCCGGGTTCATTTCACCAAGACCTTTGTAGCGCTGTACGTGGAGACCGCCTGTTTCTTTTCCGCCACCGATTTCGTCAATGGCAGCGATGCGTTCTTCCTCAGTCCAGCAATAGGCGCTCTTTTTGCCTTTCTTGACCAGATAGAGTGGGGGAGTTGCCAGATAGACATATCCGTTCTCTATCAGTTCCGGCATGTAGCGGAAGAAGAAGGTGAGCATAAGTGTGTCAATGTGAGAACCGTCCACATCGGCATCGGTCATGATGATAACCTTGTGGTAGCGGAGCTTTTCCATGTTCAGCGCCTGACTGTCTTCCGGAGTTCCGATGGTTACGCCCAAAGCAGTGTAGATATTCTTGATTTCTTCGCTTTCAAAGGCGCGGTGTCTCTGAGCCTTTTCCACATTGAGAATCTTACCTCTCAGCGGGAGGATAGCCTGGAATTTACGGTCGCGGCCCTGTTTGGCTGATCCGCCTGCAGAGTCTCCCTCGACGAAGTAAATCTCGCAGATGCTCGGGTCTCCGTCCTGGCAGTCCGCCAGTTTTCCTGGCAGTCCGCCGCTGCTGAATACGTTGCCGCGCTGTACAAGTTCTCTTGCTCTGCGGGCAGCGTGGCGTGCTGTGGCAGCCAGAATGACTTTATCCACAATCAGCTTGGCCTCTTTCGGGTGCTCTTCCAGATAGATGTCCAGCATTTCGCTTACGGCGCTGTCCACAGCTCCGCGGACTTCGTTGTTGCCCAGCTTGGTCTTGGTCTGACCTTCAAACTGAGGCTCTGCAACTTTTACGGAGATTACGGCAGTCAAACCTTCGCGGAAGTCATCACCGGCGATGTCAAACTTGAGCTTGCTCAGCATATTGTTCTTCTCTGCGTAGGATTTCAACGTGCGGGTCAGTCCGCTTCTGAAACCGGTCAGGTGAGTACCGCCTTCGTGGGTGTTGATATTGTTCACATACGAGTGCAGATTTTCGCTGTAGGAGTTGTTGTATTGCATGGCAATCTCAATGGGAATGCCTTGTTTTTCACCTTCAATATAGATTGGCTCCGGCATCAGCTTTTCGCGCGTTTCATCCAGGTAGTTGATGAAGTCCTTCAGACCGTTTTCCGAAAGGAAATGGTTCTTCTTCTGGTCTTCGCCTTCCGGTGTGCGCATATCGGTAATGTTCAGTTCTATTCCTTTGTTGAGGTAAGCCAGCTCGCGAAGTCTGTTCTCCAGTGTGGCATAGTCATATTCGGTAGTCGTGAATATCTGAGCATCGGGATGGAAAGTGATCTGAGTGCCACGTTTGTCGGTTTCGCCTACGACTTTCACGGGATATAGGGGCAGTCCGCGGCTGTATTCCTGCTGATAAACCTTTCCGTCACGGAATACGTTGGCGGTCATGTGGTCGCTCAATGCGTTTACACAGCTCACGCCTACTCCGTGCAAACCGCCTGATACCTTATAGCTTCCTTTGTCGAATTTACCGCCTGCGTGCAGTACTGTCATCACCACTTCCAGGGCTGAGCGGTGTTCTTTCTCGTGCATATCTACGGGAATACCACGGCCATTATCCAGTACTGTTATGGAATTGTCAGGATTTATCGTCACATCTATCTTCGTGCAATAACCAGCCAATGCTTCGTCGATTGAGTTGTCAACCACTTCATATACCAGATGGTGCAATCCGCGGAAATTGACATCGCCAATATACATTGCTGGGCGCATTCTTACGGCTTCGAGTCCTTCAAGCACAGTGATGTTGTTGGCACTGTAATTTGCTTGCTGTTCTTTCTTTATTTCGTCGCTCATGGTTATTTATATATGTTTTTTGAAAGTGCAAAATTACAACTTTTTTTCCATATATTACCAATTTTCGTAAAGAATATTTATCAACAGGTTGTGAATATTTATTTTTTTCTTTTTATTTCTGTATTCAAAATATTCTTTGTATCTTTGCATTTTCGTTATATACTCTATTCGTATGCGGAGAACGGCTCTTTTATTGCTATTTCTAACCTTCTGTGCCTCTCTTTATGCACAGGAGTTCAGGTGCTCTGTATCAGTGAATTATCAAAAACTTCAGCAGACAACCCAACCTTATCCTTCTGACGACAAAACGGTCTTTGACAATATGCGTCAGGCAATCGAAGATTTCGTAAATTCCCGTAAATGGACCAATCTTTCCTTTGAATCTAACGAATATATCGACTGTTCCATCAGTCTTATTTTGAACCGTCGCACTACCGCCAATGACTTTGAAGGCCGCCTTTCGGTACAGCTTCGCCGCCCGGTATATAACTCTAATTATACTACGGGCCTCTTCAATTACGTCGAAAATAAGGACTTCAAGTTTACCTATAACGAGAGCATCCCTCTTGAGTACGACGCCAACACTTATTATTCAGACCTGACATCCGCCATCTCTTTCTATCTTTATGTGATGCTCGGAGTTCAGTTCGATTCCTTCGCCATGATGGGCGGTACTCCCTTTTATGAAGTGGCACAGGCCATCTGTCAGGCGGCTTCGTCCAACGACGACTGGACTCCCAATTCCAGTCTCAAATCGCGCTACTGGTTTATGGAGAACCATACCAATTCAGCATATACGAAACTTCGTGAAGCCTATTACAACTATCACCGTCTCGGGCTCGATATGATGACAAAAGACCAGACTCAGGCCCGTCAGAACATCATTCAGTCGCTTCGCGATGTGCAGTCCGTCCATAAGCTCCGTTCCAACCTGCTCTCGGTACAGCAGTTTGTTGATGTCAAAATCGCTGAAATCGTCTCCATTTTCACTCCTGCTCCCGATGACGAGAAGCAGCAGGTATATACTATCATCAAAGACATTTCGCCAATCCAGGTCACCAAGATGAAGGATTGGAATATCAAATAACCCATTCAAACAGTTAATAATAATAAAACATTAATATTATGAGTCAAATTCCTATTGCTAAAGAGGTGATCGACCGCATCGCCAAAGAAAACAGAATCGAGAATCCCGGCAAAGCCTCCATTCGTGAGATCCGCAAGATGATACAGGACGTGGAGAAGGCTACCGGTATCGAGTTCGTAAAGATGGAAATGGGTATTCCTGGCATTCCTGCCGCCAAAGTGGGCGTTGAAGCACAGATTAAAGCCCTCCAGAGCGGCGTTGCCTCTATTTACCCCGAAGTCTATGGTACTGCCGATTTCAAGAAAGAGGCTTCCCGTTTTGTAAAGAATTTCCTCGATATCGACGTTCCCGAAGAGTGCTGCGTGCCTACCGTCGGTTCTATGCAGGCAGGATTCGCAAGTTTTCTCACCCTCACCCGTTATGATAAAAAGAAAACCAAAGTTCTTTTCATCGATCCAGGCTTCCCTGTTCAGAAACAGCAGTGCCGGGTGTTGGACATTCCTATGAAGACTTTTGATGTTTACGATTACCGCGGCGAGAAACTCCGTGCCAAACTTGAAGAAGAACTTAAGGACGGCGATGTTGCCTGCTTGATCTACAGCAGTCCTAACAATCCTGCATGGTTCTGTTTTACTGACTATGAACTCCAGATTATCGGTGAAATGGCAAATAAGTATGGCGTAGTCGTACTCGAAGATGCCGCCTATTTCCTCATGGACTTCCGCACCGATTATTCCCACCCGGGACAAGCTCCTTACCAGCCCACCGTTGCCAAATACACCGACAACTATGTGCTTATGATCTCCGGTTCCAAGTCCTTCAGCTATGCAGGTGAACGTATAGCCATGATGGTGGTCAGTCCTGCCCTCTACAACAAGGAATGCCCCGACCTCAAACGCTATTATACCCAGACTCAGCTTGGCCGCGCCCTTATCTTTGGTACGCTCTACTGCCTGAGCTCAGGTACAGCACATTCTGTTCAGTATGCCATGGCAGCCATGCTGAAAGGGGCAAATGACGGAACCTACCGTTTCGTTGAAGACATCAAAGAATACGGCGAAAAAGCCCGCATCATGAAGAAACTCTTCACGGATAACAACTTCTATATCGTATATGATCAGGATATGGGTAATCCAATCGGAGACGGTTTCTACTTCACCTTCTGCTATCCAGGCTACGAAGGTACCGAACTTCTCAATGCCCTCATTCAGTATGGCGTAAGTGCTATTTCCCTTGACATTACCGGAAGCACACGTCAGGGAATCCGGGCATGTGTGGCATTGGTTCGCCGCGATCAGTTCCCCGATCTTGAGGTTCGTCTCAAGAAATTTGCAGAAGATCATCCAATTCTCTAATATATTGGAATTTTCAACCAAGAAGGCGGTAATCACCGCCTTCTTTTATTTTTCAGTATATATATTAAATACATATATCATAATCATTATTGTCATACGTTCCTTCCTTTCTTTTCAAGAGTCGTTTTCTTGTCTCGTCATAGTAAGCAAGCTTTCCATCTGCGCTCGGCTATCGAAAACGTTGCTATGTGGTGCCTCCCCGATAAGACCGTAGTTACGGTATCGTTTTCCCGTTCCACAGACGGTCGGAAGAGGAAGTTATTAGAGAGATCCCAGGGCGATACCTCAGAGTTACCAGCAAGACAGGGGCTGTATCAAGTTGCGAAAATCTTTACGGATTTCCGCCATAAGATAGGTCAGTTTCCCCCATTCCTCGCCCCATTCCTCCGCAACATCATTGTTTTTTCTTATGGTTCGCGAAATAGAGCAGAGTTATTCCCAAACCCAACCAGAAAATAGGTCCAAAGACACTGTGTCCGGCACTAGCGGCTCCCACCATAGAGAGACCTCCCAATACGATGAGTATCCATCCTGCAATTTTCATGATTTAGTCCTCCTTTTCTTTATGTTCAACTTTCTTTGAGCAAAGCACAGCTATCAAGCCAATGAAGACATTGAATAGCGAGATGACAAATGCCATTCCAAAACCGATTTTCCGAGTGCGACCCAAGCAGCCGACACCATACGCAAGACTTACCGCGATTACTAATAAGATAATTGTTTCCATTTTATTGTGTTTTTGTTGTTTCTGTATATTAATGTCAGATTTTGGTCAAAGGTTAACATCCTTTATCTTGATTCTGCGAATTTTTATACTAAAGATTCTGAAGGTGGTATTTGTTTTGTCCGCTTCTTCCATTGTTTTCTCAAAATCTGCAGAGGAAATCTCTTTATCGTTGAATGCTGTCACCAGCACATTCTCGCTTTCATCTTCATCCATCTCTATTTGATAACTTGCAGACATCGCCTCTTCTCTTATCATTGTGTAGGCAGGAACATATTTAGGGCATAGTTTCACCAGATTTTGACAAGCTTCTATTGTGGATTGCCCCAATGCATGCCTTGTACGTGCTTCAAATAGATATTGTTTGTTGTCAACGTCCACCTTCTCTTCTGCTTTTGTCGAGATAGAAACAATCTTTTCGTGGACGGCAAGGGCTTCTTCATAGTGTCCCAATGCAAATAACGCTCGCCCTTTGATAAACAAGACCTCTAAACAGTTTTTTCTGTCAAGAACCATATCAGCATACCCAATAGCTTCCTCATAACGGCTGCTGTAAAGGCTCAGCACAGCGTTAAGGAAGTTGCAGGTCATGCTGCAATCTTTCAATAGTGTTATCCCTTTGGTCATCCCTATTAGGCATTCATCGTCAAGCATCACATCGAACATCCTTTTGGCCATCATAGCAGCATTGCGGTAATCTCCCTTCTTTATCTTGTCAATTACATGCAGCAGGCATACTTTTGCTGCTCCGTCGTAATCCTGTTTGTTATAGTACTGGGTGAATTGCTGTCCGAAAGCTAATTCCTCGTCAATCATCGGCACATCGTTGAACGAATTGGCAAACGCTTTTATCTCGGTATTCTGCACAATATGGTATGGACGTAGCTTGTTGCTCAAAGTAAGCCCTTCAATTGAGCGCATACGGCTGATGGCCACGTATGCCTGTCCGGGTGCGAAAGTACCACGAGTTAGGTCGAAGTGCATACGGTCGAAAGTCATACCCTGCGACTTGTGAATGGTAATTGCCCATGCGAGTTTAATAGGGTACTGGACGAATGTTCCCACCACCTCTGATTCTACTTTTTGTGTCTCTAGGTTATATACACTTTCTTTACTTTCCCATTCCATCTGTTCAACCTTCATTTCTTTCCCATCCTCTAGACGCACCTTGATTTGTTCGTCGCTTAGTTCAGAAACGATAGCGATTGTTCCGTTAACTACTCCTCTCGGATAGTCATTCCTGCAGAAGATTACTTGTGCGCCGACCTTGAGGCTCAATTTTGCAGGTACAGGTGCATCTTGCATCTTGAACTTCCCTTCAACCACGCCCTCATAGCAGAATTCCTCCGACTCTATTTCATCAAGTCTCATGTTGTTTAGACTCTCGGCTATTTTGTTGTAAGCGGTAAGCGTCACAGCGAAATCTCCCACCTTGTCATCGCTACTCACTCGCTCGTTGAGGTACTCGAAGTCCTCCTGGGTGTTGTTGCCAACACGCATACGATTCAGTATTGACAGGAAGGGTTCGTTCTGCTGCCGATATACCTTCTGGAACTCGATTTTAGGCAGATTTATTCGTTTTAGCACGTATGACTTATAGAAATATGGGGTGCCGTTACCATACAATGCACGTAACATTTCTTCATCAGCTGTACCCATTTTAACAACAGGTGGCAATTGAAAAAGATCGCCGACAAACACCACCTGCTTGCCTCCGAAAGGCAGGTGCGAACGGGTTAGTGCACGAAGAAAACGATCCATACCATCTACCATATCGGCGCGAACCATAGAAGCTTCGTCGATGATAATAGTATCTGTCTTTTCGAGTGTCTGCCTTTTCTCCAACGAGACTTCAAATTCTGTTTTGGGGCCTATTACCTCGAAAGGAAATCCGAAGAACGAGTGCATCGTTTGTCCACCCACGTTGAGTGCAGCAATGCCCGTCGGAGCCAGTATTAAGAAGTTCTTGTCAATCTCCTTCTGAATCCACTTCACAAAAGTGGTTTTACCGGTACCGGCCTTACCGGTAATGAAGAGACTAGTGTTAGTGTTTGCAACAAGCTCGAAAGCTTTCTGCTGTTCGACATTTGCCTGATCAATTTTGAATTCTATGTTTTCCATAAGTGTTAACCTTTCGCTTGTTTCTATTCCTTAATGACAGAAACAAGCGAAAGGTTAACAGTGAAAACAGAAAAGAATAACTTAGACTAAAAATTGATAGATGGCATTTGTTATGATTTCATCATTATTTGCTATTCCAGAAAAAGTATATCTACGATCAATACTGCCGTAAGAAATTGGAGAAAAGCCATCCATTGCTATCCTATCGCATAGTCCAAGAATGATATTATCCATCTCTCTTCGAGGCATTAGGTATTCTAAATAGACAAGATACGAACCGCCTTTCCCCTGATTGATATCAGCACGAACTTTTTCTTCGTAATTATCCAATAATAGAATCTTAGGTAGTTTTAATACTTCAGGATTTGTATCAAATTTAATCTTTATATTTATTTTATTCATAAGATCAATAAATTAAGTTAATAATAATGGAATTATTCTTTCGGAATGGACATATTGTATTTCTATTGGTGAAGCATGTGCATAATAACATTGTTTTTCCATATGAAGAAGAATAGAATTATTAATAGCAATATAACTATCTTTAATACAGCATATTGGTGTTTGTTACAAAAATATGTAATTTCACCGATATACTGAGCTAATCCTCTATTAAAAAAGTGTTAATCCAGCAAAATAAATGATGCCCAGTAGTTTGCATCTTGATACCGATGCTTCATTTCGGCAACAGTTCGCCTATAAGATTCTTGTTTAGAGAGCCCAGATGTAAGAAAATTATAGAAGAGCTCCATATATTCTGATGTTGCTTTATCGTTTATATTCCACAAACTCATCAAGATAGACGTGACGCCGGCTTTCTTGAAAGCTCGCTGAAGGCCGAAAATTCCATCAAAAAGGTTATCTCCAAGTCCAGTTTCACATGCAGAAAGAACAACAAGGTCTACATTATGAAGGTCAAGTTTAGATATTTCATATGAAGTAAGAATGCCATCATCATTATCGGCTTTAAATGAGGAATCAGACCATGCAGATTGTCCACCAGACATAATTAAACCAGAGTAGAAAAGTTCATCTTTTATGTTTTTTGTATAATCACTTTTTACATAAAAAGGAATGCTATCACGTTTCTGTTCGGGCACATAAAAGCCATGGGAGGCAATATGTATTACATCGGCCGTTGTGCCATCAAGCGATTTAAAAGATGCTTCCGTAGCATTGCTTCCAATTATCGTTGAGACCTTTATGTTGTTCTTCTGTAGGGACGCTTCAATGTTACGTACTTCTGTCATTGTATTTTTAAGGTAATTCCAATTGCCTCTAGTGTTAAGACTATCCACAATGGCTTCTGACATTTCAGTATAATCTATGCCACCATAAGAAACAACAGATTGAATTGTGGATTCTTTTTTTGAATAAATAATCTGTTTGGTAGAAGATACCCTTATCAAATTGTATTTCTCAAGAGCGGTAACCCCATTACTATCTGCTAGTGCTTCAATGTTGATTAGATAAAGCATACCCATAGGAGAAAAGTAAACACGGCTTTTCCCAGTGATGTATCCATCTAACTTCCCCCACAGTTTTTCAAATAGTTCTGTGCCTGATTCTGTGTCATATGACTTGGGTTGAAGATTATATGCATCGTGGAGTTCATTTTCGTCAAACAAATCCACAAAGATAGGATGGTTGCTATTCCCTAACAAAAGTATGGCGGCATAATGAGGTGTTGGATTCCCTTCGCACCATGAATAGGCATTTGCCGTATACTTTACAAATTCAACACAAGCCTCAGTTCCTTTTAGATTGCCCTTAATATCTCCCCAATGAACTTTAGTTATTTTTTCATTAATATCTCTTAAGATTTCTCGTTCCGCTTGCTCAAACCGATAAAGAAGAAACAATAATCGTTGGTCATCGTTTTGAATCGTGTAAATGCTATCATGAATCTTGTCTAGTTGATGCTTGGCAATAATAAGCGATGGATCGTCAGAAATATGTGGTGCAAGTGTGTTATATTGAAGAGTAAGACCCTTCATTAGTAGTGCTGCATCATAAGCGATGCAAACACTTACAGTGTCGCTGGGATTCCATGATGTCAATTCGGGGATATGATATATATCCCTTTCACCATTTCCTAAATAAGTATCAGATTCAATAGTTCCAAGTATTGGCAACATCTTACTTAACGATTCTTCTATTCCATAATAATACTTTGGAAGGTATTCATGAATACCAGTTGTGTCATGAAGCAATGAAGCCATAATAGCCACATTACAATAATTAATACATGATGGATTGCTATTGTATAACAGATTATTCTTTGAAATATTATAAGCTCTTTCGTAATCACCCAACCTAAAATAGTGTGATGCCCAATTCTTATTTATGGAAGACTTTGCATTATGTCTATTACTATCGTAATATTTAGAATCAATAATACTTTCTGCTTTATGGAAATAAAATTCTGCGGAATCTTTATAATCATTAGTTTCGTCCATAATCAAAGAGTAAGCCCTTCCTATATATGTGTATATGCCATCACTCTCCCAATACTTTTTATCTGCACTAATAGCATTGCCCTTGTTGTTTAATACCGCAAAGGGGTTCTCATTTACCACATACATGAAATACAAAGCCCAATCCGACTGAGAACATTTCCAACCCAACTTTTCTCTGGTAAGCATCTCTGTAAGTTTAAATCGTGCCGCCAAAGTTTGATTATTAATGTTCCAATAATTCAAAGCAACGGCACTTAATATATCGCAATATTCAAAATCATCCCAATGATTAACAAGCGACAATATTGCAGAATCGTTATATTCCTTACTCTTTACGAAATCATTTAAGTAGTAATACTCTTTAGAAATACACGCTTGGCATGCTGCTATCTTCTGCGATAACCTACTATCCAATTGCAATAAAGGCGTTAATACTGACACCTCCTCTTTATACAAAGAAATTGCTCTGACAGCATCATTCTCTTGTGCACTAATCGTGCTAGCAAAAAAGTATAATAAATCAGCATATGCTATTTCATATTCAATTATTTCTTTACGATATTGCTCCTTATTTAGATTTCTAATGTACTTGTTATTTAACAAATACCAAGCTTTAATCTCTTGCAATCTATTATTTACTAAATGAACGCCATTTATGCTGTTGTAAAAACGATTTTTATTAAAGCAATCGGCAATCTGAATATATTGTGTTACCAATTGTGGAGTTGGTGTTTGTGATTTGATCACGTTTAGCGCATTTTGTAGCAAATAAATGGAATCAATGTATTTTGGATCCGTGAAATCATAAAGAATATACGCAAGGGTGCCGGCATAAAATGGCAGAAGATGAGGAGCTTTTTTTTGCATCTTTCCTAATACGGAAAAAAGGTGAATAGCGCCATCTTCTTTCTTATTCATCCAACCCTCAAGACTTATCGTCACATACCAATTGGCAAAATACCCCTCCCAGGTTAAACCAGAATTGAGGAATTCCTCTAAATGTTCATCTGTAAACTGACAATTCTTCAACTGCAACTTATAAGCAGTTAATGTATCTCCTTTATCCAAATATGCATTCCCTTTTTCTACAAGTAGATTTGATGCGTTCGTGTATAAACCTTGTTTACAATAATAATTAAATAACTGTAAGGTTTTGTCTATCTCATTCTGTGCCAATAATGACACAGACAGAAAGATATAGCACAATATTACAAAGAGCTTTTTCATTCTATAACTTTTTTGATAGTTCTGAAACCTTATCATCCACTGCAGAGTCTTCTGGATACATCTTTGCCAACTCTTCGAGAATCACTTTTGCTTCTTTCTTGTCGTGGTTGCGGAGGTGAGCAATGGCAAGGTTCCAGCCGATATATGGGGTATACGTGGTGTATTCATTATATGTGTCGCTTTGAGATAAAACCCAAAGTTCGGACAGCTGAGAGATGGTGTTATCCAGGTCTTCACCATTGGTGACATTCGCAAATAGTGAGGAGAGTTTCTGTGCAGCATCAACGTCTTCCTCACCACGCACAATTGTGGAGATAGGGAATGTCGCTGCGTATTCTTCACCGAGATTGCCTATTCTGTTGTAATCATAAACGTGATACCCAACGGTAAGAATCAAGGCAAAGCTGGCTGCAATGGATAGCCATTTCACAGGTCGAGCCTTACTAGTAACAGAACCTTTCATTTTCGAGATTATCTCTTTGTCACGTTCCGCACCAACAACATCCATTGCTTTAACCATCTGTGCCATCGATTCGGCTTGCCTTCGGAGCTGGCTATCATTCTTCAAGTCGCTCTCAAACTGGGCATTCTCTTCAGGTGACATTTTGTCGAACAGGTAGCGATTGATTCTTTCCTCGTTTTGCTCTATGATATTTTCTGATAAATTGCTCATGGTGCTATTCCGTATAATTATTCTGCCAGCAAGGTAGATGCTTGATAGGTCTTTTGGAACTTCTCCATACAACGATGTTTTGTAACTTTGGCGACACTCTCGCTGGCATACCCAAACATACTGGCAATTGCCTTCATCGAGAGGACATCGCGGTAGTAAGCCCACAATAGTTCGTTGCAAGGAGATGGTAAATGTTTAACAATGGATTGAACCATTTGTTCTCTGTCTCTTTGTCGCTGTTCGTTTTCTTCTGTTATCTGTAGAATCCTGTCGGCCTTTGCTACAAGTGTTTCGTTGTTTTTCCCGTTCTCATCTACTTCATCAAATGAAAGAGCAAAACTCTTTTTATTTTTGCGAACCTGCTCAAAAGCTTTGTTCCTGCAGATTCCGATGAAGTAGGTGTAGAGAGAGGATGTAAGGTTTTCAAGTTCTCCTTCTGTCGCTTTTAGATAAAGGGTGATGGAAGCTTCTTGAAAGACATCTTCACAATCCTCCTTGCAAAGATGGAAATACTGATTTAAGAATGCAAGTGTGCGGGTCTTGTATTCTTTAGCAAAATCATTCAGCGCCTTTTCCCGTTTCCTATTTAATGGTAGTATTGCCATAGTTATCTTGAACTTTCAATTACCATATGCTGCCTGACCAATCGAGTGTCTTTGTCCATTTTCTTTCTCACATGCTCTATCCAAGTAGTGTCGGATGAGAGGAGGATGGTTAACAACTCCTGAGAAATAAAGTACGACAATGGCCCATAATATAGATTGTTTTGTTTTATCTCGGTGTTCACTTCATAGGAGCGGCAGGCTTCAATCATATAAAGGGGAGCCATATTGGGTTGTGATGTCACTCGGATATTGCCACGTTTATCTATCTTGGGAGCATACGCTTTTCCCGACTGACTAAAACCGATATCCGAACCCCTCATATATACACTATTTGTATCTTCTTCTCCACGATAGGATGATCCCGCATGACAGGCATCCAAAACCACATAAACTATTCCTGTTGTTCCAACCCTGATTCGTATTGCATCCAGATATTGGTTTAATTCATCATCCAACAGATGGTTTTCGCCAGTGTAAACCTCCTTTTGGTACAAACGTTGTGCATCGTAGGGTATATAGGACTCGTCCCATCCGTCATTCTCATCGCCATCCGTGTCTTCGACGGCTTGTCCATGACCAGAAAGATGGATGTACACCATATCTCCAGGGTGTACCGTTTGCACCAATTTCTTCAGACTCTTTTCAATGGCTTTCTTTGTGGCTCTTTTGTCGGTAAGCGACTCAACATTAAATCCTTGTTTCGAAAATATAGGAGCTAACAGCCTAACGTCATTTGCTCCGTGTATGCGGCTCCATGAAGCGTCGGAGACTTTGTATTGGGGATAGTCGGAAACGCCAATCAGCAATGCGTACTTTTGTTGGGCAAATAGGGAAATCGGCAGAAACAACAGCACAAGCATAGACAGGCGTTTCATTATTGATGAGCCTTGTTTATGAGAACAATGATGTGTATTTACAGTCATTTCCATTTGTATTTTACCGTTTTACTTTTTATTTTATTCCATTTTAATTTTGTAAAAAACAGCTAAGAAGTTTGTGTAATTTACAGAAAATTAACACCTTCGTATATACAAACAATAAAGAACAAACATCTTATATATATTGCAAAAGTACATAAAAATTTTCATATAGAAAAGCAGTCAATAATAAAAAAAGGTAATTATATAATGTTGTCCAAGAAAATATCAAAGAAAGTTGAAAATCTTTTGATTAAAATGTAACATATTGCATATTAGATGTTATAGTATATAGACAAAAACATCAGTTGAAAAAACGCATACGCCGTTGATGTTTTTGTATTTATTTGCAAGATTTTTTAGTCCCTGTATTGCGAATTCAGAATTTATTTGTACCTTTGCATTGCCAATTGTCTGAGAAGGAATGTGAGATTATCTACCCTTAAGAAAGTTTGGACGATTGGCTTTCCTTTTTACGTACCTTTTCTTTCCTTCATCTATATGCATTTTTGATTTATTTTATTTACAAATACCTCAATCAAAAAATACTGCCATTTCTAACAGTATTTTTTTGAATTTTTTGGCCCCAAAGTATATAATTACCCTAATTCATATTGGACAATATGTATATAGTTCCATAGAATATAGAATCAATACTACTCCGGTCTGCTCCTCCGCGACCAGGAGGCGCATTTCACCTTCACCGAGACCGCACGCCCTTCCAAGGGCAGGCGCACGCCCCAGGTCTTCAACGGAAAGTACCTCACCGTTACCTGTAGCGAAAAGGGCAGGCTCCGACTCAACCTCAAGACTACCTATCTCACCGCGGACTTCTCCGCGAAAGAGTTCTCCAAAGGACTCGCCAATGAACTTTTGCAATGGAGTGCCAAAGAGCTTGCTCTTTAGGCCGGAATAAAAAAGTCATGAGACGGTAGTCGAATAAATCGGCCAGGCACTCAACTGCCTCTTAGACAAAGAGTAACCGGATAAACAACTGTTTTCAGTTTT
>JAZUFZ010000049.1:0-2441 GCA_045640985.1 Bacteroidales bacterium
GACATGGCTACGATCCGACTTCTCCCCCGAAGAAACCCCGGCCCAGCCCCGAAAGGGCCGGAAAGGCCGGAAAGGCCGGAAAATCCGGGAAGCCGGAAAAGCCCGGAGAAAGCCCGGAGAAAAGCCGGAAAGGCCGGAGAGGCCGGAAAAGCCGGAAAGACCGGAGAGCCCGGAGAAGCCCGGAACCCCTAAACCCTAACCACTAAACCCTAAACCAAAATGCCATACGAATACAAGACAGACATCGCACAGAAGTATTTTCCATGGGTGAGCGAGCGGGTGGCGATGCGGATGCTGAACCACGAAATCCGCGCCACCCGCGGGCTCCTCGACGCCCTGACCGCCGCGGGCTACACACCCAGCGCCCACCGGCTAACACCCCTCCAGGTGGAAATCCTCTACCGCTATCTCGGCGACCCATAGCCCCTCCGGGGGCTTTTTTGGTTTTCCATAGCCGCGGCCGCAGAGAATGGGAAAAATCATAAAAAAACTTAACAGAGGAAATATATGGAGAATATTGTGTAAATTTGCAATTTCAATATTGACAATATAATATTACCTATCTTTCAATAGATCAACAAACTGGGAAGTAAAAAAGAATGATAACATACCATCAAATTAATATAAAAATGAAAAAGAAACAGTACCAAACCCCGACTTTGAAGATCGTAAGTTTCCAAAATGAGACGGGTTTTGCGGCGTCAGATCCAACCAATGCCGGACAATTTGTAGTTAACAACAATGCCGAAACATCACTTTTTAACTTCATCAACTTGAAGGATGATAATTCTGCCGACCAGAACGAGCAATATACCGACGGCGGCACTTGGGAATGGTAAACAATAAATAACGAAAAAAGATGAGAAAATTCATTATACCTATTATTGCCGTACTGGCAACATTGGCTTCCTGCCAAAAAGATACGAATGTGCTGAAGCTCGAAATGGAGCATTTCGATGGTGCCAAAATCCACCTGGACGACAACAACTACGCTTGCTGGGACAATGGTGACAATGTTGATGTAAACGGAGCAGTCTATAGCATCAACGTCGGTACAGATAAAAACACAGCTACCATTGCCGATGTGCTACAAGCTGAGAAATACTATGCATTCGCACCTGCTGGAATGAAGAAGTCTTACGATAATAGCACATACCAGTTCACGTATCCTGCCGAGATATCACGAACAAAGAAAAGCAGTAAAGTGACATTTGATGCCCCAATGTACGCAGCAAGTGCCGATGACAATACCCTGGTCTTTAAAAACCAAGGTGCCGTGCTGAATGTCGTGATCTCTGCCGCCAGCGATCCTGTATATACGGGAAAAATCACCTCCATCAAAGTTACCGTGATAGGGGGCATACTCAGTGGAACCTTCATGGCATCAAACGAGGGCGCAACTTATGTTGCAGGGGCAAATGATTCAACCAATTCTGTGGAAATCAAATATGGCGAAAAGGGCAATTCTCAATCCATTAATGGAGAAACCAAGAACTTCCTCATCCCCATTCCGGCTACCACGGGTACCTGCCTGCGCGTAGATGTAACCACCACGGATGGATTATACTATTTCGAGAAAGAAGCATCGGTGAATTTTGAACGCAGCAAGATATACACCATCCCCTGCGACCTGAGAAATACGACATTTATAGAAAAGCCCGAGATCACCTATATGGATATAAGTGATATTACTTATGATTTCACCGGCATTCAGTGGGGGGTAGAATTCTCACAGAGCCGTTTGGGTAGTGACCGAGTTATGACATTCACTGGGGCTATTACCGAAATACCACAAAACGCATTTAAGGAAAAAAATCTAAGAAGCATCACCATGCCTGGCACCATATCCCACATCGGCGCTGATGCGTTTTATGATTGTCAACGTTTGCAAACCATTACACTGAAAAGCAGAACAGTTCCCACCCTGGGAAATGAGACCGTTTTCTATAATATAGGTGCATACAATGGAGCCGGTTCGACCAAGTTGAAAGTCCCAGCGTCCTCCGTTGATGCATACAAAGCCGCTTGGGGTGATGCTGGAGCACAATATTTCACTGACGAAAACATTGTAGCCCTGTAATCAATATCAAAGGAGGAATAACCTTATAAAAAGAGGCGGACCACAAGAGGGTCTGCCTCTTTTGCATTTTATACTTACGATAGCCATACGCAATTTTGTATCATCAGAGGGGCTGACCACTTGATGAGGCAAAGTTTTTTGGGGGTTTTGCTGATTTCGGGGGGATTTTGCTGTTTTTTATACGCCTCAAATCAGCACCGGTTCAGCACCATTTTCAGCACCAATTCAGCACCGGTTCGGCACCAGTTCAGCACCGGTTCGGCATCTGCCGCCGGAAAGAGTTCGTAACTTTGCAAACGAAATCGAAAACAGGAAAACCCGGAGACCCCGGAAAGTCCGGACGTCCGGAAAATCCGGAAAC
>JAZUFZ010000050.1:0-8741 GCA_045640985.1 Bacteroidales bacterium
ATGGCGGCGCTGGCAGTGCTGGCCGCCTCATGCCAGAAAGAGGGGGTACGTACCCTCACAGCCACCTTTGAACAGTTCGATAACGGAAGCAAGGCCTATATCGACGGCGAATATTATGCCTGCTGGGAGAATGACGACGCGGTAGCCATCAACGGCACCACCTGCGCCGTAACCCTCACCACCGGGGGCGGCCACGCCAACAGTGCGGAGATTACCATACCCGGCACTCTCAGCGGAGAGAACCTCCTGGCGTTCTATCCCGCTGATAAGATTACGGACATGTCCGCCGCAGGCGGTACGGTGGATTTCCCACATATACAGACCTATAGGGTGAACGCCGACGGAAAGCAGATCATAGACAACCCCATGGCCGCCTACTGCCCCAGCGACGGCGAGGAACTGAAGTTCCGCAACCTCGGCTCACTGCTCAAGGTAACCATTCCCAACAACGAAGACATCAAAGCCATACAGGTGAAAGGTATCGACAACCAGATGCTCTGTGGCAAAGCCCAGCTGAAGTTAGACATCAACGGAGAACCGATGCTCAGTTCCTGCACCGGCGGCTTCAGCAGCGTGACGCTCCGCTTCCCCGAAGCCGTGCGCGCCAACGGAAAGAGTTTCTATATTGTGCTGCCCCCCAACGCCGATTTCGAGACCCTTACCATCGCCGTACTCTCCAACAACGGTACCGCCTGGGCCACCCACGCCAAGACCGCCGACATGGGCCGTGTGGTCTCCCGCAACCATATCGCCGCCATCAGCTATGACCTCAGCCACCACGAGGACTACGACTTCGTGTCCGACTGGACGATACGCTACACCGCCACCGAACGGCTGGTTCCCCACTATGATAACTCAGATTGGGGTACCTTCGGGGCAGAAGAGGCTGCCTATAACTTCGGGTCAGCCAAAGGCCTGATCGTGTTCAACGACATCATCACCAAGATAGGAATCTGGAAATATGAAAGCATAAACAGTCTGCAAAGCTTAAGACTCCCCGAAAGTGTCACAGAGATTGTAGATGGGGCATTCTCGTATGATGAAAATCTGACTTCCGTCTCGATGCCTGGTGTCACCACAATCGTGGATAATGCGTTCTTCAGTTGCAACAGTCTGGCCACCGTGGAAATGCCCTACATCACTACAATAGGATCTTACGCATTCGGTGACTGTGCGCTGACATCGCTTTCGCTGCCCTATGTCACCACGATAGAATATTGCGCCTTCAGGAATTGCTCAAACCTGGCCTCGGTGGATATGCCCAACGTCACCACGATAGGGGAGTTAGCCTTCGCCGGCACTGCACTGCACTCCGTTTCTCTGCCCTGCATCGTCACGGTAGGAGAAAAAGCATTCTCTGATTGTGGTCTGTACTCCGTTTCGCTGCCGGTTGCCACTACGTTAAAGTATGGCGCCTTCTGGGGTTGCGCAAACCTGACCACGATCTCGCTGCCTAACGCCATCGTTATAGAGATGTATGCCTTCCGGGAGTGCACCAGACTGACCACGATTTCGATACCCAGCGCCACCACGATAGAGTATGGAGCCTTCCGGGAGTGCACCAGCCTGACCACGGTTTCGATTCCCAACGTCACCACGATAGGTGAGTATGCCTTCTGGGATTGTACCAGCCTGGCCAACGTCTATACCAAGACGGCTGCGCCCACCATTGAATTAAATGCATTCAAAAATGTGCCCTCCACCGCCGTTCTCCACCTGCCTTCCGGCCTGGAGGGCAGTGCCTCCGTCAACTGGAGCGGCTGGCCCGGCTCGATTGTCTATGACTACAACGATTAAAGAAAAATGATGAAAACGAAAAATAACATACGAATCCTGATGGCGGCGCTGGTGATGCTTTCAGCCGCCTCATGCCAGAAAGAGGGGGTACGTACCCTCACAGCCACCTTTGAACAGTTCGACAACGGAAGCAAGGCCTATATCGATGACGAATATTATGCCTGCTGGGAGAATGACGACGCGGTAGCCATCAACGGCACCACCTGCGCCGTAACCCTCACCACCGGGGGCGGCCACGCCAACAGTGCGGAGATCACCGTTCCCGAAGCCCTCAGCGGAGAAAACCTCCTGGCGTTCTATCCCGCCGGAAAGATTACGGATATGTCCGCCACAGGCGGCACGGTGGATTTCCCCCATATCCAGACCTATAGGGTGAACGCTGACGGAAAGCAGATCATAGACAACCCCATGGCCGCCTACTGCCCCAGCGACGGCGAGGAACTGAGGTTCCACAACCTCGGCTCACTGCTCAAGGTGACCATTCCCAACGACGGATACATCAAAGCCATACAGGTGAAGGGTATCGAAAACCAGATGCTCTGCGGCAAGGCCCAGCTGTGGCTCAATGGTAATGGCGAACCGAGACTCAGTTCCTGTACCGACGGCCTCAACAGCGTGACGCTCCGCTTCCCCGAGGCCGTGCGCGCCAACGGCAAGAGTTTCTATATCGTGCTGCCCCCCAACACCGATTTTGCGACCCTCACCATAGCCGTGCTCTCCAACGCTGGCACCGTCTGGGCCACCCACGCCAAGACCATACCCCTGGGCAATATGCTGACGGCCAACCATATCGCCGCCTTCAGCTACGACCTCAGCCACCACGAGGACTACGACTTCGTGTCCGACTGGACGATACGCTACACCGCCACCGAACGGCTGGATCCCAGTGAGGCTACAGATTGGGGTGACTTCGGGGCAGCAGAGGCCGCCTATAACTTCGGGTCAACCAAGGGCCTGATCGTGTTCAATGACATCATCACCCAAATAGCGCCAAGTGCGTTTAGTGGCCGTTCGGCATTGCAGAGCATCACCATTCCCGCTTCGGTTACCGAAATCGGAGGTTATGCATTCTCCAGTTGCAGCAATCTGACCACGGTCTCGCTGCCAAACGTCACCACGATAGACGGGAGAGCCTTCTCTGAGTGCACAAACCTGACCACGGTTTCGCTGCCAAACGTCACCACGATAGGCGGGAGAGCCTTCTCTGAGTGCACAAAACTGACCACGGTTTCGCTGCCCAGCGTCACCACGATAGGATATGACGTCTTCAGGGGTTGCGCAAAACTGACCACGATCTCGCTGCCTAACGCCACCACGATAGGATATGGCGCCTTCCGGGGTTGCGCAAACCTGACCACGATCTCGCTGCCTAACGCCATCGTTATAGAGATGTATGCCTTCCGGGAATGCTCAAACCTGGCCACGTTTTCGCTGCCCAGCGTCACCACGATAGGCGGGAGTGCCTTCTCTGAGTGCACAAACCTGACCACGATCTCGCTGCCCAACGTCACCACGATAGGTGAGTGTGCCTTCGAGGATTGCACAGAACTGACCACGATCTCGCTGCCCAACGTCACCACGATAGGAAAAGAAGCCTTCACGACTTGCACAGAACTGACCACTATCTCGCTGCCCAACGTCACCACGATAGGTGAGTATGCCTTCAGGGGTTGCGAAAACCTGACCACGATTGAGATTCCCAACATCACCACGATAGGGGAGTATGCCTTCGAGCATTGCATGTATCTGTCCAATGTCTATTCCAAGACGCAAGCCCCAACCATTAATGATGATGCGTTCTATAATGTGCTCTCCATCGCCGTTCTCCACCTGCCTTCCGGCCTGAGCGGCAGTGCCTCCGTCAACTGGAGCGGCTGGCCCGGCTCGATTGTCTATGACTACAACGATTAAAGAAAAATGATGAAAACGAAAAACAGCATACGGATCCTGATGGCGGCGCTGGCAGTGCTGTTTGCCTCATGCCAGAAAGAGGGGGTACGCACCCTCACCGCCACCTTCGAGCAGTTCGATAACGGAAGCAAGGCCTATATCGACGACGAATATTACGCCTGCTGGGAGGATGACGACGCGGTAGCCGTGAACGGCACCCCCTGCGCCGTGACCCTCACCACCGGGGTCGGCCACGCCAACAGTGCGGAGATCACCGTTCCCGAAGCCCTCAGCGGAGAGAACCTCCTGGCGTTCTATCCCGCTGATAAGATTACGGACATGTCCGCCACAGGCGGCACGGTGGATTTCCCCCATATCCAGACCTATAGGGTGAACGCCGACGGAAAGCAGATCATAGACAACCCCATGGCCGCTTACTGCCCCAGCGACGGTGAGGAACTGAAGTTCCGCAACCTCGGTGCCCTGCTGAAGGTGACCATCCCCAACAACGAAGACATCAAAGCCATACAGGTGAAAGGCTCCGACAGCCAGATGCTCTGCGGCAAGGCCCAGCTGCGGATCAACTACAACGGAGAACCGTCGCTCAGTTCCTGCACCGGCGGCTTCAGCAGCGTGACGCTCCGCTTCCCCGAAGCCGTGCGCGCCAACGGAAAGAGCTTCTATATCGTGCTGCCCCCCAACGCCGATTTCGAGACCCTCACCATAGCCGTGCTCCCCAACAACGGTTGCGCCTGGGCCACCCACGCCAAAACGACTGTAATGTATCGTGAAATCTCCCGCAACCATATCGCCACCTTCAGCTACGACCTCAGCCACCACGAGGACTACGACTTCGTGGCCGACTGGACGATACGCTACACCGCCACCGAACGGCTGGATCCCAGTGAGGCTACAGATTGGGGTGACTTCGGGGCAGAAGAGGCCGCCTATAACTTCGGAGGATCCAAAGGCCTGATCGTGTTCGACGACATCATCACCCAAATAGCGCCAAGTGCGTTTAGCGGCCGTTCGGCATTGCAGAGCATCACCATCCCCGCTTCGGTTAACGAAATCGGAGAGGATGCATTCTCCAGTTGCAGCAATCTGGATACCTTTTTGATGCCTGGCGTCACCACGATAGACGGGATAGCCTTCTGGGATTGCACAAACCTGACCACGGTTTCGATACCCAGCGCCACCACGATAGGGGAGTACGCCTTCTCTGAGTGCACAAACCTGACCACGGTCTCGCTGCCTAACGCCACCACGATAGGATATAACGCCTTCTGGGGTTGCGCAAACCTGACCACGATCTCGCTGCCTAACGCCACTACGGTAGGAGAGAATGCCTTCTATAGCTGCACAAACCTGACCACGATCTCGCTGCCTAACGCCACTACGGTAGGAGATGACGCCTTCTGGAGATGCATAAGCCTGACCACGGTTGAAATACCCAACGTCACCACGATAGAGTGCGGAACATTCAGAGAATGCTTGAATCTGACCACGATCTCGCTGCCTAACGCCACTACGGTAGAAGATGGCGCCTTCGGGTTGAGCGGCTTGACCACGATCTCGCTGCCCAACGTCACCACGATAGGAGAAGAAGCCTTCGCGGTTTGCACAGAACTGACCACGGTCAGGATTCCCAACGTCACCACGATAGGTGAGTATGCCTTCGAGGGTTGCATAGAACTGACCACGATCTCGCTGCTCAGCGTCACCACGATAGGGAGATTTGCCTTCGCGCAATGCGAAAACCTGGCCACGGTTTCGATTCCCAACGCTACCACGATGGGGATGTACGCCTTCTGGAATTGTACCAGCCTGGCCAACGTCTATACCAAGACGGCTGCCCCCACCACTGAATCAAATACATTCAATAATGTGCCCTCCACCGCCGTTCTCCACCTGCCTTCCAGTCTGGAGGGAACCACTTGGCCCGATTGGCCCGGAACATACGCATACAACTATGGCAATTAAAGAAAAATGATGAAAATGAAAAACATACGAATCCTGGTGGCGGCGCTGGCAGTGCTGTTTGCCTCATGCCAGAAAGAAGGGGTGCGTACCCTCACAGCCACCTTTGAACAGTTCGATAACGGCAGCAAGGCCTATATCGACGATGAATATTACGCCTGCTGGGAGCATGACGACGCGGTAGCCGTGAACGGCACCCCCTGCGCCGTGACCCTCACCACCGGAGGCGGCCACGCCAACAGTGCGGAGATTACCATACCCGGCACTCTCAGCGGAGAGAACCTCCTGGCGTTCTATCCCGCCGGAAAGATTACGGACATGGACGCCGCAGGCGGTACGGTGGATTTCCCCCATATCCAGACCTATAGGGTGAACGCTGACGGCCGTCAGATCATAGACAACCCCATGGCCGCCTACTGCCCCAGCGACGGCGAGGAACTGAAGTTCCGCAACCTCGGTGCGCTGCTCAAGGTAACCATACCCAACAACGAAAGCATCAAAGCCATACAGGTGAAAGGCATCGAAAACCAGATGCTCTGCGGCAAGGCCCAGCTGCGGTTCGACAATAACGGCGATCCGTCGCTTACCTCCTGCACCGGCGGCAGCAGCAGCGTGACCCTCCGCTTCCCCGAAGCCGTGCGTGCCAACGGCAAGAGTTTCTATATCGTGCTGCCCCCCAACACCAACTTCGAGACCCTCACCATAGCCGTGCTCTCCAACGCTGGCACCGCCTGGGCCACCCACGCCAAGACCACCTATATGGGCCGCGGGCTGCTCCGCAACCAGATCGCCGCTTTCAGCTACGACCTCAGCCACCACGAGGACTACGACTTCGTGGCCGACTGGACAATACGCTACAGTGCCACCGCGCGGGTGGAATCCAGCACCTCGGATTGGGGCACCTTCGGGGCAGAAGAGGCTGCCTATAATTTTTCGGGCTCCAAAGGCTTGATCGTGTTCGACGACATCATCACCAAGATAGGGTCAAATGCGTTTCGCAACTGTTCGGCATTGCAGAGCATCTCCATTCCCACTTCGGTTACCGAAATCGGGAATTATGTTTTCTATCAATGCGCAAGCCTGACTACGGTTTCACTGCCCGACGCAACCACGATAGGATATAACGTCTTCTATCAATGCACAAACCTGACCACGGTTTCACTGCCTAATGCCACCACGATAGGGGAGAACGCCTTCTATCAATGCACAAGCCTGACCACGGTTTCACTGCCCGGCGCAACCACGATAGGATATGACGCCTTCCGGAGTTGTGCAAGCCTGACCACGGTTTCACTGCCCAGCGCCACCACGATAGGGATGGGAGTCTTCCGGAATTGCACAAGCCTGATCACGGTTTCGCTGCCTAATGCCACTATGATAGGGGAGAACGCCTTCTATCAATGCACAAACCTGACCACGGTTTCACTGCCTAACGTCACTACGATAGGTGAGTTCGCCTTCCGGGAGAGCGGGTTGACTTCACTTTCGCTGCCCAGCGCCACCACGATAGAAAGGGATGCCTTCTTGAGTTGCGCAAGCCTGACTATGGTTTCACTGCCCAGCGCCACCACGATAGGAGGGGACGCCTTCAGGTATTGCACAAAACTGACTACGATTGAGCTTCCCAACGTCACCACGATAGGGGAGTATGCCTTCGAGGGTTGCGGGAATCTGTCCCATGTCTATTCCAAGACGCAAGCCCCAACCATTAAAGAGCATGCGTTCAAAGATGTGCCCACCACCCCCGTTCTCCACCTGCCTTCCAGCCTGAGCGGAACCACTTGGCCCGATTGGCCCGGCCAGTACGCCTACGACTACAACGATTAAAGAATTGCCATAAAATCAGTGAAAAATGAAGCCTCCGGCGCCTGCCGGGGGCTTTTTTCTTGCTTTACAACGCTACCAATATGACACAAAATTGACACAGAAATGACACAAAAATGACCCAGATTGGCACCAAACAGGTTTCCGCCGCCGGAAAGAGTTCGTAACTTTGCATCCGAAATCGAAAACAGGAAAACCCGGAGACCCCGGAAAGTCCGGACGTCCGGAAAATCCGGAACCCCTGAACCACTAAAACCTAACCACTAACCCCTAAACCCAACTCACTATGGCTTACATTATGAACGGTCATTTCGGATCCTTTCAGGGTAAAATCGGCGCTGTGACCGGGCGCAAGATGAAAGGAAAGTTCTACATCCACCAGAGCATTACCCACAACTCCAGCAACACCGTGCCCCAGCAGAAGCAGCGCGCGAAATTCAAGTGCCTGGCACAGTTTATGGCGATCTTCGACCGCATCGCCAAGCTCACCTTCCGCAAGGCTACCCATGGTCAGGAAGGCCCCCTGAACGCCTTCTCCCGCCTGAACTACCAGGCAGTCAAGCCCGCCCAGCAGGACCCCTCCACCGGCGAATGGAAGGCAGAAATGGACCTCACCAAGGTGCAGCTCTCCGCCGGCAACTACGAACCTGTAAAGGGTCTGGTGTATGACGAGAACACCAGCACCACGCTCAAGTTCTCGTGGGACGACGAGGCTGGCGAGGGCACGCCGCTCGACTTCGTGAACATCGTGGTCTATTGTCCGCAGTACAAGGAATATGTGTGCGTGTTCCGCGACGCCAGCGTAACCCGAAGCGAGAGTGAGGTCTCGATCAGCATCCCCACCTCGTGGATGGGCAAGGACCTCGAAGGCTACGGCTGGGCCGAAAGCCCCGAAGGCTCCAAGATCGGCGCCACCCAGTACCTCGGAACCATCCAGCCGGACTAAACCGGGGTTGAGGGTTATGGGTTATGGGTTTCAGGTTCCAGTGAATGAAAGGCGAAACCACTCTACTCACTACACACTATACACTATACACTATACACTCTACACTAAACCAAGAACCCAGAACCCCTAACCCAGAACCCCTAACCTCTAACCCCTAACCCTTACTCCAATGACTAAAGAAAACATCGATCCCGACCAATGGCAGAAAATCATCAAAATAGTAATCGCCGTACTGTCCGCGCTCGCCGGAGCATTAGGCGCCACGTCGGCCCACGCTATGGGCTTGTTCTGACCCGGGTCCTTC